>JAGWYY010000084.1 GCA_018969105.1 Acidobacteriota bacterium | reverse complement strand
CCCAGATCGGCCACGGCCTGGTGGTGGTGGCTCGGGACGGAGTGCACCACCTCGCCGGCGGCGCGCGCCACAAGCGAGCCCTCCTCGAGGTCGACGAGGTGGTCGTTGCCGTCGAAGCTGCCGGTCGTGCGCCGGTGGTCGGTGGTGCCGAGCGACTCGGGGAGGTGCTGGGTAAGGGTGCCGCCGTAGGCCACGTTCATCACCTGCATGCCGCGGCAGATACCGAGGAACGGCATGTCGCGGGCGATGGCCGCGCGCACGAGGGCGAACTCCCAGGCGTCGCGCTGCGGGTCGGGCGCCTCCGCCTCGGCGTGGGGCTCGGCTCCGTAGAGCGCTGCCTCGAGGTCGTTGCCGCCCGTGAGCATGAGGCCGTCGATGCGGTCGAGCACCTCGCCGGGGTCGCTCGACTGCGGGGGCACGACCATCGCGATGCCCCCCGCGGCCTGCACCTGGCGCACGTAGTCGGCGGCCACCACGGCCGCGGGCTGGTCCCACGGGCCCCACTGCGCGCGCAGCACGGCGCACGCGATGCCGATGACCGGCGGGGCGGCCACCTAGATGTGGAACATCGGCGCCTCGGCGCTGCGCGCCTCGCGCTCGGCGACGTCCCTCACCGTGACCTCGCGGAAGGCGTCGGACAGCCGGTCGGCGCCCTGCGCCCAGATCATGGCCACGGGGCACCCCTGGGGGTCGTCGCTTCCGCCGATGGGCCCGTCCACGGCCTCCACCACCTCGAGCACCGTGACCTCCGACGGGTCGCGCCGCAGCGTGTAGCCGCCCTTCACCCCGCGCTGGCTCTGCAGCAGGCCCGCGCGGCGGAGCGACGCGAACACCTGCTCCACCTGATGCGCGGGGATGCCCCGGCACTCGGCCACCTCGAGGATCGGCACGGGGCCGCTGCCCCCGCGCGACGCGAGCTCCGCGAGGGCGAGCACGGCCACCCGGCTGCGGTCACTCACGTTGATCACGGAAAACCCCCAAAAGTCAGATGACTTTTGGGACTTTAGCGCGTCAGTCGGACTCCAGCGCCGCGACCGTGATGAGCAGGCCGTTCTCGACGCCCGTGCGGCGGAACTCCGGGCGGCCCGCGCCGGGGTTCTCCTTGTCGCGCTTGTAGAAGACCAGCTGGATGAGGTCGAACCAGCCGTCGAGGTCGGACGGCAGGAAGATGTAGCGCGTCTCGGCGGTGTCGATGAACAGGCGCGGGCGCTTGGCCCCACGCGGGATCTCGTGGGGCGAGAGCGGCCAGCGCTCCACGGCGCGGATGTCCTCGAGCGGGATCTCCCGCCGCTTGGCCCCCAGCAGGTGGTCGAGGGGGGTGGGCACGTAGAGGATGCGGTCGTCGGTGAGGTACAGCTGCCCGTGGCGCCCCAGCCACCCGTTGTTGAGGTCGGTGCTGGTCTTCTTCAGCACGGTCTCGTCGGGGCCCAGCTTGGGGGCGTGGCCGTTGCGGGGGAGCTTGGTGGACGGCACATCGTTCGACATGGCTGCACCGTAGCAGTGGCGCCGGGGGCTACTCGGACGCGAAGAGCTCCATCAGCGCCGAGTCCTGCCCCGGCTCGGCGATGGCCACCACCTGGTCGCCGGGGCCCAGCACGGTGTCCGGCGACGCCACCCGCCCCACGCGGTTGCGCAGCACGCTGATCACCAGCGTGCCGGGCGGCATCTGCAGGTCGGCCACCGCGACGCCCTCCGCACGGCTGCCCTCCACCACCTGGATCTCCAGGATCTCCAGGTTCTCCCGGCGCAGCGAGAACAGGTGCACCAGCGAGTGCTGCGGAACCTCGTGCTCGATGAGCGACAGGATCGACTCGGTGGCGCACACCGTGGGCGCCACGCCCAGCAGGTCGAAGTGCTCCTGGTTGCGAGGGTCGTTCACGCGCGCCACCACGTTCTCCACCCCGAAGTGGTCGCGCGCCACCTGGCCGATGATGATGTTGTCCTCGTCGTCGCCGGTGACGGCGATGCACACGTCGGCGCGGGCCATGCCGGCGGCCTCGAGCACGAAGATCTCGGTGCCGTCGCCGTAGCGCGCCATGTGCTCGAACTCCGACTCCAGCGTGGCGAAGCGCTGCGACCGGGCCTCGACGATCGATACCTCGTGCCCCATGCGCAACAGCGCGCGGCCCACGTTGGCGCCAACCTTTCCGCCGCCCACGATCACCGCGTACATCAGCCGCCCTCCCCGTCGCCGCCCGCGAACGCCCGCAGGGCCTGCGACATGCGGTCGATCGCCGTGCGGGTGGGGCACACCGTGACGAGCCCCTTCTCCTCGTAGAACCTCGCGCGCGCGGGGTCGAGCACGCGCACGATCACGCAGTCCACCAGATAGCGGTCGCGGGCGATCTGGGCGATCACCAGGTTGGTGTTGTCCCCGTTCGTGGCGGCCACGAAGGCGTCGGCCCGCTCGATCCCGGCCGCCTCGAGCACGGTGGTCTCGAGCGCCACGCCCTGCACGAACTCACCGGGGAAGTCGCTGCCCAGCCTCTGCAGCGCCTCGGCGTTCTGGTCGATGACGTTGACGTCGTGACCATCCTCCACCAGGTCGTGCGCCACCTGGGCACCAACCCGGCCACATCCCACAACCACGACGAACACCCGCTCTCCCCTCTCGAGGTCGCCGGAACCCTAGTCCGACCGCTGGCGCCACCACAGCCACAGGCGCCCGCCGCCGGCGATCACCAGCGCCACGCCGAGTATCCAGCCCACCGCGCCGGCGCCGGTGGCGGCGCACCGCGCGATCTGCACCACGCCCAGCGCGAGGATCGCCCCCGAGAGAACGACCGTTGCCGTGGCGCGCGCGTCCATGACGCCGCAGGATGCGGGGGCCCGGTTTCCCGGGCCCCCGATCCGGCGTTCCTAGACCAGGAAGGGGATGAGCAGGAGCGCCACGATGTTGGCGATCTTGATCATCGGGTTGATGGCGGGACCCGCGGTGTCCTTGTAGGGGTCACCGACGGTGTCACCGGTCACCGCGGCCTTGTGGGCCTCGGATCCCTTTCCGCCGAACTCGCCGTCCTCGATCAGCTTCTTCGCGTTGTCCCACGCTCCACCACCTGAGGTCATGGAGATGGCCACGAAGATGCCGGTGACGATGACGCCGAGCAGCAGCCCTCCGAGCATCACGCGCCCGTTCTCGACGCCGAAGATGAAGGCGACGATGATCGGGACGATGATCGGGATGAGGCCCGGGATCAGCATCTGCTTCTGGGCAGAGGCCGTGACGATGCGCACGCTGCGCGCGTAGTCCGGCTTCTCGGTGCCCTGCATGATCCCCGGCTTCTCCTTGAACTGCTGACGCACTTCCTCCACCACCTGGGCTCCTGCGCGTCCCACCGCCTCCATGGAGAAGGCGGCGAAGATGAACGGCATGAGTCCGCCGATGAAGAGGCCGACCACCACGAACGGGTCCTGGAGGTCGAACGACAGGTTCAGCGCGGCATCGCCGGCCTTGCCGATCGCCGTCTTCAGCTCCTCGACGTACGAGACGAAGAGGATGACCGCGGCCAGGCCGGCGGAACCAATGGCGTAGCCCTTGGTGACGGCCTTGGTGGTGTTGCCGACTGCGTCGAGCGGGTCGGTGACCGCGCGCACCGAGTCGGGCAGCTCCGCCATCTCGGCGATGCCACCCGCGTTGTCGGTGATCGGTCCGTAGGCGTCGAGCGCCACGACGATCCCCGCCAGCGAGAGCATTGCCATCACTGCCACGCCGATTCCGTAGTAGCCCGCCAGCTCGTACGAGCTGACGATGCCGGCCACGATCACGATCACCGGCAGCGCGGTGGCCTTCAGGCTCACGGCGAGGCCGGCGATGATGTTGGTGGCGTGACCGGTCTCGGACGCCTTGGCGATGCTGCGCACCGGCGGCCAGATGGTGCCGGTGTAGTACTCGGTGATGGCCACCAGCAGGATGGTCACGCCCAGGCCGATGAGGGCGGCCCAGTAGTAGTTGGCCCACCCGCCCGGGATGATCCCGTTGGCGCCGGTCGGAACCACGCCCTCCATCATCCACTTGGTAAGCGGGATGAACAGAAGGGCCGAGAGCACCGCCGCCACGCCGAGGCCCGTGTAGAGCGCCGAGGTGACGGAGCTGTTCTTGCCGAGCCTCACGAACCACGTGCCGATGATCGAGGTGATGATCGACGCGCCGCCGAGGAGCAGCGGGAACAGGATGGCGTTCATGGAGTTGCCGCCCACGAAGAACAGCGAGCCCAGGAACATGACGGCCACCGTGGTGACCGCGTAGGTCTCGAACAGGTCGGCGGCCATGCCGGCGCAGTCGCCGACGTTGTCACCGACGTTGTCGGCGATCACGGCCGGGTTGCGCGGGTCGTCCTCCGGGATGCCCGCTTCCACCTTGCCCACCAGGTCGGCGCCGACGTCGGCGCCCTTGGTGAAGATGCCGCCACCCAGACGGGCGAACACGCTGATGAGCGAGCCACCGAACGCCAGGCCCACGAGCGGGGCAACGGCGTCCTTGTCGCCGCCGAGCGCCAGGAAGTACCCGGCGACCGCCAGCAGGCCAAGGCCCACCACGAGCAGGCCCGTGACCGAGCCGCCCTTGAACGAGATGCTCAGGGCCGGCTTGAGGCCGCCCCGCGCCGCCTCGGCCGTGCGCACGTTGGTGCGCACCGAGACGTTCATTCCGATGAAGCCGGCCGCGGCGGACGCCACGGCACCGATGAGGAACCCGATCGCGGCCTTCCAGCCGAGCAGCGACGACTCCACGGCGCTGCCAAGGAAGCCGATCACGAGGAACAGGATCACGGCGACGACGCCGATGATCGCGTACTGACGGTTGAGGTACGCCTTGGCGCCCTCCTGGATCGCTGCCGCGATCTCGCGCATCCTCTCGTTGCCGTCCGGCTGCTTGAGGATGTACGCCGCGAGACCCAGGCCGTATGCGATGGCGATGAGCCCGCACACGAGGGCGACCCATGCACTGTTGTCCGACAGCCAGCCGGCCAAGAACTGCCTCCAGGTCTAGGGATACGGGCCCGGCACGCAGCCGGGCATGCGCACGCAGGGGCCGAGGCCCCCGACTGCGACGCGGCTTTCTACCAGACACCGCGGCGCGATTGCCCATGACAGCGGCGATAATGCAGTCCTCATGACCACGCGCACCGCTATCTCCGCCGCCACGGGCGCGGCCGTCACCGGGGCCGCGCTCGCGCTCGCGCGCGGGGTGCGCCAGCCCGGCGCGCGGCTGCCGGGAGACCGCCTGGTGCGCCGCGCCGTGCTCACGCGGACGATGCGCGCGCCCATGCCCGGCGCCCCCGGGGCCGTGTGGCCATGGCTCGCCCAGCTCGGCGCGGGCCGCGGCGGCTGGTACTCCATCGACCTCATCGACAACGGCGGGCGACCGAGCGCCCGCGAGATCGATGCCTCCCTGCAGCGAATCGCGCCCGGCGATCGCCTGGAGGCATCCACGTGGGGCGGTCCGCCCTTCGTGGTGACGTCTCTCGAGGAGGAGCGCTCGCTCGTCACCGTGCTGCGCGCCCGGCGTGGCCGGCTGCGGGTGTCATACGCCTACGTGATCGACGCGGCGGGGCCCGGCACCAGCACGCTCACGGCGCGCCTGCGCATGGGCGGCCACCCCGGCCTGCTCGCCCTGGCGCTCGCCCCCATGGTGCTGCTGGGCCACGAGGTGGGCCAGCGCGTGCAGTTCGCCCGGCTCCGCCGCCGGGTCAGTGGTCGCTGATCACGGCGCCCTCGAGGGCATTGCCGCAGGCGTCCTGCTGGCCGGGGATGCGCGGGATCACCGAGAAGAGCAGGTCGCGCAGGCGCTCGTTGTTCTTCCCGAAGACCTCGAACACCTCGGCGAGTGACACCGGCTGCACGCCCTGCATGCCCTCGAGCCCGGCGTCGTAGTCGGTGATCAGCGAGACGTTGGCGTAACAGATCTCCAGCTCGCGGGCGAGGTGGCACTCGGGGTAGGCGGTCATGTTGATGGCGTGCCAGCCCATGTGGTTGAACCACTTGCTCTCGGCGCGCGTGGAGAACCGAGGACCCTGCACCACCACCACGGTGCCGCCATCGTGCACGGGGATGCCCAGCTCCTTGCAGCCATCCACCAGCAGGCCCCGGAGGGTGGCGCAGTAGGGGTCGGCCGCGCTCACGTGCGTGGCATGCGGGCCGTCGTAGAAGGTGTCCTTGCGGGCGGACGTGCGGTCGATGTACTGGTCGCACACCACGAACTCGCCCAGCCCGATGTCGGGCTGCAGGCTGCCCGACGCGCAGGGACCGAGCAGGTGCGTGACCCCGAGCTCCTTCATGGCCCACACGTTCGCCCGGTAGGGGATCATGTGCGGCGGGTACTGATGGTGATGGCCGTGGCGGGGCAGGAACGCCACGCGCCTGCCCCCGACCTCGCCGATCACGATGGTGCCGCTGGGCGCCCCGTACGGGGTGTCCATCACCACTTCCTCGGTGTCCTGGAGGAACGAGTAGAAGCCCGATCCCCCGAACACGCCGATCTCCGCGCGCTGGTCGGCCACGGGCTCTACTTGTCCCCCGGGGTCCAGATCTTGCCGCCGCCCTCCGCGCCACCGGGCGTCCAGAGGTCGCCACCGGCCTGGCCGCCGGCCGGGGGCTTCTGCGCCGCCGCACCGCCACCGGCACCGGCCTCTCCCCCCTCGCCCTCCGCGGCCGCCTTTGCCTGCTCCACGAGCTCTGCAAAGGCCATCTGCAGCTGGGCCAGCGGCTCGGCGAACGGCTTCGCGGCCTCCTCGCCCATGATGGCGTTGGTCACGGCGAGCAGCGCGCGCAGCGATTCGATGGCCAGCCCCGCCTGCGGCAGGTCGAAGTCCTCCTCGCCGCGCGGGCCAAGGCCCATGCGGATCGCCGCCATGTCGGTGAAGGTGGCCATCGTCTGGAAGACGACGTCCTGCACCGGGGTGGTCATGAGGCGCCGCAGCATCTCGGCCGCGACCATCTCCTCCTGGGTGAGCTCGCGCTCCTCCCCGCCGCCCTCGGGCGCCGTCGGCTCGTCAGTGCTCATGCGTTGCTCACCGTTCCCATCATCTCGAGTGCTTCCTCCGCCGATGCGCGCGTGCGCTCGGCGGCCTGTGCGTGCATCGCCACGAGGTCCTCACCGGACTCCATGGCGCGAATCTGGCGCTGGGCGCCGTTGCCCTGCTCCAGCATGCCCGGGACCGCCGCGAGGAAGGGCCCGAGCCCCAGCCGGTCATGCACCGGGGCGGTGAAGTCCAGCAGGGCGCGCACGGCGTCGCCCGTCGACCGCTCCTCGCCGGTGGCGAAGTCGATCATCTTGCCGCCCAGACCGTGGCGCTGCGCGCGCCAGAGGTTCTCCTCGAGCAGGCGCCCGGGGTGGGCGGGAAGCGGCTCGCCGGCGTCGTAGGCCTCGGCGAAGCGCGCCACCAGCGCGAGTGACAGCGCGAGGATTCCCATGCCCTCCACGAGGTCGGTCTGGCCATCGGCGATGCGCACCTCGATGGTGCCGAAGTCGTGATGCGGCCGGATGCTCCACCAGATCTGCGTGCTCTCGACAATCGACCCGGTGCGCTCCAGCAGCCGCACGAAATCGGCGTACTCGTCGAAGTCCATCAGGGGATCGGGGATGCCGCAGCGCGGGAACGATCGCGTGAAGAGCGACGTGCGCGTGGAGTGCAGGTGCGTGAGCCGCCCGAGGTACACCGCGCTGTTGGCCGACAGCGCGAGGATCTCCGGCAGCACGCTGCGCATGGCGGTGCACACGCGGATGGCCCGGTCGGCGTCGCGCAGGCCCACGTGGAGGTGCTGCGACCACGTGTTGTTGATCCATGCGATGTACCCGAGCTCACCGGCCACGCGCTCGTAGTGGGGCGTGTCGATGATGCGCTGGTCCTGCCACGGGCTGAACGGGTGGCAGCCGGTGAC
>JAGWYY010000001.1 GCA_018969105.1 Acidobacteriota bacterium | reverse complement strand
TGGACCCTCGGCCTCGGCATGGGCAAGGCCGTGGCGCGCCTCGGCCAGTTCCGCGACGGCGGGGGTCGCGCCTTCACGCTGCCCGACGGCTTCGGCACGTCGATCACCGCGCGCGAGGCGGGCCTCAGGCGCAACTACCCGTCGAGCGACGACCAGTACGAGCGCCACGACTCCCAGCCGCTGCGACTGGCCGACCTACTGCTCATGGCATCGCGCGGGCGGTACATCCGCAAGTACGGCATCCCTGCGTCGGTGCGCGCCCTGCAGGGGTTCAGGATCCCCGCCATCGATCCCGTATTCGTGCCCACCGTGCAGCGCGCGCTCGCGCTGGTGGGCAACCCCTACGTGTGGGGCGGCGAGTCGCTCGGCACCGACTCCCCGCTCGACACCCAGGCCGCCGGGGGCTTCGACTGCTCCGGGCTCATCTGGTACGTCTGGCACACGGGCGATCGCGCCGCCGAGGCACAGATCAACATGCCGAGCGGGCGCACCACCTACACGATGAACGTCGGCAAGCGGGGCAAGCGCATCGCCTGGAACAAGGCGCAGGCCGGCGACCTGGTGTTCTTCGGGTCCGGGGGCCTGCGCACGCCGCTGAACCAGGCATCGCACATGTCGATGAGCCTGGGCAACAAGTGGATCATCCACTCGTCGGGCGGGCGCGGCGGCGTGAGCATCACCTACCTGCCGACCTACTGGCCGAGCGGGCTCATGAACGCCCGCAGCTTCCGCGTGGACGCCACCACCCCGGCCGCACCCGACCAGCCCGCCACCACGCCGCCGGCCACCACCATGCCGGAGCCCGTCACCCCCGCGCCCATCACCACGCCCGGAACCGGAGCGCCCCAAGCCCCGGCTCCCCCGGCGCCGCCCGGCGGCGGCTCGGGCGCGCCGCAGGCACCCGCGCCGGGCTAGGCCGGCAGCGGGGCGAAGAGGTAGTGCGACACCATGAACTCGTCGCCACCCCGATAGCCCCAGAGGCCCGCGCAGGCCAGGAAGAACAACCGCCAGCGGCGGAACCACCTCTCCCCCTCGCCCGGGTGGTCGCGCTCCATGATGGCCACCACCCGGTCGCGGTTTGCCACGAGGTTGTCGTCCCAGTGCATGGCGGTGCGCGCGTAGTGGCGTCCCGACACCCGCCAGTGGTCCTGCACGGCGAAGCGTCCGGACGCGGCGTGCAGCAGGAGGTCGTCCGACGGCATGGTGCCGCCCGTGAAGAAGTGCCGGCCGATCCAGTCGCTCTGGTCGTGCTCGCTGAACTCGAACGCGATGTCGCGGTGGGTGAACACGTGCACGAAGAACAGCCCATCGGGGCGCAGCCAGCGCTGGATGCGCGCGAACAGCGCCTGGTGGTTCTTCACATGCTCGAGCATCTCCACGCTCACCACGCGGTCGAAGGCGGCGTCCGGCAACTCGAGGGTGGTGACGTCGTGGGTGATCACCCTGATGTTGGCCAGCCCACGCGCGCGGGCCTGCCCCTCGATGTGCTCGCGCTGGCCGGCCGAGTTGCTCACGGCCGTGATGCGGCTGGCCGGGTAGCGCTCGGCCATCCAGAGCGTGAGCGACCCCCAGCCGCAGCCCAGTTCGAGCACGTCCTGGCCGTCCTCCAGGCGGGCCCGCGCGCAGGTGAGGGCGAGCATGGCGTCCTCTGCGGCGGCGAGGTCGTCCACGCCCGGCGGGTAGAGGCATGACGAGTACTTGAGGCGCGGGCCGAGGCAGGCCTCGAAGAACTCGGCGGGCACCTCGTAGTGCTGCTCGTTGGCGGCGTCGGCGCGCACGGCCACGGGCGCCTCCGCCATGCGGCGGCGCAGCGCGCGGGCGCGCTCGCTCTCGGCATCGGTGCCGCCGCGCCGCTCGCGGCGCAGGCGCATGGCCACGCGCGCGCGGATGGCCGCCAGCAGCACCGGCCGCGGCACGTCGTGATCTTCCGCCAGCCGGATGTACCAGGGCTCCACACTCCGAGCGTATCCGGCCGCGCCGTGCGAATCTCCCCCCATCGGATACGGCGCGATCATGCTCACGGCGGCGATCGTCATCCTGGCGATCGTCGTTGCCACCTGGCTTGTCAGCCTCGCGCTGCGCGATGCCAGCGTGATCGACCCCGTGTGGCCGCTCGGCTTCGTGGCGGTGGCCATCACGGCGTTCGTCGCGGGCGACGGCGACGAGGGCCGGCGCCTGCTGGTCCTCGTGCTGGTGGCCATCTGGGGCCTGCGCCTGTCGGCGTACCTCACGTGGCGCAACCACGGCAAGGGGGAGGACTTCCGCTACGCCGCCATGCGCGAGAAGCGCGGGAAGTCGTTCTGGATCATCAGCCTCGTCACCGTGTTCGTGCTGCAGGGCGTGCTGATGTGGGTGGTATCGCTGCCGGTGCAGCTGGCGGCCGTGCCCGACCGCGGGCTCGGCTGGCTGGCCGCCGCCGGCGGCGTGGCGTGGGCCATCGGCTTCGGGTTCGAGGCCATCGGCGACTGGCAACTGGCCCGGTTCAAGGCTGACCCCGCCAACAAGGGGAAGGTGCTCGACTCCGGGCTGTGGCGCTACACGCGCCACCCGAACTACTTCGGCGACTTCATGGTGTGGTGGGGGATCTTCCTCATCGCCGCCGAGAGCGGCGCAGGCGCGTGGGGCTTCGCCGGGCCCATCCTCATGACCGTGCTGCTCGTGAAGGTGTCGGGCGCAGGCCTGCTCGAGAAGGACATCGCCGAGCGGCGACCCGGCTACGCGGAGTACGTGCGGCGCACGAGCGGATTCTTCCCCCGTCCGCCCAGGGACTAGCCCGCGCTAGTCGCCGTCGGACGCGGTGCCCGGCGGCATGAGGATGACCGGGCACGACGCGTGCCGGGCCAGGTAGCCGCTGAACGAGCCCACGAACTTCGCCATGCGCGCGAGGGGGTCGCCGTGCGATGCCGCCACGATGGCGTCCACATCGTTGTCGTCAGCCCAGCGCACCACGGCGTCGGGTGCCGAGTCGGCGTCGTGCGGGTCGAGCAGCACCGGCTCCGCGCCCGGGATGTCTTCGCACACCACCTCGAGCAGCCCCTGGGCGATCTCGCGGTGCGCAACCGCATTGTCGCCGAGCGGTGAGCCGCCGAAGGCGGTGCCGATGGCTGCGAGGAACGACTCGCTGAACGGCGGCCCTCCCATCACGTGCACCACGGAGAGCCTTCCACCGTCCGCGCGTACCTGCAGGGCAAGCCGCACCACGGCCTCGGTGGCCGGTGACTCGTCGACGCACGCCACCACGTGGCTGAAGGGTCCGGTGCTCACAGCGCCAGAGTAATCGGACGAATGCCCCGTGGCCCCGCGCCTGCCGAGGCGCGGGGTAGCATGGCGGCGATGGGTCTGAGAAAGCGCTTCCTCGTGGTGGTCGTGGGCGTGCCCGGCAGCCCTGCCGAGGCCCAGCGCAGCGAGGTGGGCCGCTTCCGCAGCATGGGCGCCGCCGAGCAGGCGGGCCAGGACGAGTGGAGGCGCATCCTCTTCGTGCATGCCCCCCACGTCGAGCGCTACCGCATCGTCATCGAGGATGACGGCGTGGAGGTGGCGGACGTCCCCATGCCGGAGCTGCCGGCTGACACCGCACCGGGGATCCTCGACGAGACCGTCACCCCGCTGGGCGCCAGCATCGGCGCCCTGGGCGAGCCCATCGAGGAGATCGAGGTCGAGGAGATCGAGGTCGAGGAGGTCGCGGTCGAGGAGGTCGCGCCTGCGACGGATGCGGCGGCAACGCCCGACGCCCCGGCGCCCCCGGCGCCCCCATCGGCCCCGGAGGCAGTGGTGGCCGTGGCCGCGGTGGTGGCCGACGACGTCAGCGCCCCGGAAGCCATCGAGGCCACCGGGGAGCTCGAGGTGATCGCGGACGATGAGCTCGCGGCCACGGGCGAGCACAAGGGGCTTGCCGATGAGGTGGCCGATGAGGTGGGCACCGATGACGTCTCGGCCACGGGCGAGGTTCCGGTCATCGCACCGGAGGCCGATGACGCCCCCGCCCCACTGGCGCCGCGCCCCTACATCGAGATCGAGGAGCCGCCCGACGGGCCGGTGCCCGAAGACGTCATCGCGCGGTTCGCAGCCATGGTGGAGGCCGACCAGGAGCGCGAGGCGCGACGCGCGGAGCGGGAGCGTGGCGACGCGGGCTGAGCCCGCGGCGGAGGATCGCGGGCTCGCGCGCGTGTGGGGCCTGGTGGCGGGTGGTGCGCCCCCGGATGCCGTGGAGCAGGCCGTGATCACCGAGGCCATGTCGCTGGCCTCGTGCGCGTGGGCTGGGCTCGTGACCGCCGACGGCTCCGGGCCGGATGCCCTGCTGGCGCAGGCGGCCATCACGGCGGGCCGGCCGGCGGAGGAGGCCGGCGAGCACGGCGTGGCGGCCATCGCCGCCGAGGTGGGGCCCGCCGGAGCAGGTGACACCGCGCTGGTGGTGCGCGCCGCCCCCGATGCCGCGCTCGACCCCGTGGTGGCCGAGCCGATCGCCCGCCTCGCGCTGGTGGCCGGCATGGGAATCGCCGGCGCCCGCGCCGTGGAGCGCACCTCGCGGCTGGTGGAGAGCGGCATGGCAATCGGCAGCGGGCTCGAACTCGACACCGTGCTGCAGCGCCTGCTGGAGTCGGCACGGCGCGTGGTGGGGGCCCGCTACGCGGCGCTCGGCGTGCTGTCGGATTCGGGTGACGACCTCGCCCGCTTCCTCTGGTCGGGCATCGATGACCTCACCGCCATGAACATCGGACGCCTGCCCGGGGGGCGCGGGTTGCTCGGGCGCCTCATCACCGATCCCCGGCCCCTCCGCGTGGAGCGCATCGGCGAGCACCCGTCGTCCGCGGGATTCCCGGCCGGGCACCCGCCCATGCAGACGTTCCTCGGCGTGCCGGTGGTGCTGGGCGACGAGGTGTACGGCAACCTCTACCTCACCGATCGCGAGACCGGCGCCTTCAGCGAGGAGGACGAGCGCCTGGCCGTGGTGCTCGCGGCCCAGGCCGCCGTGGCCATCGCCAACGCGCGGTCGGCGGCCGACGACCGGGCGCGCCTGGCCGAGTCGGCTGCGCTCGCGGCGGCGCGCGAGCGCGAGAAGGCCGCGGCCGAGGGGCACCGCCGGGCCATCCGGGCGCAGGAGGCCGAGCGCGTGCGCGTGGCGCGCGAGCTGCACGACGAGACCGGCCAGGTGCTGGCGGCGATCGCCCTCGAGATGCGGGCCCTCGAGGAGCACGTGGACGACGACGGCCGCGAGCGCCTGGCCGCCGCCCGTCGGTCACTCGCCGAGGCCACCACCGCGCTGCGCGACCTCGCCTTGCGCCTGCGCCCGTCCGGCCTCGAGGAACATGGCCTCGCCAGCGCCATCGAGCGCCAGGCCGACCGCCTGCGCGTGGACCCGGGCATCGCGGTCGACGTCTCTGTCGAGGACATGCCCGAGCTCGGCGAGGAGGCCGAGATCACCGTCTTCCGGGTGGTGCAGGAGGCGCTCACCAACGTGCAGCGCCACGCGCGCGCGAATCACGCGAGCGTGCTGGTGCGAAAGCTCCCCGGCCGCGTGAGGGTGATCATCGAGGATGACGGCGTGGGCTTCGACCCCGATGCGGATACCGACCGCCTGGGGCTGGCGGGCCTGCGCGAGCGCGTGGCCCTGCTCGACGGCACGGCGACGCTGGAATCGCACCCGGGCGCGGGCACGACGGTAGTGGTGGAGATCCCCGCCTAGACGGGCGTGGCCGCGTCGGCGCGATCACGCAGGGTCATCATCCGCTCCCACGCCTTCTGCTCGGCCGCGGCATGCGCCTCGGCGTCTGCATAGAGGTGCGAGCCACGCGAGATGGCCAGGTAATCGGCCATGGCGCGCTCGAGCTCCTCATGCGCGTTGCGGAACTGATAGGCGACATCTGCGGTCATCTCGGCACTGCTCCCGCGTCGGGGTTCCGTGGGTTCAAATTAGCCGTCGGCCCGGACGTCACGCAGCAGCACGCGCCGCACGCGCAGGCCCTCGGGGCCCACCTCCACGATGCCCACGGCGGCGGCCCGCTCGTCGTCCGTCATCCCGGCCCGAAACCGCATGTATGCACGCCCTTTCACGCCGGTGCGCTCGCTGGCGTCGCGCTCCTCGGGTATGTACACGGCCCCCGGCGAGAACACCCGCGTGCCCCCCACGACGGTGTCCACCGGCATGTGCAGGTGCCCATGCACGATGAGGTCCACCGGGCCCAGGCGGCGGGCCATGTGGCGATGGAGCCCCAGCAGCACCGCGCGGCGGCGGGCGAGGCTCAACCCGGCCGCGGGCATCTCGATGGCCCGCGTGCGGCGGCCATGCACCAGGCCGATGCTGCGCCCGCGCACGCGCACCACGCGCTCGCGCGGCAGGTCGATGCCGGCCAGGCGATCGTGGTCGCCCTGCACGGCCACCACCGGCGCGATGCGCTCGAGCTCATCGATCACGCTCATGCAGGTGATGTCCCCGGCATGCAGGATGAGGTCGCACTCCGCAAGGGCGGCCGGCACCTCGGGCGGCAGAGCGGGCAGCACCTCGCCCACGTGGGTGTCCGCCACCACCCCGATGCGCACGGTGCTGCTCAGATGGCCATCGCGTGGTAGCCGGCGTCCACGTGCAGGGTCTCGCCGGTCACCGCGCGCGCGAGGTCCGAGCACAGGAACAGCGCGGCGTCGGCCACCTCGTCGGCGTCAATGGGCCGGCGCAGCGGCGAGCGCTCGGTGGCGTTGTCCACCATGTCGCCGAAGCCCGGGATGCCCCGGGCGGCGAGGGTGCGCACGGGGCCGGCCGAGAGGGCGTTCACGCGCACGTTGTCGGGGCCCATGTCCCAGGCCAGGTAGCGCACGATGCTCTCGAGCGCAGACTTCGCGATGCCCATCACGTTGTACCCCGGCACCGCGCGCTCGGCGGCCACGTAGCTCATCGTGACGATCGCGCCACCCCCGGCCTCGCGCATGTGGGGCTCCACGCGCTCGGCCAGTCGCTTGAGCGACCACGACGAGACGTCGAGCGCCAGCTGGAAGCCATCGTCCGAGACGTCCATGAAGCGTCCCCCGAGGTCCTCCACCTTCCCGAAGGCCACCGCGTGCACGAGGATGTCGATGCCCCCCAGCGCGTCCGCCGTGCCTGCCACGGCGGCGTCGAGCTGCGCGTCGTCGGTGACATCCAGGGGCAGCACCGGCACCGGGCCGTTCGACAGCTCGTCGGCCAGCTTGCGGACGTCCTTCTCCACGCGCTCGCCCTGGAAGGTGAGCGCCACGTGGGCGCCCTGCTCATCGAGCCGCCTGGCGATGGCCCACGCGATGCTGCGCTTGTTGGCAACCCCCACCACCAGCGCCCGCTTGCCCTCGACGATCCCGCTCACGTCACTTCCCCCGCTCTCTCCGGCTGACCGCAGCAGGCTAGCCTGCGGGGCCGTGCGATTCCCCGCCACGCCACTCACGAGGGCCCTCGCGGCACTGGCCGTCGCGCTCTTCGCGGCGCTGGCCTTCGCGCCCGGGGCGATGGCACACGCCCTTGTCGAGCAGATCTCCCCCGCCGATCGCGCGCGGCTCGATTCCGGGCCCGCCCGCGTGGAGATCCGCTTCACCGAGCCCGTCCAGCTGCTGCAGCAGTCGGACCTCACGGTGGTGGACGGCCGCGGCGACCCGGTGACCAGCGGACCGGGCACCGTGCAGCAGGGCAACGCCGCGGTGATCGAGGTGCCCCTCACCCCGCGGCTCGCGCCGGGCTCGTACACCGTGCGCTGGCGCGTGGTGTCGTCAGATGGCCACATCATCCCGGGGGCGTCGGTGTTCGCGGTGGGTGACGTCCCGCTGGCCGCGCCATACCTGGGCGGCCCCGGCGGCGGCACCGGACCCACCGAGACATCCGCCTGGTCGGTGGGCGCGCGCTGGGTCGAGCTGGTGGGCATTGGCGGCCTGCTGGCGCTGCTGCTGTTCCGGGTGCTGGTGTGGCGCGCCGCCTGGCGCCCCCCGCCGCGCATGCCCGACGGCGAGCGCGACGCGGCGCTCTCGTGGGCCCGCGACGCCTGGTGGATCGGCTTCGGTACGCTGGCGCTCGTGGCGCTGGTGGGCGAGGCCTTCGTGCTCGTGGTGAAGACCGCGGCCTCGATGGGCACCAGCGTGTGGGGCGCGCTGGCCGACCCCGCGGGCATCGTGCGCGTGCTGGCGGACACCCGGTTCGGCGACCTGCTGCAGGTGCGCACCCTCGCGCTGTTCGTGCTGTTCGCGCTGGGCGTGTGGAGGTTCCTGGCCGAGTACCGCAGCGATGACGCGCCGAAACCGGAAGATGCCGACGGGGGCCTCGTGCCCATGCTCGTGATGCTGGTGCCGGCGCTGGTCGCGATCGGATCGCTCTCGGCGCAGGGCCACGCGTCCACCACCGCGATGCCCGCGCTGCAGGTTCCGGTGGACGCCCTGCACGCCGCCATGGCCAGCGCGTGGATCGGCGGCCTGGGCATCGTCACCGTGTTCCTGCTGCGCCTGCCGCGGGTGGCGGGCACGGGCGGGCGCACGGCGGGCGGGCTGTCGCTCGCGCGCTTCTCCGCATTGGCGGTGATCGCCGTCGCCCTGCTCGTGCTGAGCGGCGTAGTGCGCGCGTTCGGCGAGATGAGCTCGCCGGCCGACCTGTGGGAGACCTCCTACGGGTGGACGATCCTCGTGAAGATCGGACTGCTCGCCGTGGCGATCGTGCTGGCGCTGCGCGCGCGGCGCGTGGTGAGCGCCCTGCGCCGCGTGCCGGGCCCGCCCAACACCGCCACCCTGGCGCTGGTGCGCCGCAACGCCTGGGTGGAGATCGCCATCACCCTGGTGATCGTCGTGTTCTCGGCGCTGCTCGTGGGCCAGGTGCCCCCCATCTCATGACCACGCTCGTGCTCATGCGCCATGGGGTGGCCGAGGACGACCACCCGGACGGCGACGCGGCCCGGCGCCTCACCCCCGAGGGGCTCGAACGCGCGGGCCTCGCGGCCCAGGGGCTGGTGGCACTGGGCGTGCGCCCCGACCTGGTGCTCACGAGCCCCCTCGCACGCTGCCACCAGACCGCCGAGCTCGTGGCGGGCGCCGCCGGCTGCCCGATGAACGACGACCTGCGCCTCGCGCCCGGCATGAGCGCCTCGGACCTCATCGACGTGATGCTCGAGCACCCGGACGCCACCACGATCGTGGCCTGCACGCACCAGCCTGGACTCACCTACGCGCTGTCGGACCTCACCGGGTGCGGCCACGTCGGGTTCAAGCGCCCCGGGGCCGCTGTGATCGACATCGAGGTGCCGCGGCTCGGGGCCGGGCGCCTCGTGGCGGTCCTCCCGCCGCGCATCCTGCGCGCCGCCGCCACGGCACGGACGTAGGCATGGCCCCGGCGCGCCGCCTCGCGGGCGGCCGCCGGGCGTGGGGCGCTACGACCCCGGCGCCGCGATGACCACCGGCACGATCGACCGGTGGAACAGCGCGAGCGGATCGCCGTCGAGCACGAGTGGACCCTTCTCCTCGATGAGGAGGAGCATCTGGCGGCGCTCCTCGCGGCGCTTCTCGAACAGCATCTCCCAGCCCTTGGCCTCGCCCTCGCGCTCGTTCGAGAGCGCCAGGTGGTGAAGCGTGTGGGACACGTGCTCGGTGGGCGTGGGGTTGCCGAGGCGATCGTGGGCGTCGAGCAGCAGCATCGCGCGCATCCACGAGGTGTCGGCCGAGTCGCGGGCGAAGCGGGTCCACTCCGGGGGCACGGAGTCCTCGAGGGCGTCCACGATCTCGGCCCACACGGCCATGTCGGGGGCGCCGCCCGTGGGCTGCTCCGTGCTCACGTCAGCGCGAGCCGATGTCGATGTAGTCGCGCTCGTCCGGGCCCACGTACACCTGGCGCGGACGCGAGATCTTCTGCTCCTTGTCGTTGATCATCTCGAGCCACTGCGCGACCCAGCCCGGGGCGCGACCGATGGCGAACATGACCGTGAACATCTCGGACGGGATGCCCAGCGCCTCGTATATGAGGCCGGAGTAGAAGTCGACGTTCGGGTAGAGCTTGCGCTGGATGAAGAACTCGTCGTTGAGCGCCACCGACTCGAGCTCGACGGCGATCTCGAGGAGCGGGTTGACCCCGGTGACCTCGAAGACGTCGTCGCAGGCCTTCTTGATGATGGTGGCCCGCGGGTCGTAGTTCTTGTAGACGCGGTGGCCGAAGCCCATGAGCAGCGCCTCGCGGTTCTTCACCTTCTCGACGAACTCGGGGACGTTCTCCTTCGAGCCGATCTCGCGCAGCATCACGAGCACGGCCTCGTTGGCGCCGCCGTGCAGCGGGCCGTAGAGGGCGGCCACGCCGGCGGCCACGGCCGAGTACGGGTCGACCTGCGACGAGCCGACGCTGCGCACCGTGGAGGTGGAGCAGTTCTGCTCGTGGTCGGCGTGGAGGATGAGCAGGATGTCCAGCGCGCGCACCAGGCGGGGGTCGGGCTCGTAGTCGGCGCCGAAGAACATCTTGAGGATGTTCGTGGAGTAGTCGAGCGAGGGGTCGGGCGCCACGGGGTCCTTGCCCTGGTTGTGGCGGAAGGCCACGCCGCCGATGGTCGGCATCTTGGCGATGGTGTTGTAGAGGGCGTCCATGCGCTCGGGGTCGCTCTCGATCTCCTTCGCCTCGGGGTAGAGGGTGGAGAGCTGGCCGAACCCGGCCTCGAGCACGCCCATGGGGTGGGCGTCCTTGCGGTAGGCCTTGACGGCGGCCTCCACCGACGGGTCCACCGACATGCGGTCGGCGATGTCCTTGGTGAACTGCGTGAGCTCGGCGGCCGACGGCAGCTCGCCGTGGATCAGCAGCCAGGCCACCTCGAGGAAGGTGCTCTTCTCGGCGAGCTGCTCGATGGGGTAGCCGCGGTAGCGCAGCACGCCGTTGTCGCCGTCGAGGTAGGTGATGGCGCTGCGGCACGACGCGGTGTTCATGAACGCCGGGTCGTAGGTCATCAGGCCGAAGTCGTCGTCCGAGACCTTGATGTTGCGGAGCTCGGTGGCGCGGATCGTGCCGTCCGTGATCGCGAACTCGTAGGTCTGACCGGTCCGGTTATCGGTGACGGTGAGCGTTCCGTCCTGGGCCTCTGTCGACATTCGACGTCTTTCCTTCACTCGTGGCTTCCGGGGCCTTCGTGGCCCCGCGGGTAACCGGATTCGTCCCGGACCGCAGGCGAGTCTAGGGAATGGCGCGCCTCGGCACCCGGGGGAACGGAGCGATGCTGCTACGGTGGCGCGAGCTCCCTGCCCACGGGCGGGGACGTGGCGACTGAGCCGCATGACCAGCCCCCGCTCGAGGGGCGACAACAATTCACTGGAGGTACCCACATGGCCGAGCACGTGCTCGCCGTGCTGGTCGACTTCGAGAACATGGCGCGACCTGGCGCCAAGTCCCGAGGCGACTTCGATATCAACCTCGTCCTGAGCCGACTGGCCGAGAAGGGACGCGTGGTCGTCAAGCGCGCGTATGCGGACTGGAGCCGCTACCGCGAGGCGAAGATGGACCTGCAGAACGCCGGCCTCGAGCTCATCGAGATGCCGTCGGCCCGCGAGGGCGCGAAGAACCGCGCCGACATCAAGCTGGCGGTGGACGCCATGGAGCTCGCGTTCTCGCGCGAGCACCTCGACAACTTCGTCATCGTGTCCGGCGACAGCGACTTCACCCCGCTGGTGGGCAAGCTGCGCGAGCTCAACAAGCGCGTGATCGGCGTGGGCAACCGCGAGAGCTCCAGCGAGCTCCTCATCGCCAACTGCGACGAGTTCATCTACTACGACAGCATCGCGTCGTCGTCGCGCCGCAGCCGCGGCGGGTCGCGCAAGGACCCCATCGCGCTGCTGCAGGAGTCGCTCATGGCGCTGCTGCGCGAGGGCGTGGAGCTTCCGCTGGCGAGCGTGGTGAAGGACGCCATGCGCCGCAAGGACCCGGCCTTCGACGAGAACGCCCTGGGCTTCTCGACGTTCAGCAAGTTCCTCGAGGCGTCGGCCACCAAGGCCGGCATCACCCTGCAGACCGACCCGCGCAGCGGCACCTACCGGGTGTCGACCAGCGAGTCGACGGCCACGATCACCGTGGCCAGCGGGGACGATGGCGACGGCGACGACGGCCGTCGCAGGCGCAGGCGCGGTGGCCGCGGTCGCGGCGGGGCGTCCGGTGACGCACCGGGCGCCACGGCCGAGGCCGGTGCCGACGGGCGCTCGCGCGGCGAGGCCGCCGCCGAGGCCGCGGCGAAGGGCGCGGACATCTTCGAGGTGTTCGTCACCCCCACGCCCGACCCCGACCTGGGCCAACTGCCCTCGCTCGACGAGCCCATCACCTACGAGGACATGGTGCTGCTCACCCCCGAGGTGGACGCCGAGGTGAAGGCTGCCGGTATCGAGGAGGACGACCCCGACGCCCCGCCCGCGCGCAGCACGCGCCGCCGGCGCCGCCGGGCATCGGCAGACGCCGACACCCAGGCCGAGCCGACGCCGGACGACCTCGAGACGATCGCCGACGAGGACGTCGCGGCCGAGGAGGCCAGCGAGGCCGGCCTCGCCGAGATCGGCGAGACGCCCACGCCCGAGGAGCAGGTGGAGGCCGAGGCCCCGCCGCTCGACGAGGCGGAGGAGAAGCCCAAGCGCAGGCGCACCACGCGCAAGAAGGCCGACGAGGAGGCTCCCGCGGAGGGCGCCGCCGAGGCGACGGCCGAGGAGCCCGCCGAGGAGGAGAAGCCCAAGCGCAGGCGCACCACGCGCAAGAAGGCCGACGAGGAGGCTCCCGCCGAGGACGCCGCCGAGGCGAAGGGCGACGAGCCCGCCGCCGCGACCAAGGCGAAGTCGGGCACGAAGGCCGCCGCGAAGGCCGACGACGCCGCGGATGAGGAGAAGCCCGCGAGCCGCCGGCGCGTGCGCCGCAGCAGCGCGGCCGTCACCGGGGAGGAGCCCGCCGCCGAGTAGGTGGTGGGCGCGCTGCGGGCCCCCCGGGGGGCCCGCAGCATTCCCGACCGTTCTCCGGGCACCGCGACGTCGCGCGGCTAGCCTGCGCGCGTGTCCTCCCTCGACCTGCTGGTCAACACGCTGGCCTCGCCGATGATCCTGGCGTTCATCCTCGCGGTGATCGTCACGGCCCTCGGCAGCGACCTGCACCTGCCGAAGGCGCTCTCCACCAGCCTCTCGATCTACCTGCTGCTGGCCATCGGCTTCAAGGGCGGCACGGCCTTGGCGAAGGAGCAGGTGGCGGGCATCGCCCTTCCGCTGCTCATCACCCTGGGGCTGGGCATCGTCACCCCGCTCATCGCCTACGTGGTCGCGCGGTGGGTGATGCCCATCAGCAAGATCGACGGCTGCGCGCTGGCCGCCCACTACGGGTCGGTGTCGGCGGTCACCTTCGCGGCGTCGCTCACCGTGCTCACCGAGTCGGGAGTGCCGGTGGAGGGCTACGCGCCGGCGATGCTCGCGCTGCTCGAGATACCGGGCATCATCGTGGCGCTCACCCTCGCCGCCGACCAGGTGAGCGAGGCGCGCCGGGGGTGGGCCGGCGCGCTGCGCGAGGCACTGCTCGGCCGGAGCATCGTGCTGCTCGCCGGGGGGCTGCTGATCGGCTGGATCGCCGGGCCGGAGCGAATGGAGCTGGTGAACCCGCTCTTCAAGGACCTCTTCTTCGGGGCCCTCACGCTGTTCCTCATCGACCTGGGCGTCACCGTGGTGCGCCGCGCCACCGGCCTGCGCCAGTACGGCCCGCGCCTGGTGGTGGTGGGCATCGTGGTGCCGCTCATCAACGGCACGCTGGGCGTGCTGCTGGGTACGGTGGCAGGGCTCTCCATCGGCGGTGCCACCGTGCTCGGCGTGATGGCGGCGAGCGCGTCGTACATCGCCGCCCCCGCGGCGGTGCGCATCGCCCTGCCCGACGCCAACCCGGCGCTCTACCTCACCGCCGCGCTGGGCATCACGTTTCCCTTCAACCTCATCGTGGGCATACCCCTCTTCTACTGGCTGGCCCAGGTGGTGGGCGGCTAGCATCGCGCCAAGCGGGCATCATGTAGGGCATGAGCGCCACCGAGGACCTCCTTCACTACTCCAAGGAGTGGGCCGCATCGTTCACCCAGGGCGACCTGGGCGTGGAGCCCACGCTCAAGCTGGCCGTGGTCGCATGCATGGACTCCCGCCTCAATCCCCAGGCGCTGCTGGGCCTGCGGCCGGGCGAGGCGCACATCATGCGCAATGCCGGCGGCACGGTGACCGACGACATGATCCGCTCGCTGGTGATCTCGCAGAGGTTCCTCGGCACCCGGGAGATCATCCTCATCCATCACACCGACTGCGGGATGCTCCGGTTCACCGACGACGAGCTGCTGCGGTCGCTGCACAACGAGACCGGCATCCGCCCCACCTGGGCCGTCGAGACCTTCGCCGACACCGAGGAGGACCTGCGCATGTCGATGCGCAGGGTGCGCACCAGCCCCTTCATCCCCTTCACCGACCAGGTGCGGGGATTCATCTACGACGTCACGACAGGCCGCCTCGCGGAGATGGAGGCCTAGGCGCCGGCGGTCAGCGCGTCGCGCGTGACGGTGCGCGCGGATGACGAGCGGTATCCTTACTTATATAGATGAGTAAGGAGGCTAGGGTGGACGTGCAGGCACGACTGACCTCGAAGGGGCAGGTGACCATCCCCAAGTCGGTGCGCGATGCCCTCGGCCTCGCCGAGGGCGACTCCATCGTGTTCAGGGTGGAGGACGGGCGCGCGAGCATCGCGAAGTCCGGCGACCTCATCGCGCTCGCGGGGTCCGTCGCCGTGCCGCCGGCCGTCAAGGGCATGGCATGGGGCGAGGTGCTGCGCCGGGCGCACCGGCACCTCGACGGGGCGCAGGGCTGACGGCCTTCGTCGACACCAACGTCATCATCCGCCATCTCACGGGCGACCCTCCGGCCATGGCGCAGCGGGCCACCGCGACGCTGGCATCGCCCGAGCCGCTGCTGCTCTGCGACGTGGTGCTGGCCGAGTGCGTGTACGTGCTGTCGTCGGTGTACGACGTGCAGCGCGCGCGGGTGGCAGACCTCATGCGCGCCGTCATCACCCACCCGACCATCGTCACGATCGACACCCCGGTGCTGCTGCGCGCGCTGGCCATCTACGAGCGCGCGCGCCTGGGCTTCGCCGACGCCTACCTCGCCGCGCAGGCCGAGGCCACGGGCGTGCGGGAGGTGCTGTCCTTCGACCGCGCTCTCGACCGCGTGGGCACCATCACGCGCCGCGAACCCTGATGTCGCGGGCCGGCGCCCGCGCGGCAGCGGGCCCCGCGGAGATCACCGCGAGGTGATCTCCACCGGCTCCTCGGCGATCTGCTCGCCCTCGGGGGCCGATCGCGCCAGGCGGTAGGCGCGGATCACCGGCTGGTCGGGATCCTGCAGCGACACGATCACGTAGAGCGGCTGGTCGAAGAACGCCAGCTCCACGTCGGTCTTCGAGGGGTAGGCCGCCGAGCGGGTGTGCGAGTGGTAGATGGCCACGAGGTCCTCGCCGGCGTCGTCGATGGCGTCCATGAGCTCCATCTGCTCGCGCGGGTCCATGACGTACATGAACGGCGTGCCCTCGGCGTTGGTGGTGGGCAGCACGCGGGTGGCCTCGTCGCCCTGCCCGGCGATGAGGCCGCAGCACTCGTTGGGGAACTCCGCGCGGGCGTGCGCGATCACCTGGTCGGCCAGCGCCTGGGGAAGCTTCACGGCGTCGGTGCGGCTACCAGAAGACGCCGTTGTCGAGGGTCTCCTCGACGGCCTCGATCTCGTCGGTCCAGATGCCGGCCGAGAGGTACTTCCACCCGCCGTCGCACACGATGCCGACGATGGTGCCCTCGTCCATCCCCTTGGCCACGCGCGCGCAGGTGTGGAACACCGCGCCGCTCGAGACCCCGGCGAAGATGCCGTGCTCATCAGCGAGGCGACGGGTCATGACGATGGCGTCCATGTTCTCGACCAGCAGCTTGCGGTCGAGGCGCGAGATGTCGAGGATCGGCGGGATGAAGCCGTCATCGAGGCTTCGCAGGCCGCTCACCGGGTCGCCCTGCATGGGCTCGCAGGCGATGATCTGGATGTCGGCGCGGTGCTCCTTGAGGCGGCGCGACGACCCCATGAGGGTGCCGCCGGTGCCGAGGCCGGCCACGAAGGCGTCGATCTCGGGGCAGTCGCGCACGATCTCGGACGCCGTGCCCTCGTAGTGGGCGCGCGGGTTGGCCGGGTTGCCGTACTGGTAGAGCATCGGGATGCCCTCCTCCTCCGACAGCCGCTTGGCCATCTCCACCGAGCCGTTCGAGCCGGTCTCGCCCGGGCTCTCGATGATCTCCGCGCCGTAGATCTGCAGCAGGCGCCGGCGCTCCTCGGTGACGTTGTCGGGCATCACCGCGACGAGCTTGTAGCCACGCACCCGGGAGATCATGGCCAGCGAGATGCCGGTGTTGCCGGAGGTCGGCTCCATGATGGTGTCGCCGGGGCGGATGATCCCGCGCTCCTCGGCGTCGTCGATGAGGCTCTTGGCGGTGCGGTCCTTGATGGAGCCCGTGGGGTTGTGGCTCTCCATCTTCGCGAGGATGCGCACGTCGGGGTTGGGCGACAGGCTCGAGACGTCGATGAGCGGCGTCTCGCCGATGGAGGCCACGACGTCCTCGGACACCTCCTGGGGAGGGGCCTCCAGTCCGGTGCGGCTCATCGGGCGCCCCCCGCCATGGCGGGAAGGATCATCAGGGTGTCGCCGTCGCCCACCGGGGTGTCGGTCCACTGCAGCAGGCGGGCGTCCTCGTCGTTCACGTAGACGTTCACGTACTTGTGCAGCTCGCCGTCGGGCGTGAGGATCTGCGCCCCCACGGCCGGGTGCTGATCACACAGGTTGGTGAGCACCTCCCCCACCGTCTCGCCCGAGACGTCGACGGTGCGCTCCCCGCCCACGGCCTGCCTGAGCACCGGAGGGATCTTCACGGTGCTCACGCGGTGGCACCCACGTGGTCGTGGCTGCCGACGCCCGCGCACCAGGCCTCGTAGTCGCGCAGCTGCAGGTCGGCGTTGGGGCCGCACGACGGGCAGTCCGGGTCGCGCCGCACCTTGAGCTCGGTGAAGGTCATGCCGAGGGCGTCGTAGATGAGCAGGCGGCCCGAGAGGGTGTCGCCGATGCCCAGCAGCACCTTGATGGCCTCGGTGGCCTGGATGTTGCCCATCACGCCGCAGAGCACGCCGAGCACGCCGGCCTCGCCGCACGAGGGCGCGAGGTCGGGCGGCGGCGGCTCCGGGAACAGGCACCGGTAGCAGGGCCCGTCGTAGGGGTTGAACACCGATGCGTGGCCCTCGAAGCGCAGGATGCTCGCGTGCACCAGCGGGGTGCGCGTCATCAGCGAGGCGTCGGCCAGCAGGTAGCGCGTGGGGAAGTTGTCGGCGCCGTCCACCACCACGTCGTACTGCTCGAGCAGGTCGAGCACGTTGTCCCGGTTCACGCGGAAGGGGTGGACGTTCACCTGCACCTCGGGGTTGAGCGCGCGGATGGCCTCCTTCGCGCTCTCGCCCTTGTTCATGCCGACGCGCTCGGTGGTGTGGATGATCTGCCGCTGCAGGTTGCTCTCGTCCACCTCGTCGTCATCCACGAGGCCGATGGTGCCCACGCCGGCCGCGGCCAGGTAGTACGCGGCGGGCGAGCCCAGGCCGCCGGCGCCGATGAGCAGGGCCTTGCTGTCGAGCAGCTTGAGCTGGCCCTCCTCCCCCACCTCGGGGATGAGCACGTGGCGCGAGTAGCGCGAGCGCTGCGCCGGGCTGAGGATGCGCGGCACCTCGACGGGGTAGTTGTTCTGCTTCCAGCGGGCGAAGCCGCCGGCCAGGTTGGTGACGTTCGTGTAGCCCATGTCGGCGAGCGTCTTGGCGGCGAGCAGGGAGCGCTGGCCGCTGGCGCACGAGATGAGCAGCTCCTGGTCGGTGCCGCTGGTCGCGCCCGCCACGCGGCTCTCGAGGAACCCGCGCGGGATGTGCACGGCGCCGGGCAGGTGCCCCTGGTCCCACTCCGCGGTCTCGCGGACGTCGATGATGAGCGGGCCGTCGCCGGCCTCGACCCTCGGCGCCACCTCGGAGGGCTCCACCTCGGGGATTACCTCGCGTGCCGTCGCGAGGAGGTCCTGATAGCTCGGGGACATGCGGTTGCTCGCCTCGTTGCTCGTTTCCCTGAAAAACCAGCGGTAATAGTAGCAATTAGCCCGCGAGGGCTGCCGGGGGCGTAACCTCGGAACCCCGGAGGGCCGCCGACCATACCGGGCGAATGGCGGCATGGAGGGGCGAACGGCGTGTCACAGACCATCCCGAAGAGCGAATTCGTGAACCCCGACGCCCGGGTGCGGTGCATCACGCCCGAGTGCTGGGGCGATCTGGTGCTCTTCCCCACCGGCAAGACCGATCAGGACGGCATCCCCGAGTTCGCGAACGCCACGCTCTGCCCGCTGTGCATGACCACGTTCGACCTCGAGCCGGACATCACCGACCGCGACCTCTTCCTCAGGGTGTCGTGGATGCGGGCGAACCCCGGCCAGCCACTGCCCGATGCGGTGGGGCCGGAGGACATCACGCCGGATGACGCCGCCGACGGCACGGGCGGCACGGGCGGGGGCCGGCCCTGACCAACGCACCGGACCTGTTCGGCGACGCCGTGGAGCAGACGCTCAAGGGCACGCGCCCGCTGGCCGCGCGCATGCGGCCGGCATCCCTCGACGAGGTCGCGGGCCACGCCGACCACCTGGGCCCCGAGGGCTTCCTGCGCCGGGCGATCGCCGACGACGACGTGCCCTCGCTCATCCTCTACGGCCCGCCCGGCACCGGCAAGACCACCTTGGCACGCGTCGTGGCCACCAGCACGCGGGCGGAGTTCGAGGAGCTCTCGGCGGTGTCGGCCGGGCTGGCCGACGTGCGCGCCGTCATGCAACGCGCGCGCGACCGCCTGGCCGCCGGCACGCGCACGGTGCTCTTCATCGACGAGATCCACCGCTTCACCAAGAGCCAGCAGGACGCCCTGCTGCCCGCGGTGGAGGACGGCCTGGTGGTGCTGATCGGCGCCACCACCGAGAACCCGTACTACGAGGTGAACGCCGCGCTGGTGTCGCGCATGCGCGTGCTGCAGCTGGAGTCGCTCTCGCCCGAGGACATCCTCGGGTTGGTGGAGCGCGCGATGGCCGATGAGCGGGGGCTCGGCGGCACGGTGACCGTGGAGCCGGAGGCCCGCGAGGTGATCGCGCGCATGGCCGGCGGCGATGCCCGCTACGCGCTCAACCTGCTCGAGGCATCCGCGGGGCTGGCGGGTGACGGACCGGTGACCCCCGCCGTGGTGGAGCGGGCCGCCGGCGGACGGGCCGTGGTGTACGACAAGGACGGCGACCAGCACTACAACGTGATCTCGGCGTTCATCAAGTCGCTGCGCGGCAGCGATCCGGACGCCGCGCTCTACTGGATGGCCGTGATGCTCGAGGGCGGCGAGGACCCGAAGTTCATCGCGCGGCGCATGATCGTGGCGGCCAGCGAGGACATCGGCAACGCCGACCCGCGCGCGCTCGAGGTGGCGGTGGCCGCCGCCCGGGCGCTGGAGTTCGTGGGGCTGCCCGAGGCGCGCATCAACCTGGCCCAGGCCGCCACCTACCTGGCGCTGGCACCGAAGAGCGACGCCGCCTACCGGGGCATCGACGCCGCCATCGCGCAGGTGCAGGGCGAGGGCGCGCGGGTGCCACCCATCGCGCTGCGCGACGCCAGCTCCACGAACCGGCGCAACCTCGGCCATGGCGAGGGCTACGTGAACCCGCACGGCGCCCCGGGGCGCGTCACCGGGGAGTCCTGCATGCCCGACGGACTCGAGGACCTGCGCCTCTACGAGCCCGGTGGCGTGGGCCCCGAGGGCGAGCTCGCGGCACGGCTCGCGGCCCTGCGCGCCCGGGCGCGGGGCGCCGCCGGGTTTGACACCATGCCGCCGTCAGGCGACGTGGAGGACGACGGGTGAGCATCGAGGTGCAGGTGGGTCCGATGTCGGCGGGCGACTTCCGCCGGCTGTTCCGCTACGCGGAGGCCGAGTCGTCGGGCGACCGCGCCCAGGGGAAGGCCGACGACCCCCTGCGCACCGTGGCCGAGATCATCGTCCGCTACGGCGGCACGGCCTTGGGCGACGAGGTGTTCCGCGTGTCGCTCCCCGACGACGCCGATGAGGAGGTCTTCGCCATCCGCGCCTCGCTCATCCGCGAGGGCGTGTCGCACCGGCTCGAGCAACAGCTGGACGGCGGGCTCACCGAGGAGGTCTCGTGGCACACGCACGGCGACCACGACCACGAGCGCGCCGTGGTGCGCACGCGGCGCGGGGACGTTGCGCTGCTCGCCGCGGCCTGGGCCGAGATGGCGGTCACCTGCCCCGATGCCGACATCCGCGACCGGCTGAACGACTACTTCTTCGTCGATGCGACGGGCCACCACATCACGGAGATCCCGCTCGACGTGGATGAGGACATCCCCGACGACGACCGCGAGGTGGGAGGCGTGCCGCTGCTGCTCGGCGACGAGTGGGCGCTGGTGGCCCGCTACCACGGCGACCTCGAGCTGCGCGACCGCCTGAACGATCTCTTCGCCGGCCGGCGCGAGCTGGCGGTTCCCACCGAGCCCGACGAGCTCGGATAGCCCGATGGGCGCGGGCGGCGACCTGAGCGCCGACGAGCGCGCGCGCGTCGCGCCGTATGTGACCGACCCCGAGGGCCCGGTGTTCGCCCTGCGCGGCCTGCCCGAGGCGGTGAAGGGCGCCCTCTTCGCCCGCTACTCGCGAAGCCCGAACTCGGTGAGGCGGATCCTCCTCGACGAATTCGTGGCCACGGAGAGCGTGACGGGCACCGGAAACGCAGGGCACGTGACTGGCACCGGAACGGTGCCTGTCACGGGGGTTGGAACCGCCGACCCCGAGGTGGGCACCGACCGCGCGCGGGAGTTCTTCCAGCGCGTGCTCGCCGACTATGGCGACGACTCCGTGGCGCAGCTGGGCGGGGCGCACGTGGCCATGGAGGGCGTGAGCAACGTGCTCACCAAGGTGATCGAGTGGGGGCGCCTGGCGTCGTACCTCGAGCAGTCCACCCGGTACGTGCCCTACACCGATATGGTGGACGGGCGCTGGAAGTACGTGCGTCCGCCCGGCATCTCGGCCCACCCCGAACTCCTGGCACGCTACGAGGCGGTGCTCGACGACGCCTTCGCCACCTACTCGCGGCTGTTCGAGGCGGTGCTCGACCACCTGGTGGCCAACGACGCCTCGGGCGCCGACGACGCCGCGGCCCGCAGGGCGCTGCGCGCCCGTGCCCTCGACGCCGTGCGCGGGCTGCTGCCCGCGGCCACCACCGCCAACCTCGGCGTGTACGCATCGGGCCAGGCGTGGGAGCAGCTGATCATCCGGCTGCGCGCCCATCCGCTGGCCGAGGCCCGCGAGGTGGGCGACCAGGTGCTGGTGGCGCTGCGCCAGGTGATCCCCGACTTCCTCACCCGGGTGGACCGCCCCGACCGTGGCGAGCGCATGGGCGCATACCGCCGCGCCACGGAGGAGCGGGCGGCGGAGATGTGGGAGGGGCTGGCTGGGGGTGGGCAGAGCGTGACTGGCACCGGCACGGTGCCTGTCACGGGGGTCGAGGTGGCGCCAACCCCGGTGACAGTCACCGTTCCGGTGACAGTCACCCTCGTGCAATACGACCCCGACGGGGAGCGGCGCGTGCTCGCGCATGCGCTGTGGCCGGAGTCGGGGTGCACGCTCGATGAGGTGCGCGCGCGGGTGGACGCCCTCGACGACTCCGCCGTGCGTGCCGCGCTGGGCGACTGGGCCGCGGGCCGCGCCGACCGGCGCGAGCGACCCGGGAGGGCACTCGAGGCCACGTCGTATCTCTTCGAGGTCACCTGCGACTACGGCGCCTACCGCGACCTGCAGCGCCACCGCATCCTCACCCTCGAGGCCCAGCCGCTCGGGGCCGACCTCGGCTGGGAGCCATCACCTGACGTGCAGGCCGCCGGGCTGGCAGACGAGTTCGCGCGGGTGAACGAGGCATCGGCAGCGCTGTGGCGCGAGGTGCGCGAGGTGGTGCCCGAGGAAGCGCCCTACGCGGTGACCATGGCGCACCGCATCCGCTTCGCCATGCGCATGAACGCCCGCGAGGCCATGCACCTCATCGAACTCCGCAGCCAGCCACAGGGCCACGCCGCCTACCGGCGCGTGGCGCAGGACATGCTGGTGGCCATCCGCGACCACGCCGGGCAGCCCGGCATCGCGGGCCTCATGGAGTTCACGGACATGTCCGGCGAGGGCGGGCGGCTGGCCCAGGAGCGGCGCACCGAGGCCAAGCGCGCCGCTGATACCGTGGATTCCTGATGGCCGCGGACACCTCACGAATGCGCCTGGGCGGCATGGCGCTGGCCAACGGCCTCATGGTGCACGGGCCCAGCCAGTGGGCCGCCGCCGTGGTGGATGACGACGGCCGTACCCTCGTGGCATCGGGCCCGAGGCCGCGCCTCAGCGTCGGCCCCCTGGGGCGCATCCCGCTCACCCGCGGCGTGGTGCGCATGGCCGAGATGCTCATGGTGCTGCCCGCGGTGCGCACCGGCATGCCCGAGGCGCGACTGGCCATGGAGGACGCCCCGATGGCACCGATGATGGCCGGCTCCATGGCCGCTACGGCGGCATCCCGCCGGCTGCTCCGGTCGGGCATCGCCCAGGAGGCCGCGGCGGCGGTGCTGGGCCTCGCGCCGTCGCTGCTGATGCTGCGGGCGTCCGACGCATCGGCGTGGCACGCCGTGGAGCACAAGAGCATCGCGGCCTACGAGCGGGCCGGCGAGGCAGGCATCGCCCACAACGCGGCGGAGCCCAAGGAGCACGACCGCTGCGGCAGCAACCTCGTGCTGCCGCTCATGGTGGCCACGGCCGCCGGCAACCTGCTGGCGCGCCGCCTGCCGTCGCGGCGTACCCGGCTGCTCGGGCGAATGGTGGCCATGGCCGCCGGCATCGGCGCGGCCGTCGAGGCGTTCGCCTTCGCCGAGCGCCACCCGGGTCACCCGGTGTCGCGCGCGGTGCACTGGAGCGGCCACGCGATACAGGCCGGGTTCGTCACCCGCGAGCCCGATGAGGACCAGCTGGCCGTGGGCCGCCTGGCGATGGAGGAGATCCTCCGCGCCGAGAGGTCGGTGGAGGCCGCCGCGTGATGCCGCGCCGTGCACGCCGCGCCGCCACGATCGGCGGCGCCCTGGCGCTGGCACTCGCGGCCGCCGGCACGGCGCAGGCGCACATCGGCGTGAGCCCCGGCACGGCGGTGCTGAGGGAGTCGACCGAGTTCACGATCCGCGTGCCGACCGAGGGCGCCGTGGCCACCAACCGGGTGCGCGTGACGTTCCCGCCGCAGGTGACGGTGTACGCCGTGGCCGACGCCCCCGGCTGGACCACGCAGATCCTGCGCAGGCCCGACGGCCGCCTGCGCGGCGTGGAGTGGACCGGCGGGACGATCGCCCCCGACCAGTACGCCGACTTCACGGTGCTGGGCACGCCCTTCGAGGTGGGCACCAGCGTGTGGAAGTCGGAGCAGGGCCTCGCGAACGGCACGGTGAAGGCGTGGACGGCCGCGCCCGAGGCCGAGGGCCAGGAGGCCCCGGAGACCGGCCCCGGCACGCCGGGCCCCGCGGCAGCCGTGGTGATCTCGGCCGAGCCCGCCGACACCGGTGGCGGCAGCGGTGGCGGTGGCAGTGGAACGCTGTGGGCGGCGATCATCGGCATCGCCCTCGGCGCCCTGGCGCTCGTGGGCGTGGGCATGGTGTGGGCCTCGCGACCGGCTGAGCTGCCGCCCGACGGCCCCGACGACGCTCCGGGCCGATGACCAGCACGGCCCGCCGCACGCGCCTGGCGCCGTCCACCTTCCAGCTGCCGGTGGACCGCATGCGCGACGGCTACTACAGCGACGCCTACTTCACGTTCACGCGCGAGGTGCTCGAGAGCGATGGCCACCATCCGCGCGTGCTGATGCAGGTGTTCCAGCGCGAGCAGGCCGTGCTGGGCGGCGTGGACGAGGCGCTGGCGATCCTCGCGCTGTGCTCCGGCCGCCGCGTGGACGGCGAGTGGGTGGACGGCAGCGGCGACATCACGGCCATGGCACTGCACGACGGCGATGAGATCGCCCCCTGGGAGACCGTGCTCTCGATCGAGGGCGACTACTCGCTGTTCGCCCATCTCGAGACGCTCGTGCTCGGCGCGCTCGGGCGGCGCACGCTGATCAGCCGCAACGTGCGCGCCGTGGTGGAGGCCGCGCGCGGCAAGCCGATCCTGTACTTCCCCGCGCGGTTCGACCACTGGCAGGTGCAGACCGGCGACGGCTGGGCCGCCCACGTGGCCGGCGCGATCGGCGTGAGCACCGACGCCCAGGCGTCGTGGTGGGGCGGCCGCGGCATGGGCACCGTTCCCCACGGCCTCATCGCGGCCTACGGCGGCGACACCGTGCTGGCCGCGCGGAAGTTCGCGGAGCGGTTCGCGGGCGAGCTCAACGTGATCGTGCTCGTGGACTTCGAGAACGACTCGGTGCGCACGGCCCTCGAGGTGGCCGACGCCCTGGGCGACGACCTCTGGGGGGTGCGCCTCGACACCTCGAGCACCATGGTCGATCGAAGCCTGTGGCAGGAGATGGGCCGGTTCGACCCCACGGGCGTGGGCCCCGAGCTGGTGCGGAAGGTGCGCGAGGCGCTCGACCACGCGGGCCACGGCAAGGTGCGCATCGTGGCCTCCGGCGGCTTCGACGCCGAGAAGATCGACGCGTTCGAGCGCGCCGGCGTGCCCGTGGACGCCTACGGCGTGGGATCGAGCCTGCTGCTCGGCAGCAACGACTTCACCGCCGACGTGGTGCGCGTGGACGGCCGCCCCTGCGCCAAGGTGGGCCGTGCCGAGATGCCCAACCCGCGGCTCGACCCCGTCGATTTGGCGGTCCGCTGACTCCAGTACCCTGCCGGGGGATGCAGCTCGGCCTCATCCACCACGTGGGCTATGTGGTCGCCGACCTCGACGCGGAGATCCCGGCCTACCGGGACGTGCTCGGCATGGAGGTGGGCGTGCGCGAGGTGATGCCCGAGCAGGGCGTGGAGGCCGTGATGCTGGGGTCGGGACCCTCGTACGTGGAGCTCATCGCCCCCGTGACGGAGGACACGGGTGTTGCCCGGTTCCTAGCCAAGAAGGGCCCGGGCATGCATCATGTGGCATTCGCCGTTCCCCATCTGGAGTCCACGCTGCGTGAACTCGCCGATGGGGGCGTCGAATTGATTGACACCGTGCCTCGGCGCGGGCTGGGCGGCCACATGGTGGCCTTCCTGCATCCCCGGTCGACGGGCGGGGTACTCACCGAACTCGTCGAAGACCATTGACTGCTGCACCAACCACGCCGGAGGCCTGACGCGTGAAGATCCGATACATCGAGCCGAAGCCCCGGGGGGCCACGATCTACGAGATCGCCAACCTCCCCAAGCTGGGCCTGCCCCTGCTCGCCGCGATCGCCCGCAACACGTACGACGACGTGGACCAGCACATCTACTGCGAGCTCATCCGCGGCGTCGAGGTGGACTGGGACGACGTGCTCACCGCCGACCTGGTGTGCATCTCCACCACCACCAACACCACGCTCGAGGGCTACCGCTACGCCGACCGCTGCCGCGCCGCGGGCATCCCCGTGCTCTTCGGCGGCTCGCACGTCACCTTCATGTCGCACGAGGCCCTGCAGCACGCCGACTACGTGATCCGTCGCGAGGGCCACGTGGGCTTCGCGCAGTTCATGGAGTGGTTCCGCGGTGACCGCGACCCCGCGGGCCTGCACGAGATCATGGGGCTGTCGTTCATCGAGAACGGCCAGCAGGTGGACAACCCCGAGGCGCCGATGGCGTCGGGCGAGGATCTCGACAACCTGCCCTTCCCCGCGCTCGACCTGCTCGAGGGCCACGAGCGCATGGTCACGCACCCGATCATGATGAAGTGGGGCTGCCCCTACGACTGCTCATTCTGCAGCGTCATCAAGATGTTCGGCCGCAAGCTGCGCACGCGCTCGGTCGAGAACATGATGGACGAGCTGCGCGGGGTCAACCCCGAGCGCGTCTTCTTCTACGACGACATCTTCATCGTCGACAAGAAGCAGGCGAAGTCGCTCTTCCGCGCGATGATCGACGAGGGCATCACGCCGCAGTGGACCGCGCAGATCCGCGCCGACTCCATCTACAAGAGCAAGCAGACCCTCGAACCCGACCACGAGCTGCTGTCGCTCATGCGCGACTCCGGTTGCTACATGGTGTACATCGGCTTCGAGAGCATCACGCAGGAGGGCCTCGACGCCTACAACAAGAAGCAGACCGTCGAGCACATCACCACCTCGATCAAGCTGCTCCACGACTACGGCATCCGCGTGCACGGGATGTTCGTGGTGGGCGCCGACACCGACACGCCCGAGACCGTGCGCGCCACGGTGGACTTCGCCATCGAGCACGGTGTCGACACCCTGCAGATGATGATGCTCACCACGCTGCCGGGCACGGCGTTCGACGCCCAGATGCGCGCCGAGGGCCGGGTGCTCACCGACGACTACTCGCTGTACGACGGGCACCACTGCATCATCCAGCCGAAGCTCATGACGCCCTACCAGCTCCAGATGGAGACCTGGAAGAACATGCTGCGCTTCTACTCCAAGAAGACGCCGTGGGAGCTCGGCAAGAAGGAGATCCGCGCCAACCTGTGGCAGTTCCTGCGCCTCCTCACCGAGGTGAAGTTCATGAAGAACCTGCCCAAGGCGATCCGCCTCTGGCTCACCAACCGCCCGTCGGAGAGCTTCAAGCTCATCCGCACCACCATCTCGCGTCGCGGCATGCGCACGATCTACGAGACCCTCGGCGTGGCGATCTTCCGTGCCTACGGCCGCAAGCAGCTGCTGAAGTTCACGGACCAGCCCGAGTCGATGGTGCACCTCGACGAGATCCGCCGCCTGCCGGCGTGGACCCCGCCCGCGGAGTCCGAGCCGCAGGGCCAGGAGTCCGACTCGCTCAAGGTGCTCTCGTGAGCCGACGCATCGAGCTGGGCCTCGAGGGCGGGGGCGTGCTCCTCCTCACCGTGGAGGATGACGCCGTCCCCGCCCTCAGGGGCGCGCTTGGTGGCGATGGGTTCCACGAGGTTGCGTCCGACGAGGGCGAGAACGCCATCGACCTCGGCAAGGTGACGTACATGCGGGTGCTGCCGGGCGACGCCAACGGCCGCATCGGGTTCGGCGGGGCCTGATCTGCAACTCGGGCTCGTAGGCCTCACCAACTCCGGCAAGACCGCCCTCTTCAACCTGGTGACCGGTGGGAGCGCGGAGGTGGCGCCCTACCCCTTCACCACCCGCGAGCCCAACGTGGGCGTGGCCGGCGTGCCCGACCCGCGCATCGACGCCATCGCCGACGTGCAGGACATCCCCAACCGCGTGCAGGCGCAGGTGGAGGTGGTGGACATCGCCGGCCTCAGCGAGGGCGCCGGGCAGGGCGAGGGGCTGGGCGGCGCAGCGCTGGGTCGCATCCGCGAGCTCGAGGCCACGGTGCACGTGCTGCGGGGCTTCGCCAACGCCGAGGTGCCGCACCCGCTCGAGCGCGAGGTCGACCCGCTGGCCGACGCCAAGGCGGTGGACGACGAGCTGATCCTCGCCGACGCCGGCCAGGTGGAGCGGCGCATGGAGAAGGTGCAGAAGGGCGTGCGCGCCGGCGACGCCGACGCCAAGGCCGAGGCCGCGGCGCTCGAGGCCATCACGGCCCAGCTCGAGGCCGGCCTGCCCGTGCGCACCATGGACGACGCCGACGCCATCGCGGTGGCCCAGGGCATGGGACTGCTCACCGCCAAGCCGGTGCTCTACCTGGTGAACACCGACGACCCCGGCGACCCTCCCGCCGACGTGGCGGCCTACGCCGCCGAGCAGGGCGCGCAGGCGCTTGCGCTGCCCGTGGGCGTGGAGCTGGAGCTCGCCGAGATGGACCCCGCCGAGGCCGCGGAGTTCGCCGAGGAGATGGGCCTGGGCACCACCCGCGGGGCAGACGCCGTGATCGCCGCCGGCTACCGCCTGCTCGACCTCATCACGTTCTTCACCGGCTCGGGCCCGCCTGAGGCGCGTGCCTGGCCCATCCCCCGCGGCACCCCTGCAGACAAGGCCGCCGGCAAGATCCACTCGGACATGGAGCGCGGCTTCATCCGCGCCGAGGTCGTCCCCTGGGACAAGCTCGTGGAGTGCGGCTCGTTCGCCAAGGCGCGCGAGGTGGCCCTGGCCCGCATGGAGGGCAAGGACTACGTCGTGCAGGAAGGCGACGTCATGCAGATCCGCTTCAACGTCTGATCCGCCGGAATCGCCATCCCGGGCGGACCGGGGTGCGGCAGGGGACCCGCCCCGGGGGTAGGTTCGGATCATGAGGTGGCACCGGGCAGGGGGGCGCGCGCATGGCGTGACGGGGATGGTGCTGCTGGCCGCACTCACGCCGGGCCTCGCCCTGATCGTCACCGCCTGCGGCGACACCGCGGCGAGTGGAACGGCGACCGGCCAGGGCACGGCGGCCCCGAGATCAACGGGCGCCACGAGCGTGGCAGCGGAACCCGCGCCGGAGCGGTCCGGGCGCACCTACGCCGATCCCCGTGGCGACGTCACGCCCGGCCAGCCGGATCTCACCGCCGTCCGCATCTCCAGCGATGCCACCACGGTTCGCCTGGTCTTCCGCTTCGCGGGGGCGCCGCCGCTGTCCACGAACACCAAGCAGGGCTGGACGGACATGCTGCTCTTCGGAATCGACGTGCCCCCCATCGGCAGCGCGCCCACGCCGAACGGCTGGGCGGGACTCGACTACGCGCTGGGCATGCACGGCGTGGACAACCGCGCCGTGTTCCGGGCCATGCAGCCCGGCTTCGGCGACGACGGCGGGGTGGGCGGGGCGCCGGGAGTGCGCACGCTCACATCGCGCGTGTCGGGACGCGAGATCCACGTCGACCTGCCTCGCGAGCTCATCGGGAACCCCACGTACTTCGCGTTCCAGGCGGCGGCGGGGAGGGAAGGCGCGGACGAATCGGGCACGGGCGACCTCATGCCCGGCACGGGCACGCTGCGCTACCCGCTGAATGGGGGCGGCAACTAGGCGTCCCGGTCACGCGGTAGCCCGCACATGCATGCATGAGTGGGCACCGGGCCGTGCGCTCGTTCGCCCGAGGCGCGGATAGCATCTGGCTCGCAATCACCCCCAGTTACCCCTGAGGCGTGCCGTGAAGATCACCCCATCCCTCGTCATCTCCTCCATCGCCCTGATCGTGGCTCTCGGCGGCACCACCTACGCCGTCACATCCCTGCCCGCGAACTCGGTGGGCAGCAAGCAGATCCGCGCGGATGCCGTGACGGGGAAGAAGATCGCGAAGGGCGCAGTGGGCTCGGCGCAGATCGCCGACGGATCGGTGCGAGCCGCCGACCTCGCGCCGGGGGTTATCGCCCAAGGCGGCGTGGGCGCCCAGGGTCCCGCGGGTCCGGCGGGCCCTGCCGGGCCGGCCGGCGCGACAGGCAGCCAGGGGGCAGTCGGCCCCACCGAGGGCCATGTGAAGGCCTACCGCTTCAACCCGACGCCCGCTGTGACCCCACTCGGGCCCACAGCGGCCGACGAGGAAGTCACCACCACCACCGCGGGGCGGCTCTGGGTCTCGCTTCGCGGCGTGGTGGGCAGCACTGACTGCACCGGTGGTATCCCGAACGTCAGGCCCACCCTCGCCCTCTACGTGGACGGCACCGCCGTCCCGGGATCCGCGATCGCCATATATCCCTGGTGGACCACCACCGAACCGGCCTCGTTCCAGACCAATGGGATCACCAGCGGGATCGTGCAACCGGGCACCCACACGGTGACGGCAGTTCTCAACTGCGCCGTTGTGGTCGACGCGGTGAGCGGGAACATCGCCGTCGGGGTGCTGGTGCTCGGGAGCTGAGGCGGGCCGAGGCCCCGGTCAGTCGTCGAGGGCGCTCGCACCCTCCATGCGGGCCTTCACGCCGGCTTCCATGGAGTTCGCGCGCCAGAGGGCGATGGCCTCGGCGGAGGCCTGGCCCACGTGCTGGCCGGCCGGCGGGCCGTGGTGCCAGGCGATGGCGTGCAGCAGGGCGAGGCGGTGCTCGTCGTCCACGCCCGATGCGCGGGCGGCCTGGTCCACCATCTGAAGGCCGATGGCCAGATGGCCGAGCGCCTTGCCCTCATCGGTCTGCTCCACGGTGGCGGGGCGCACCTCCCAGTTGCGGGTGTGGCCCACATCGTGCAGCAGCGCGGCGGTCACCAGGAGATCGCTGTCGAGCCGCGGGTGCCAGGTGCAGAGGCTCTGGCAGAGCATGGCCACGCCCACGGTGTGCTCCACGAGGCCGCCCAGATAGGCGTGGTGGCCCGATCGCGTGCAGGGCACGGTGCGCCAGGCATCGGCCAGCACGACGTCGCCCGTCATGCGGTCGAGAAGCGACCGCAGGGCGGGATCGTGCACCTCATCGGCCAGGCCCAGCACGTAGCCCCACATGTCCTCGGGGTCGCGGTGGCTCCTCGGCAGCAGGTCGACCTCGGCGTCGGCCGCCTCGGCCGGGCGCAGCGATCGCACGCGAAGCACCGAGCGCCCGCCCCGGTCGGTGACCTCGCCGGTGACCCTCACGCGGTCGCCCTCCTCGAACTGCCCCGCGAACCAGTCGGGCTCGTCGAAGATGACCGCCGAGATGGTGCCCGTGGCGTCGCCCAGCGTGAGCGCCAGGTAGGGCGAGCCCTTGCGACTCATGCGCCGCTCCTTGCGGCGGACGGCGAACACGCCCTCCACGGGGCGCCCGGGCTCGAGGGTGGTCACGGTAGGGACCCTAACGGTCCTGCGCGGGGCAGATCATGTTGAAGTCGCACGTGCGGCACGCCCAGCCCGGCGTGGGCTCGAACTGCCCGGCCGAGATGGCGTCGGCCACCTCGCGCACCTGCTCCATGGCCTCCGCGCGCTCCTGGCCGTCGGGGCTCACGGGCCGGGTCTCGGCGTCGAGCACGTACTCCAGCACCGCCCCGCGCGGCTCGATGCCCCAGGCGTCGCGGGCGCCCTCGATGTAGATCATCAGCACCAGGCGCCCGGCCTCGGTCTCGCGGAAGGGTGCGCGACCGCTCTTGTAGTCCACCAGCTGGTGGCCGCCCTGCGGGTGGGAGTCGATGCGGTCGATGCGCCCGTGCACCACGTGCGGGCCCACCTTCAGGCTGAAGGCGCGCTCCACGCCCACCGGGCGCACGCCGCTCTTCCTCACCCGGTCGAGGTACTTCGGCACGTTCTCGCGCACGCGGTCCATGGCCTGCTGGCCCACGGCGGTGTCGGCGGCGCCGCGGCGCTTCATCTCCACGGCGAAGCGGGCGATCACCTTGTCGGCGCCATCCTCGGGCACGCCCTCGCGGAAGCACGCCTCCAGCGCCGCGTGGATGGAGTTGCCGATGGCCCGGTTGGGGTCCCACTTCGGCGGCACGCGGTCGACCGACGCGAAGCGGTAGGCCAGCGGGCAGCCCATGTAGCGCGCGATGTCGGTGGGACTGAGCTGAAGGCCCGGGCGCGGCACGCGGGGCTCGGGCGCGGGCGGGTCGGCGGCCGTGGGCCCGGCCAGCACGTCGGCGCGCGCGGCCACCAGCGCGCGGGCGGCCTCGGCGGCGTCCTCCACGAGCGCCGCGGCCTCAGCGTTGCCCTCGGCGCCGGCCTCGGCCGCGCGGTTCACAGCGTCCTCCAGGCGCGAACGCGCAGCGGCCACGGCGTCGAGCACCGCGCGATCGGGCGCCGCGCCCACGTCGATGCACGCCGGATCGCCCAGCGCGGCGCGGGCCTGCTCGTAGAACGCCGAGGGCCTCTGCCCCATGCCGTTCTCACCGGCCCGGTAGGCCGAGAGGTACAGGTGCCGGCGCGCACGGGTCATGGCCACGTAGGCCAGGCGGCGCTGCTCGGCCTCGTGGGCGTCCTTCCCCCGGGGCAGGGCCTCGGGCAGCAGGGCGTCGGGGATATCGGTGCGGCCGCGGTCGCGTCCGGGGAAGTTGAAGTGCACCAGCCCGAGCACCCACACGGCGTCGAACTCCAGGCCCTTGGACTGGTGGATGGTCATCACCTGCACGCCCAGGCGCTCGGGCGCGCCGCCGGATGCCCGGAAGCCCACGCCCGCGAGCCCGTCGAGCCGGCGCACGAGGCCGGGCGCGTCGATGCCCGGTGCCGACTCGGTGATCTCCCTGGCCAGGCGCTCGAGCGATGCCAGGTCGGCCAGGCGCGCCGCGCCCTCGGCGCCGCCCAGTGCCAGCGCGCGCACGCGGATGCCCGTGCGGTCGAGCACCTCGCGCACCAGGTCGAGCGGCGCGCCCACCGCGGCGGTGCGGCCGAGTTCCTCCAGCAGCTCGCGCGCGGCAGGTCCCTCGGCCAGGTCGGCCAGCGGGCCGGTGATGTGACGTCCCTCCGCCGCAGCCTCGCTCACCACCTGCGCGGCCGGCGCCCAGGGCAGGCCCAGCGCCGGGTCGGCCGCCACGCGCAGGTGGGCGATGCTGTCGGTGGGGTCGGTGGCTGCGCGCATCCAGGCCAGCGCCAGGCGCACCTCGCGGCGGTCGAACAGGTCGGTGCCGCCATGCACCTGATGCGGGATGCCCGCCTGCTCGAGCTCGGCCACGATCGACCGGCCCTCGGTGCGCACGGCCTTCATGAGCACCGCCATCTCCTCGTACGGCGTGCCCTCGTCGGCAAGGCGCAGTATCTCGGCGGCCACCGCGCGTGCCTGCCCCGCGGGGTCGGGCGAGAGCCAGAACTCCGGCGCGGACCCCGTGGCGTCGGGCAGCGCCTTCAGCACCTTGGGCTCGCGGGCGATGATGGGCTCCACCACCGCGTGGGCGGCGTCGAGGATGCTCTGTGTGGATCGGTGATTGAGCTCGAGCCGCACCACCGGCGCCTCGGGGAACTTCAGCCGGAAGTCGGCCATGTTCTTGGCCGACGCCCCGCGGAAGCGATAGATGCCCTGGTCGTCGTCGCCCACCACCACGAGCGAGTCGGCCCTGGCGCTGACCATGTAGAGCAACTCGGCCTGGGCATGGTTGGTGTCCTGGAACTCGTCCACAAGCACGTGGCGGGCACGCGAGCGGGCGATGTCGAGCAGGTCCGCGTGCTCGGCCACGAGGTCGATGGCACGGGTGATCTGCCGGCCGAAGTCCTCGAGGCCCAGCTCGGCCAGCCACTCGTCGTGCAGCCGGAACACCCGGGCGAACTCCACCTCGCGCCGGGCGTCGGCGGCGTCGCGGCTGCTGCGGGCGCCGTCGAGCGCGGCCTGCGCCCACGAGGCATATCGGCGAGGGTCCACCCGCTCATCGCGGCAGCGGTCGATGCGGTCGATGAACCCGCGCACCACCTGCACGGGGTTGGTGCGCAGGTCGTGCTCGCGGTCCACCAGCTCGAGCTCGGCAAGGCGGTCGAGCAGCACGAGCACGCGCTCCTCGGTGCCCGCGGGCTGCAGCACCGGGGCCAGGTCGCGGTCGGTGCCGAGCGTGCGCACCAGGTCGAGGGCGTAGGAGTGGAAGGTGGTGACCCTCAGCGTCTCGTGGCTGCCGGGGATCATCGCCTCGGCGCGCTCGCGCAGCTCGGCCGCGGCCTTGGCGCTGAAGGTGAGCGCCAGGATCTCCCCGGGATCGGCCCCCTCGTTCACCAGCCACGCGAGCCGGTTGCACAGCACGCGGGTCTTCCCCGCCCCTGCCCCGGCCAGCACCAGCAGGGGCCCACCCGCGTGGGTGACGGCCTCGGCTTGCTGGGGTGTGAGGTCCTCGATCAAAGGACGACTCATCCTAAGCCGCGAGCCGGACGAACCCCGGTGTCAGGCACTTAACCGATGGTCACGAAACGCGCACTGCTCGGTTAAGTGCCTGACACCGGGGTGACGGACTAGCGATCCCGGAAGGTCACCGTGAAGTGGGGGATGCCGTCGCGCACGGACGCAAGCGCGATGGTCGTGGTGAAGGGCAGTTCCGCGCCCTGGTCGTCCGTGCTGAACACGGTCGAGTTCCCCGGGTCGGAGAGCGAGACCGAATCGCTGAAGCGTGACGCGCAGCAGTACACGACGTCCGATCCCACGTTCTTGTTCCTGAAGCCGAGGTACTGGTACGCGACATCGTCGGGCTCGCCGCGCTTCCATCCGATCTTCGTGTTGAGGTCGATGCCTCCCGACCAGCCGCCCGAGCACCTCGTCGTGGCGGGAGCGCTCTTCGCCGGCAGCGTGAACGTGTCGTAGCGCTTCTGCTGCTGCCGGGTGATCCATGCGTTGCCGTCGAGCGGGTATGAGCTCTCGTTGGTGAAGTTGACGACCACGAGGTCGGTCGGGGCGAAGTAGCCACTGCAGACGCGCTGGTTCACGGGCTCGGTGGCCCCCGATGCGTTCTTCGTGGCCGTGGTCGCAGTCGACGGCGACGGCGCCGAGTCACCGCAGCCCGCGACAAGGCCGGCGAATGTGATCGCGCTCAGGGTGAGTGCGGCGGCTGATGCTCGGGTCAAGCGCATGACTGCGTGCTCCATACTCGGGAACGAGGTACGGCAACCGTACCGAACCCCGGCGTCAGCCCGTGGCGGGACTCCGCACCGTGAAGGTGCCCGCGGGGGGCTCCTCGCCCAGCACGAGCTTGCCCGCGCAGCTGTACACGCCCTCCTGGAAGACTCCCGCCACCTTCGGCAGCGGGATCACTGCCGAGCACTCCTCGCTCCCGATCACCTGGCCCGGCCCGTCCGAGGGCACGAACAGCACGACCTTGCGCTGGATGTACCTGCCCTCGCGATCGACCGAGCGCACGAAGCGGAAGTCAGGCTTCGCCGTTCCGTAGCCCCCCTTGTCCTCCGAGAGGTACAGCTCGATTCCCAGCGGCGTGCGCTGGGTGGTGCCGGACCTGTCCTCCAGGCCGTCGTAGGCGAGGACGACGGTGCGCGAGGCGCCCGGTGCGATGGCGCCCTCGGCGTTCACCTGGCCGGGGGTGAGGGTGCCGCTCCAGGGGAGGCAGTTCGCGGGCTCCGGCGCGCGGAGCGTCACACTTGCCTTCGACTCGTTGGTGAACGTGATCGACACGGCGTCCTCGCGGCCGAAGTCCTCGCAGGTCCACGCGGGGTACGAAGGCGCGGCGCCGCTGGCCGCGCGCGTGGCGGAGTCGGCGGACGTGCTGCCGGCCGAGGCGCCGGAGTCGCCGCAGCCGGCAAGGAGGGCCACGGCGGGGGCAGCCAGCGCGAGCGCGATTACGGATACGTGGGTCAGGCGCACGGCAACGTCCTTCGGATTTCAGGGGGCCAGAGCATCAGCAACGTACACGCGGCACTAGCCCGTGACCGCCGTGCGCCTCGCCGCCTTCACCACCACGCGTCTCGAGATGGAGGCCACCACGGTGGAGCCTGCCCGGGCCTCGGTGATGAGGGTCCATGCCCCCGTGCCCAGGCGCGTGCGGCAGGTGAAGGTGCGCGTGGTGCCCGCCGTGGTGATGGGGCAGTTGGTGGCCACGCGGGCCGCCGCGCGCGGGGCACGGCTGAGGCTGCCGGCCATGCGGCCGCTGCGAGCGATCTGCACCACGGTGGTGGCGCCGGCGGGCACGATGCCGACCGTGACGAACCTGCCGTCCGGGGCCTGCTGCGGTGGCCGGCGCAGGCCGAGGCGCGGCACCCCGCTCGACTGGCCCGACGACTGCGATGCCTGCTGCCCCGCCGGCGAGCCCGACCCAGATGCTCCGGACTCTGCAGGCGCGGACCCGCCACCGGTGACCGTGAACGCCGCGCTGGCCGCGGAGGCGGCACTGGTGCCGAGGGCATTGGTGGCCGACACCGTGCAGGTGTAGGTGGCGCCCGGGCTGAGGCCCGTCACCGTGAGGGGCGATGATGCGCCGGTACCGGTGCGGGTTGCGCCACCCGTGCTCGAGGCGCACGTGGCGGTGTAGGCCGTGACCGCGGATCCCCCATTGAAGGCGCCCTGGAACGTGACCGTCGCCACCTGACCGGACTCCGTCACCGCGACGGAGGTCGGCGGCGACGGCTCGGTCGGCCGATCACCGCCGATGGCGGGCCCGAGCGTGCCATCGGCGCCGATGACGGCCAGGCGGTGTCGCACCGCACTCCCAAGGGTCGTGAAGTCACCGCCGATGTACACGTTCGATCCCGCGGCGCGCAGGGTGCGCACCTCACCACCAGCGTCGGGGTTCCACGAGCCCAGGCACGGCGCCGAGAACGTGGTGGCGCAGGCGCCGCTCAGGTCGACCGACGCCACCCGGTTGCGCGCGGTGCCGGCGAAGGTCTGGAACGGGCCGCCGGCGTAGAGGGTGGTGCCCGAGATCGCCAGCGCGTTCACCGCGTTGCCCGCGGTGGGATTCCACGCCGTGAGGCATGAGCCGGAGGACCAGGAGGTGATGCAGGGCGAGTCGACCTTCACCGCCGCCAGCTTCGTCCGTGATGAGCCACTGGCGGTGCCGAACCATCCGCTCATGTAGGCGACGTCACCGAGCACCTCAAGTGCATTCACCCGCTCGTTGAAGTCCGGGTTCCACGAGCGCACGCAGGCGCTGGTGTAAGCGTCGAGGCACGTGCTGTCGATGCCCACCGCTGCCGCCCCCTCGCGGGTCACGGCGCTCACGGCGGAGAACGGGCCACCCACAAGCATCGTGGAGCCGGACTGATAGAGGGTGTTGACGTCGGCGCCCCGGCCGGGAGTCGTGGTGGCCGGATTCCAGCTCTTCACGCAGGCGTCGGTGAAGGTGGTGGCGCAGGATCCCGCCAGCGACACCGCACCGATGTTGCCTCGGGTCACGCCGCCGATGGCGCTGAAGTAGCCCCCGAAGAAGAGATCGGTGCCAACCTTGACGACGTCGCGCACGCTCCCGCCATTGTTCAGCGAAGGGTTCCACGTGCTCAGGGTTCCGTCGGTGCCCACTGCCGCGAGGCCCCGGCGGGTGGAGCTCGCGACGGAGCTGAACTCCCCGCCGATGAACACCGTGCTGCCGTCCACGAGGATGTTCTTCACTCCGCCGTTCGCGCCCGGGTTCCAGTCGGTGAGGTAGCCGTCGGCGTCGATTGCGGCGAGTCGCGCGCGCGGCTGGCCCCCGATGGCATTGAAGGTCCCACCCGCGTACACCGTGGGCCCGGAGACGGCCACGAGCGAGACGTTGCCGTTGGCGTTCGGGTTCCAGGCGGTGGCGTTATTGGTGTTGACCGTGGCGTCGAGGGCGGCGATGCGGTTGCGCGACTGGCCGCCGATGCTGGTGAAGTTGCCGCCCACGTACACCGTGGATCCCGATACGGCGAGCGTGAAGATACTGCTGCCCGACCCCACGTTCGGATCCCACGCCGTGGCGTTGTTGGTGTTGGCCGTGGCGTCGAGGGCTGCCAGGGCGCTGCGGGACTGGCCGCCGATGCTGCTGAAGTCCCCGCCCGCATAGACCGTGGACCCTGACACCGCCAGCCTCTTGACCGTCATGTCGGCACCGGGGTTCCACGCGGTGAGAGCCCCGGTGGTGGCGTCCACCGCCGCGATGCGGTTCCGGGTGACCGGGTTCAACCCCACCTGCGTGAAGGAACCACCGAAGTAGACGGTGGATCCCGACAGGGCGATGGCATAGACCGTGCCGCCGACGCTGGGGTTCCATGCGGCGAGCGCACCGCTGGTGGCATCCACCGCGGCCAGCCGGTACCTGAGCGCGCTGCTGGCCCCCGCGCCAATCGCGCCGAAGTCCCCGCCGACATACACGGTGGACCCCGAGACCACGATGGCCTGGACGGTGTTGTTCGGGTTGGGGTTCCAGTCCGCCAGGGCACCGGTGGTGGCGTCGAACGCCGCCAGGCGGTTCCTTGTGGGGGGCGAGCCGCCAGATCCGGCCGTGGTGAAGCCACCGCCGACGTACACCGTCGACCCCGACACCGCGATGGCGTTGACGGCGTTGTTCACGCCGGGAGCCCAAGCGGGGTCGACGGATCCATCCGCGAGGATGTGGGCCAGGCGGCTGCGGGCGTACTCGCCGGCGTCGGTGCAGTCGCCGTCGCCGTTGATGGCGCCGATGCAGTTAAAGGCACCGCCGATGTAGAAGCCGCCGGACCCATCGCCCGCCGCGGCGCGCACCTCGCCACCGCTCACCTTCGGGAAGTCGGTGTTGGGGATGCTCGAGCCTGCGGTGAACGCCGCCCCGCTCCCGGTGTCCCACACGTTGAACATGGTGAAGTCGCCGCCGATGTAGCGCACGCCGTTGGAGTCGGGTTCGCTGATGGCGTTGACCGATCCCGTCGGACCGGGCAACTGCGAGATCTGCGTGGCGCCAAGGGCAGATCCTGAGCCCAGCACCGCCATGCCGGCAGCCAGGGCAAGGGTCATCACGCGTGCGGGGGCATTCACCGAGGAGGCCTTTCGGGCAGATTCGAGGGAGCCATGACGTTACCCCGGCCTCGCAAGGATCGCCCCTCCGTGCAGGCGGGGTGCATGCCTGCCTACCCGGCGACGCGACCGGTAGTGTCCCCCCACGTGAGTGACGACTTCCGCGGCGCCCGCGTGCGCCCCTTCCGAGCCCTGGTCTTCGACCCCGCCGTCGCCGGCGACATGCAGGACCTCGTGGCTCCTCCGTACGACGTCATCGGCCCCGAATACCGGGACGAGCTGGCGTCGCGCAACGAGTGGAACGTGGTGGGGATCGACCTGCCGTCGATCCCCTACGACACCGTGGCGGCCACCATCGCCGACTGGACGGCGCAGGGTGTGCTGAAGCGCCACGACCAGCCGGTGATGATCGCCTGGACGCAGGAGTTCGACCTTCCGGACGGCAGCCACCGCACGCGCAAGACCATCGTGGCGGTGGTGGGCGCGGAGCCCTACGCGACCCGCGTGGTGCGGCCGCACGAGCGCACGCACGCCGGGCCCAAGGAGGAGCGCCTGCGGCTGATGAACGCCACCAAGGTGCAGCTCTCGCCGGTGTTCGGGCTCTACCCCGACCCCGCGGGCGAGGCCTGGGCGGCGGCGGCCGTGGGCGGGGAGCCCGACGCGGTGATCACCGATGACGATGGCACCGTGCACCGCCTGTGGACCATCACCGACGCGGGGCGCCTCGCGGCGATCGAGCAGGCGCTGGCCGGCCGGTGGATCCTCATCGCCGACGGGCACCACCGCTACGAGACGGCCCTCGCCTATCAGGCCGAGCGGCGCGCCGAGGACGGCGGCGGTGCCGATGGCGACGGCGATGGCGATGCCGACGGCAACCGGGCGTACGACTTCGTGCTGATGGGCCTCACGTCGCTGGACGACGATGGCCTGGTGGTGCTGCCCACCCACCGCGTGCTGAAGGAGTGGCCCGCGGGCGCCGAGGAGCACCTGGATGTGACCCCGCTCGACGACTCGCTCGACGCCCTCGAGGCCGCGCTGGCCGCCGCGCCCGCCGACCAGGTGGCGGCTGGGCTGGTGCTGCCCGACCGGGCGATGCTGCTCACCGTGCCACGCGAGGGCGCAACGGCCGCCGAGCGACTCGACCTCGCGGTGCTCGAACGCGACCTGCTGGTGCCGGCGCTCGGCGGCGACCAGGCGCACCTCGCGCACGAGGGCCTCCTCACGTACACCAAGGATTCCCGCGACGCGTGGGACGCCGTGCGGCAGGGCCGCGCCGCGGCCGCGCTCATCGTGCGCCACATCCCCACCGAGCAGGTGGCGGCCGTGGCCGAAGAGGGCGGCGTCATGCCCCAGAAGTCCACCTACTTCTTCCCCAAGCTCCTCACGGGCGTTGCCTTCCA
>JAGWYY010000083.1 GCA_018969105.1 Acidobacteriota bacterium | reverse complement strand
CGCCGTGCATCGGGCACCCCGCTCGGGCGCTTCGGCTTCTACATCGTCCTGGGCTTCCGGCCCCTCCCCTGATGCCCACCGGCGGGCGGCGCGGCATCATCGCGGGAGGAGTGATCGCGCTCGTGCTCGTGGCGTTCGGCGTGTTCGTGCTGCCGTTCGCGTTCACCACGCCGCCGCCCATCATCACCCGGTTCGTCGCCACGCGCGCGTTCAGCCCCGGTGCCGAGCAGGGCCGCGCCACCGCCACGGTGGCCATCCGCCTGAGCGAGCCCAGCAACGTGTCGATCACGATCAAGGACCCGGAGACCGGCACGGTGATCGCCCGCCTGGCCGACGGCGGACAGGTGGTGCGCACGCGCACGCTCGCCGTGGACTGGGACGGCACCGACCTCGACGGCAAGCGGGTGCCGGACGGCACCTATGCGATCGACCTCGAGGCGCGCGCCGGCGACAAGAAGTTCTCGAAGAGCCGCAAGGTGGTGGTGGACACCACCGGACCGCGTCCCCGCGTGACGGTGGTGAGCAGGGCAGCGGGATGCCTCACCACGGTGAGCGCGCCCGGTGAGCCCGCGACCGTGCGCTTCTCGGCGCGCAACGCGGGCGTGTCCACCGCGCCGCGTGAGGTCACCGCGCGCGGCACCACCGAGTGGGCCTGGGGCGGGCGCGATTCCGGCGGCGGGCTCGTGCCGCCCGGCCTGCAGGTGATCCAGGTGACGGCCCGCGACGAGCGCGGCAACGACTTCGACGAGGCGCGCACCTGCTGGGTGGGCCACCTCGCCGCGCGCGCGGTGCCCGGGCAGCCCGCATCAGGGGACGCCGTGGGCGTTGACCTTCCCGGCGGGGGCGACCCCGAGGTGACCCTCACGCTGCGCCAGCGGCTGGGCACGCCCGGTGACCGCGCGGGGCGCCAGGTGCTGGGCGACCCCATCGGCGAGGCCACCACCGGGCCCGCGTCCACCGCGCGCATCACGATCCCCGCCGGCACCCGGCCCGCCGACGTGTGGCTGCTGGCCGCCGTGGGCACCGATCGCCAAGCGCTCATCGGCTTCGGGGGCACGGGATGAGCACCGAGGCCGTGCGCATCACCGCCGCGATCATCGCCACCGTGGGCCTCGTGCTGATGCTCGCGCCCACGCCCCTCGCGGAGTGGGCCCGGGTGCCCGAGCGCGGCAGGCGGCTCGCCGGGCTGGCGATCCTGCTGGTGGGCTGGGTGGTGATGGCCGGCACGCTGGTGCCCGACTCCCTCGCCAACCGCCTGTCCACGCCCGTGGGCGTCGTGGCCGGGGTGGTGGGCGTGCTCGTGGCCCTGGCCCTGCTCATGGTGGTCGGCTGGCTCGTGGCGAAGCGGCCCTGGACGTGGTTCCTGCTGCTCGGGTTGGCGCTCCCGGTGCGCGTGCCGATCTCGGTGGGCGGTGACGACGCCAACCTGCTGCTGCCCCTCTACGGGGTCATCGTGCTGGGACTCGCCGTGCTCTGGTGGATGGAGCGCGCCGGCACCCGCGAGCGCATCTGGCCGTCAACCGTGCTCGACCTGCCGCTGATGCTCTTCGTGGGGTTCACGCTTGTGTCGCTCGCATGGTCGTCGGACATCCCCGAGGGTGCCGTGAAGGCCACCTTCTTCTGGATCCCCTTCGTGCTCCTCTACCTCGTGGTGGTGGCCATCTGGCGCGAGGGCAAGGCGCTGCGCACCCTGGCCATGACCACCCTCGCCATGTCGGTGCCCGTGGCCGTGCTGGCCCTGGGCGAGTACGCCACGCGCGATGTGCTCTGGAACCACCGGCTCATGCAGAACAACGTCTACAGCCGGTTCTTCCGCGTCAACTCGATCTTCTACGACCCCAACATCCTGGGGCGCTACCTGGCCCTGGCGCTGCTCATCGCCGTGGCCGTGGCGTGGATGCGCCGCGATAGCGGGCGCGTGCTCGTGGCATGCGGGGTGGTGGCCGCCATCGACGCCGCGGCGCTCGTGGTCACCTTCTCGCGCTCGAGCGCGCTCATGCTGCTGGTGGGCCTGCTCATCATGTCGCTGCGCATGTTCGGCTGGCGCCGCACCGTGCTGGCGGCGGTGATCATGCTGGTGGTGGGAAGCGGCGTGGCCATCGCATCGTCGAGCCAGGTGCGATCGGCCATCACCTCCACCGAACGGCTCGACAAGGTGAGCGAGGGCAGGTTCGACCTGGTGAGCGGCGGCGTGGAGATCTTCCAGCAGCACCCCGTGGCCGGTGGCGGGCTGGGCTCGTTCGCCACCGACTACTCGAGCGGCCTCTCGAAGAAGGAGCTGCGGAAGACCCGCGTGGTCATCTCGCACAACGCGCCGGTGACGATCCTCAGCGAGGAGGGCGCCATCGGCTTCGCCCTCTTCATCTGGCTGTGCGTGATCGCCGTGATCGTGGGCATCCGCGCCACGCGCGACCGCGACGAGGACGTCGGCGTGCCCGGGGCCACCATGCTGGCCGCGCTGGTGGGCATCTTCGTGCACGCGCTCCTCTACTCGGCGCTGTTCGAGGACCCCTACACCTGGGTGCTCGCCGCCGGCCTCGCGGCACTCGTGGCCACCGCGCCATCCCTCGCGCGCGGGGCGGGTGACCTGCGGGACGCCGCCGGCGACTCCGGGGGGCCGCCGCCGCAGGGGGACGCCGCGTGACCCCTCTGAGGGTCATGTGCCTGTCCAACATGTACCCGGGGCCCGGGGCGCCCGACTACGGCGCGTTCGTGGAGCGCATGTGCGACGCCCTCGAGCGGCGCGGTGCCGAGGTGGATCGGGTGGTCATCACCACGCGGTCGTCAGGGCGACTGCGCACGCCCGCCAAGTACGCCGGCCTCACGGGGCGCGCCATCGCCCGCGCCCGGCGCGCCGACGTGATCTGGGCGCACTACCTGTTCCCCACCGGCCTCATCGCGGCAATGGCCGGGCGGGTGTCGCGCACGCCGTGGGTGGTCACCGCGCACGGCGGCGATGTGGCCAACCTCTCGCGCGGGAGCGTGCGACGGCTCTCCGCGCCCGGGGTGCGCGGGGCGCGCGCCACGATCTGCGTGAGCGAGTGGCTGGCGGGACGCATGCGCGAGGAGGGCCTTCCACCGCGGGGGCTGCACGTGATCAGCATGGGCGTGGACGAGCAACGGTTCACGCTGGCCGACCCCGCACCGGCCCGGCAGCGCATCGGGGTGCCCGATGGCGTTCCGCTGGTGCTGGCCGTGGGCGGGCTCACCGAGCGAAAGAACCCGCTGGCGCTGGTGCGCGCGTTCGCCCGCGTGCAGTCGGCCGACCACCCCGACGCCCGCCTTGCCTTCGTGGGCGACGGCCCGCTCGCCGGCGCGATCGACGCCGAGGCAGGGCGCCTGGGGATCGCCGACGCCGTGGTGCGCACGGGCATGCTGCCCAACGCCGGCGTGGTGGACTGGATGGCCGCTGCCGACGTGGTAGCGCAGGTGAGCCTGGTGGAGCCACTGGGCGTGGCGGCGCTCGAGGCCATGGCCAGCGGACGCCCCGTGGTGGGCACCTCGGTGGGCGGCCTGCGCGAGGTGGTGCCCGACGGCCTGGCGGGCGCCATCGTGAACCCGCGCGACGACGCCGCGATCGCCGCGGCGCTGGCCCGGATGATCGACGCCCCGCCCTCGCCCGCGGCCTGCCGCGAGGCCGCGATGGCGCATTCGCTGGCCCACGAGGCGGACGCCGTGATGAACGTGTTGCGAAACGCCGCGGGAGCGCCTGCGTAACGGGGATTTCGGGGGGCGGCTGCTACCGTCCCGCCCCGATGTCGGCACCCATTCCGCTGCGGGGCTCCGGCGCGTCCGGGGGGCCCGGCATCCGCGCCGTGGTCCTGGCCCTCGTCGCCGCCCTCGCGGCCGGCGCCCTGGCGGCCTTCGCGCCCATACCGGGCCTCGCGCTGGCCGTGGTGCTGGTCGCCATCGTGCTGCTGGGCGGCACCACCCTGCCGACCCTTGGGCGCGGCGGCGCCCTCGTGGCGATGGTCACGGCCATCATCGGACCCAACCTCGCGCTGCCGGGTGCGCAGGAGGCCTTCGCGTTCCGGTTCGTGGCCGGGCTCATCATCATCGGCATGGCCGTCTGGCTGCTCATGGGGCGCGGGGTTCCGGCGCCCGCCGGACTCGGGTGGCCCATGGCGATCGCGGCGGGGTGGGTGGCCTGGGCACTGGCCTCCACGCTGTGGGCCACGTCCACCACCGAGGCCCTGCGCTGGACCATCTTCCTGTTCCTCATGACCGGGCTCATGCTGGCCATACCGCTCGCGGCCTCATCGAGGCGGCGGCTCGCGTGGTTCCTCGGGGCGCTGGGCATCACCTTCATCGCATCGGTGCTCGTGGCCGTGGCGGAGATCCTCACCGGGGTGCGCCTGCCCACCAGCGCGCTGGCCGAGCGCGTGGGGGCCTTCGCCGCCACGTCGTTCTTCGGCAACCAGAACAACTTCGCCACCTACCTGGCGCTCACGCTCCCCTACCTGCTCGTGCTGCCGGTGATCGCCCGCGACGTGCGCCTGCGCGCCCTGGGCATCGCGGGCGGCGTGGTGGCCATCGGCCTCATCCTCTTCTCGGGGTCGAAGGCCAACCTCATCGCCACCGGAATCATCCTGCTCGGGATGCTCGTGGTGCTGGCCGTCGACCCGGCCATGCGCAGGGCCTTCGTGGCGGGCGTGGTGGTGGTGGGCGTGGCGCTGGTGCTGATCATCCCGTCACTGTTCGGGGCGGGCATCGTGCCGCTGCCCGAGCAGGCCGTGGCCAAGCTCGACTTCGGCACGCTGCAGGCCCAGGTGCAGAGCGGATCGGGGTCGGGCGCAGTGCGGTCGTCGCTGCTCGGAACGGGCCTCGACCTCGCGGCCTCATCGGGCGGCGTGGGCGTGGGCGCGGGCAACGCCGAGGTGGTGGTGCGCGAGAAGCAGGGCTACGAGGGCGTGGCCAACCTGCATAACTGGACGCTCGAGGTGCTGGTGGACACGGGCGTGATCGGGCTGCTGCTCTTCGCGTCGCTCTACATCTACATGTTCGTGGGCAACCTCCGGGTGGCCCGGCGCACCCACGACCCCTGGCTGCGCTACATGGGCCTGGCCGGGTTGCTGGCGCTGCTGGGCTTCATCGCGGGCAGCGTCGGGCCATCGACGGCCATCCACTTCGCGCCGATGTGGATCACCTTCGGGCTCTGCCTCACCACGATCGTGCTCGCGCGTCGGGCCGGACCGGATGGGCGCATCCCGTGAGGATCCTCATGGTCAGCCACATGTACCCCAGTCCGGTGAACCCGACCGGCGGCATCTTCGTGCACGAGCAGGTGAAGGCCCTGCGCGATCGCGGCCACGACGTGCGCGTGGTGTCGCCCAAGGGCTGGGCACCGCCCGGGCTCGGGCGCTGGTCGTCATACCGCGACGTGGTGGCCGAGGACGAGGTGGACGGCGTCACCGTCAACTACCCGCGCAAGCTCACGCTGCCGGGTGGGCGCCTGGGCCATCGGAATGCCGACGCCTTCCTGCTGGGAATCCGGCGCACCGTGCGGCGCATCCACGCAGAGTGGCCCGTCGACGTGATCCACGCGCACATGATGGTGCCCGACGGCTGGGCCGCGGCCCGGGTGGGCCACGAGCTCAGCGTGCCCGCGGTGGGCACCGCGCACCGCGCCGACGTGCTGGACATCCCCGCCCAGGGCGCGAAGGCGCGCATGCGCGTGGCCGAGGCCATCCAGACCCTCGACGCGGTGGTCACGGTGAGCCGTGCCATCGGCGACGCCGCGGACGCCATCGCCCGGCCGCGCCGGCCCATCACGGTGGTGCCCAACGGGGCCGACGCCGAGGTGTTCATGCCCCGCGACGCCGCCGAGGCCCGGGCGCGCATCGACCTGCCACCCGAGGGCCCGGTGGTGTCGTACGTGGGCAAGCTCGTGCCGCGCAAGGGCGTGGACACCCTCATCGAGGCCATGGGGATCCTCGCCGCGCGCTCCGCGGGGGCGCCGCGCCTGGTGATGGCCGGCATCGGACCGCTGCGCGAGCCGCTCGAGCAGCGCGCGGCCGAGCTCGGCGTGGCCGATCGCATCACGTGGCTCGGCAAGGTGCCGCACGACGACGTGGGCTGGGTGATGTCGGCCGGCGATGTGTTCGTGCTGCCGTCGCTCTCGGAGGGCCTTCCCACCGTGGTGTGCGAGGCCATGGCCTGTGGCCTCCCCGTGGTGGCCACGGCCGTGGACGGCACGCCCGAGATCGTGGACGACCCCGCCACCGGGCTGCTCATCCAGCCGCACGACGCCGGGGGGCTCGCCGCCGCGCTCGCCCGGGTCATCGACGACCCCGCGCTGCGCGCCTCGATGGGCGCCGAGGCCCTTCGCCGGTCGGAGGCCGACTACACGTGGGCGGCCAACGCGCGTCGCATGGAGCAGGTGTACGCCCAGGTGATGGGCGGGTGAGCGCGCCGGGCCATGCGGTGGCCGTGGTGCTGCAGGCATCCGGCGCGAACGCACTGGGCATCATCCGTTCCCTCGCGGCCGAGGGCGTGCCCGTGATGGCCACCGACCGCGACCCGCGGGCGATGGGCCTGCGGTCGCGCCATGCGGCCGAGGTGGTGCTGCCCGACCCCGTGGACGACCCGTCGGCATTCGTCGACGAGCTCGCGGTGCTGGGGTCGTCGCTCGCCGCCCGCGGCGTGCTGTTCCCCACGCATGACGAGGCCATCGAGGCCATCGGTCCGCACGAGCAGCGCCTGTCGCAGTGGTTCGACATGCCGTGGAGCCCGTGGGCCCACCTCCGGCCCTACATCGACAAGTCGGCCCAGCACGCCGCGGCGCGGCGCATCGGGTTCCCGGTGCCGGCCACCGTGGAGCCCGACGACGAGGGCGACCTCGCGGCGGCCATCCCGGGCATGCGCTTCCCGGTCATCCTCAAGCCGCGCGTCGACCCCGCAGGGTTCAAGCGCGCGTTCGGGCGCCAGGTGCTGCAGGCAGACGACGCCGAGGAGTTGCGCCGCCAGTGGGACCGCGCGGCCGCGCACCGCCCGCAGGTGTGCGAGGTGATCCCCGGTGGCGACGACGCCCTGTGGACGCTGGGCTCGTACCGCGATGCCGACGGGCGCCCCCTGGCGTCGTTCACCGGCCGCAAGCTGCGGCAGTGGCCGCCCGGCTTCGGCACCGCGCGCGCGGCCGAGGCGTGGTGGGACCCCGGCCTGGCCGGCAGGTGCCATGCACTGCTCGACGAGATGGGCTTCCACGGCATCTCGCAGGTGGAGGTGAAGCGCGACCCCCGCGACGGGCGCGACTACCTCATCGAGGTCAACCCGCGCTCGTGGCTGTGGATCTCCCTGGCCACCGAGGTGGGCGTGAACATCCCCATGGCCGCCTACCTCGATGCCGTCGGGCGGCCCCGCACGTGGCCCGAGGGACACCGCAGCGACGTGCGCTGGGTGCTCTCGGCGCGCCACCTGCCCGCCACGGCCGCCGAGGTGCGGGGGCGCCGCTGGGGACGCTCTGCCGCGGCGTCCACCCTGCGGCCACCGGTGGTGGACGGCGTGATGTCTATCAGCGACCCACTGCCCGGCATCGGCCAGGTGCGCCGCATCATCCGCCGGAGGGCCTCGTGAGCACCGCCACATCACCCGCCCCGCTGCGCGTGCGCATCGCCGGCTGCCGGCCGGCGTTCCTTCCCCGCGCGCGCTGGGTGCTGGAGACCCTCGCCGAGGGCCTCGGGCGCCGTGCGGAGTTCGTGGATGGCGACGGCGACGTGGCCATCACCTATGCGCCCGAGCCCCCGGCCGAGGGCGCGTGGATCCCCCTGCAGGATGACGCCCAGGCCTTCTTCGAGGGGCAGGAGGCCTTCCCGGGCGCGGCCGTGCACCCATGCGCCGGGCTCACCCTGCTCTTCGCGCCGGTGGCACCCGACGAGCCGATCCCCGGCGACATCGTGGCGTCGGCCTTCTACCTGCTGGCCCGCTGGGATGAGTATCGCGTGGCCGACCGCGACCGCTTCGGCCGGCTTCCCTTCGCGCGCAGCGCGTTCA
>JAGWYY010000082.1 GCA_018969105.1 Acidobacteriota bacterium | reverse complement strand
GAATTCCCGTATTCGATCGGATGCTTCCGCGGCACCCCGGCCAAGCTGCCCATGAACCTCAGGCACAAGATGAGCTAGGGCTGGGGCCAGGCAAGCACCCCGGGGCCCCTCAACAGGAGCCGTTGGCCAGCAAACCGTCCGGGCAGATCGATGACGTCCACATGGTGCCGACCGCCGACGCCCCGGTGAGGTCGGCGCCAGTGAGGTTCGCGCCGAAGATGCTGGCACCGCTGAGGTTCGTGCCGGCGAGGTCCGCAGCGGTGAGATCCGCGCCGGCGAGCGAGGCCATGCTGAGATCGGCGCCGACGGCATCGACTGCGTGCAAGTCGGCGTTGTTCATCATGGCCCAGGACATGTTCGCCCCGGCGAGATAGGCACCGCGCAGGTTGGCGTTGCTGAAGATGCCCCCGCGGAACCGCGCGCCCGTGAGGTTCGCGCCGCTCAGGTTGGCGCCGGAGAAATTCGTCGCGGTCGCCACGCCGTTGATGGTCGCCACGGGCATGCCGGTCGCACCGGACAGCTGGGCACCGGCCAGGTTGGCGCCGCTCCCGGCGTTGCTCGCCGCCACCGGGGATCCGCCTCCCCCGCACTGGAAGAGGGCGCATGGGGGCGCCTCCACCGAGTGCGGGCGGCGCCGTGGCGGTGCGGTGAACCGGGCGCCGTCCAGGCGGGCGCCGCGAAGGTCGGCATGCTGCAGCAGCGCTCCCCGGAAATCCGCCGCGCGGAGATCGGCCCCCTGGAAGTCCGCGCCCCGCAGATCGGCGCGCGTGAACCTCACCCTCCGCAGGTCGCCATGGTGCTCGGCGGTCCACCGGTGCACCACCCCCCGGCAGTCCGCGCCCGCCTTCAGCACGCATGTCCGGGCACCCGACCCCAGCGTGGTGGGCTGCGCGGCGGCGAGGGCCGCCGGCACCCCGAGGGCGATGGCGGCGGCGATGAAGAGGGTGATGCGTTTCACGAATGGCTCCGTGGAGCGACGTCCGTGACTAGCCGACGACCGCGATCGCTGAAGTGGCGGAGCCTGGGGCCGCACGAACGCTGACGCGCCTGATGGCCGGTGCGCCCCGCACCCCGTTGCGCACAGGCGTGATGGCGATCGCCCACGCCCCGGCCTTCCTGATGCGGATCCTGCAGGTTCCGGTGCGCTTCTTCGTCGTCGCATTCGTCGCCACGGTGCATGAGCCGCTGACCTTGCGCGTGGCCCGGGGCGCCACGCGCGCGGACTCCCGCGCCGCGCCGGTCGCCTGCACCGGCGTCGCGCTGATCGTGTACGTCGTATCCGGCGCGGCGGCGAACGTCGCAACCAGCGGGTCATCGGTGGTGACCCTCACCGCGGAGAGCGTGACGGCCTTCAGCGGGGCGGGCGGTAGTGCGATGCTCACCGCGTTCGACGGCATGCCGCTGCCGACGAGGTTGATGGCCCGAAGCCTGACCCTGTAGAGCGTGCCGTCCGTGAGGCCGCTGATGGTGATCGGCGACGCCGCGGATGCCGGACTGCGCTCCTTCCACGTGGCACCGTCGTCCAGCGAGTAGGCGTAGTTGGTGATCGGCCACCCGTTGTCCGCGCCGGGCGTGAAGGCGATGCGTACCTCGGCGCTGGTCGCGAACGCCGTGCCCACGAGGGACGTCGGCGCGTCGGGAACGGCGACGGGCGTGACGCCCACCGCGGCCGAGGGCGCGCCGGTTCCGACCTCATTGGTGGCGCGGAGCCGGATGGCGTACGTGGTGCCGTTCACGAGGCCGCCGATCTCGATCGGCGACGCCACCGAGGCGGGGCTGCGGGAGGTCCATGTGGCCCCATCATCCAGGGAGTAGGCGTAGTTGGTGATGGCCGCGCCGTTGTTCGCGGCCGCGGTGAAGGCGATGCGGGCGCTGCGGTCGCCGGCGGTGACGGCGAGCCCGGTCGGCGCGCCCGGAGCGGCACGCGGCGTCGCGCTCACCGCGCTGGAGGCCGTGCCCTGGCCCCCGCTGTTGATGGCCCGCAGCTTGATGGCGTAGTCCGTGCCATTGGTCAGGCCGGTGATCAGGATCGGCGATGCGGCCGATGCCGGGCTGCGGGTGGTCCATGTCGCGCCGTTGTCGATCGAGTACGCGTAGTTGGTGATGGCCCAGCCATTGTCCGGCCCGGCGGTGAACGCGATGCTGGCGGTGCCATCGCCGGCGGTGGCGGCGAGCGCCGTGGGGGCGTCGGCGGGATCCGGCGCGATCCTGGTGACGTTGTGGGATCCGTAGTTGGCGGTGAACACGTTCCCGGCTGCGTCGGCCACGATGCCCCGTGGCGCGGTGCCGGCGCCGGTCGACGCCCAGGCGACGGTGGACACACCGCCCGGAGTGATCCTCGACACGGTGTTCGCGCCGCTGTTGGCCACGTAGACATTGCCGGACGGGTCGACAGCGACGCCGTACGGGCCGCTACCGGTGCTGCCGATGATCGTCGATGCGCCCGCCGAGGTGATCTTCGAAACCGTCGCATCGTTGTAGTTGCTGGTGTAGAGGTTGCCGGCCGCGTCGATGGCCATGCCGTTCGGCGCCGGCCCGGTGGTGGCCCACGCCACCGTCGACGCGCCTGCCGAGGTGATCTTCGTCACCGTCGAGTCGTTGGTGTTGGCGGTGTAGACATTGCCCGCGGCGTCCACCACGATCGCGCGCGGCGACGCGCCGGTGGTCGCCCAGTTCTGGGTGGTCGTGCCATTGGCCAGCATCTTCGTGACGGTGCCCGTGTCGGTGTTGGCCGTGTACACGGTTCCGGAGGAGTCAACCGCGACCGCGCGCGGGTAGGTGCCGGCGCCGGTGAGCCCCAGGGTGCTCACCGTGCCGTCGGGCGTGATCTTCGACACGCTGCACGAGATGCGGTTGACGACGTAGACGTTGCCCGCCGCGTCGACGGCGATCCCGTACGCCTCGGACCCGACGCTGGCCCAGGCCGCTGTGGACACGCCGGCAGACGTGATCTTCGACACGATGTTGCTGTCGCCGCTGGGCACGTAGAGCGTGCCCGCGGAATCCATCGCCATCGACCACGGCTGGGTGCCGGTGGTGCCGAACACGCTCACCGCCGCGCGTGCAGCCGTCGACCACCCGAGCACGACGAGCAGCGTGACGAGCGTTGTCGTCGCGACGTGGAGCCACGTGGTACCGATGGGAGGTCGGGGGAACATGCTCAAAACGATACGGTGACGCGACCCGTACTGCCCGGATGCACGGGGCGGATAGGGACCAAGGCCCGGGCGGGCACCCCAGCCGCGCCCGGAGTGGCGGTGCCGCCGCCAACTGCGACCTATACTCGGAATCAGCCCCGCCCCCCATTCCCTCGGGCGGACCACTACCCCAGGAGCCCACATGAACCTTCGCCACTACGGCCTTGCAGGCAGCGCCGCCATCCTTGGCATCGCGGGGCTCGCGCTCGCGCCGACCGCCCTTTCCGCATCCGAGACGGGCGCCGTGGCGTCGCCGACGGCGTCCGCCAAGGCCCTCGCCCTCGTTCCCGCGAAGATCAAGGCGCGCCTCGACGTGCGCGTGGCCTACCGGCGCTACGCCCTCTGCGCCGCGAGCAACATCACTCCGAGCAGCAAGAAGACCTCCATCAACGGCACGACGTACACGCTCGGCACCGGGCTGTGCCCGATCGTCACGGGCTGGACCGTCTACAACAAGGAGCTCCAGGGCACGAGCCCCACGGTGAACGGCCCCTCAACCATCTGGTCGAGCTTCGGATCGCCGACCGCCTTCCCGCAGTACAGCGCGGAGACCGGCTGGACCGTGGGTGCCCCCGTGGGCCGCACGCTGGTGATCGGCACCGCTCCCAACACCGGGATGGCGAACTTCTGGGGCTACCCCTGCGTGGTCACAACCCCGGTGAACATCGGGGGCACGAACTACCCGATGGCCGCGTGCGCCGGGCCGCTGATGGAGAACATCGACAACCGCCCGGTGACCGTCGGCACCACCATGTTCACCGACGGCCCCGCCTCGGCCACCATTCCCGTGGGCCTCGGCAAGATGACCAGCGGCACGCTGGCGGGCATGGAGCCCTTCTTCATCAACCCGTTCCCGCGGTCCTGACCTGAGCTCGCCCTGACCCTGGCACCCCGCGTGGTGCCAGGGTCAGCGAACCGGAACGCGCACGGGCACGCGCACTGCGCCGCCGTGGCCGTCGGACACGGTGACGGTGAAGCTGTCGGACCGCGCCCGACCACCGGCGGCAGATGCACGCCGCGCGGCGGCCGTGGGCGTGTACGTGAACCCACCGGTTGACGGCGACACCCGAACCACCCCCTTCGCCGGGGGCTTCGCGGCCTGATAGCTGAGCGGGTCGCCGTCCGGGTCGCGTGCGGCCACCCTGCCCGTGACCACCCCCGTGGAGCCCGACACGCCCGTGACCTTCCGGGCTCCGGGGAGCACCACGGGCTTGGCGTTGGCCGGTGCGATGGGCACGGTGACGGGCACGGCCGCCGTGCCGCCGTAGCCGTCCGACACGGTGACGGTGAAGCTGTCGGTCGTCGGCGTGCCAGAGCCAGTCTTCGCCGCGGCGTGCCGGGCCGTGGCGGTGGGCGTGTAGGTGAAGGCGCCGGTGGCGCTCACCACCACGGTACCGCCCGTGCCGGTGGTCGCCGGCGCTGCATAGGTGAGTGGCCTGAGCGGCGTGGGGCTCGACTCCACCGAGCCGGTGACCACGCCCGTGGCCGGGTTCGGCGTGCCCACCCGTGCGGCCCCCTGGAGCGGAGCCATTGCCAGTGCGACGGTGCCGGCGGCGGCAAGGCAGCCGGCCATCACGAGCGCTGCGGCGCCGAGGTGGAGGCGAGTGGGGGTCACGGGAGATTGATAGCAGTCCTTCGACACGCGATCAGGTGTCGTCGTCCCGCACCCCCAGGAGCTTCGCGACCGGCGTGGCGGTGAGGCCGTAGATGAGCACCGTGCCAGCGATGATCATGAACGCCACCGGAAGCAGGTCACCCGCGCCGGGCACCTTGAGGGCGATGAGGGTAGTGGCCACCGAGGCCGCGGTGGCGGCCGCCACGATGCCCCGCGGCGCCATCCACCCGATGAAGAGCCTCTCGCGCCACGTGAAGCCGCGGCCGATGGTGGCGATGAAGGCCACGGCCGGGCGCACCACCAGCACCAGCACGGCGAGCACCGCGAGGGTCGGCAGGATGAGCGGCACGAGGGCGGATGCCGGCACGAGCGCGGAGATGCCCACGAAGAGCACTCCGATCGCGATGCTCACGATGGTGTCGAAGAAGGGCCGCACGGTGGTGATGTCGCGGCCCAGGCGTGGGGCGAGGTGCGTGGCGCCGATGCCCATGAGCAGGGCGGTGAGCAGGCCGGCGTTGTCCGTGACGAGGTTGGCCAGCCCCGTGGCCAGGATCACCCCACCGAGCAGCACCTGCGTTCCCAGCATCAGGGTGCGGCCCACCAGCATCTCCCCGAGGTAGGTGACCACGAGGCCCAGGGCGGCGAACACGATGGCCACCAGCAGGCCGAGGAAGAACCGCCCGATGTCATCCCCGACCGAATCCGTCGTGCCCGCCTTGATCGCCTGGAACACGATCACCGCCACGAGCGCGCCCAGGGGGTCGAGCACGGTGCCCTCCTCGATCAGCACGTTGCGCAGGCGCTTGTGCGGGCGCACCACATCGAGCAGGGGATTCACCACCGTGGGCCCGGACACGGAGAGGATCGCTCCCGCGAGCAGGGCGATCTCGAACGGCAGGCCGATTATGAGGGCGATGAGCACCGTGGCTGCCGCCCACGTGATGGGTCCTCCGATCCACACGAGGCGCAGGCCCGTGTTCCCATCGGAGGTCGACATGTTCCGCATGGAGAGCTCCATGCCGCCCTGGAACAGGATGATGGCCACGACGATGTCCACGATGGGGCCGAACGCCGGCCCGAGAATGCCGAACGCATTCGCCCCGGGAACCAGAATGCCCAGCACGAACCCCGCCGGCAGCAGCAGCACGAGGGAGGGAATGCGCAGCCGGGGCGCGATGGCCTGGCAGGCCGTGGCCACGGCGAAGATCAGCGTGATGCCGAGGATCACCTGCTGGTCGCTGAGGACCGGAGGGGTCATGGGTGCGGGCCCGCGCGCTAGCGCAGGATGATCTCCCCGGCGGCGGTGGCGATGCCGCAGGCGTGGATGCCCGGTCCCGTGCCCGGCTCGTAGCGCACCGGCAGGCCGTGGTCCTCGCCCAGCCAGCCCTCGAGCACGGGGGCGAAGTCGCCGACCTCCACGAACGTGTAGTCGGTGGGGGCGCAGTCGTGCTCGGCAGCCGCATAGCGCTCGGCGTTCACCTGCGCGCGGTCCGCGGGATCACCCATGAGCTGCAGGAAGAACGGCAGCGGGTACTGCGGCATGCCGGCGCTGCGGAACACGATCTTGTCGGCCTCGTCACGGGCCTGCCCCGAGCGGATCGGCAGGCCACGGCTCTCGGCCGTGGCATCGAGGTCGGCCACCCCGAGGCACCACCACAGCACGCGGTCCTGCCCCTGCAGCGTGGCGTTGAGCCACGCGCCGTCCGACAGCGACGTATCCCCCACCCCGAGGATCTCGAGGAAGGTCTGCGGGCCGAGCGGCACGATGCGGTTCGTGGTGCCGCCCAGGTGCTGCGAGCCGGGCACCGAGCCGAGGCCGAATTCCTCGCGCAGGCGGTCGCATGCGGCATCGGCATCCACGACGCCGTAGATCACGTGGTCGATCCAGAAGCCCTCGGGGTTCATGCCGTGACTCTATCCCCGTAGCCTTCCGGGCGTGAGCGGCTCCTCCCGCATGTCGTCGGCCCTCGGCACGCCCCGGCGCGTGCTGCGCAGCGCGGTCGAGACCGACCTGGGCGCGGTGCGATGGATCGTCCCCCTGCGCGGCGCGGTGGTGGTGACGGCCATGATGGCCGTGCTGATCGCGCTGGGGTATCCGCAGGCCACCGTGGCCGCCGGCATCGGCGCGCTGTTCACGGGGGCGGGCGACCAGCGCGGAACCGTCGCCGACCGCACCAAGGGCATGGCGTTCACCGCCGTATGCGTGTCGGTGGCCTGCGCGCTGGGGGTGCTGGCATCCGAGTGGTCGTGGCTGCGCATCGTGGCCACGGGCGCGGTGGCATTCGGATGCGGCTACGCGGCGAAGGCCGGACGGCGCTCCGGCCTCATCGGCCTGCTGAGCCTGATCGTGTTCATCGTGTACGCCGGCGCACCGCTGGCCACCGGCGTGGCGGTGACCGACGGGCTGATCATGCTGATGGGTGGGGGCATCCAGTTGGCAATCGGGGTGCTGCCCCAGGCCGTCGGACGCACCGGCGGGGTGCGCGCCGACATCTGCATCGCCTTTCGCACCGTCGGGTACGCCCTGGCCCGGCCCGCGCTCATGACCGACCAGGCCAACCCGGTGCTCAAGCTGCAGGCCGCGCGCGCGAGCGTGGAGGGCATGCACGGCGACGATGCCGTGCGCCGTCAGTACGACGCCCTCCTCAATGCCCTCAGCGATACCCGCATCGGCGGCGTGGTGCTGCTGGGCGCGCCACTGCGCGTGTCGCCCGATGAGCAGGCGCTGGTCGACGACTTCCTCCATCGCGCGTCGGAGCTGTGCATCGCCATCGGGCATGCCGTGGAGCTGCGATGGCGGCGACGCGGGCTGGCCGAGCGCGCGGCGCGGATGGACGCCGCGGCGGACGCCTGCCAGCGCATCGGCGACATGCGCGTGCAGGTGGCCGTGCAGCAGATGCGGCTCGGGCTCGGCGAGGCACTGGGGGTGCTCGGCGACGGCGTGCTCACCGGTGGCATGCGATCGGTGCCGGTCGACCTCCGCGGGTCGCAGGAGTCGCTCTCCGCGCTGGTCGGCCCCGCCACGTTCGACGACCTCATCCTTCGCCACGCCGTACGGCTGGCGCTGGCCGAGATGGTGGGCACGGCTCTTGCCGTGGCCATGGACTTCCCGCACAACTACTGGATACCGATGACCCTCGCATGGGTCCTGCGCCCCGACCTGGCCGGCACGGCCGTGCGGGTGACCGGCCGTATCGGCGGAACCCTGCTGGGCCTCGGATTGTCG
>JAGWYY010000081.1 GCA_018969105.1 Acidobacteriota bacterium | reverse complement strand
GGTCCGGCATCACCCTGCTGCCCGAGGGCGAGGCCCTCGCCCGTGCGGTGGTGTCAGGCGACGACGCGCGGCGGGCCCGTGCCGAGGCCGCGCTCCCCGACGATGCCGCGGCGCGCGCGGCGGCGCGGACCTACGCCGAGTCGCGCATCGCCGCGGCGGCGAGCGCCGCGCGGTAGGCGGCGTTGCGGGGGGCGGCGCCAAGCGCCGCCACCGCGTCGGCCGCACGGGCCGGGCTCATGCCGGCCTCGAGCATGGGGACGATGGCCTCGGCCAGGGCCGCCTCGTCGGGCGCGGCCGGCTCGGGGGGCGGGGCGACGACCACCACGACCTCCCCCTTGAGCGGCCCCGTCACGCGCGCGGCCAGATCGGCGGCCGGCCCGCGAAGGACCTCCTCGTGCACCTTCGTGAGCTCGCGGCACACCGCCACCGGACGCAGGGGATCGTGCGCGGCGATGGCCGAGAGCAGGGCGCCCACGCGACGCGGTCCCTCGAACACCACCACCGGCATGTCCCACCGGTCGAGGCGCTCCACGAATGCCCGCAGCTCGGCGGGCTTGCGCGGCGCGAAGCCCGCGAAGGCGTACCCGGCCCCGGACGCCAGGCCCGACGCCACGAGGGCGGTCTCCACGGCCCCCGCGCCCGGGATGACCGTGACGGGCACCCCGGCCTCCACTGCCGACGCCACCACGCGCGCGCCGGGATCGCTCACCCCGGGCATGCCGGCGTCGCTCACCAGCGCCACCACCGCGCCATCGCGCATGCGCCGCACGAGGTCGCCCGCCCGCCGGGCCTCGTTGTGCTGGTGCGCCGGCACCATCGGCACGTCGGACCCCACATGACGCAGCAGCACCGCGGTGCGGCGGGTGTCCTCGCAGGCCACCACGTCGGCGTCGCGCAGCGCCTGCGCGGCACGCGGCGAGAGGTCGTCCAGCGCCCCGATGGGCGTTGCCACCACCACGAGGCGGCCGCTCACCCGCCCACGCCCTCATGGGCCATGAGCGCCGCGCCCACCATCCCCGCGTCGGGACCCAGCGCGGCCACCTCGAGCGGTGCCCTGCGCGTGGGGGGCAGGGCGCGCTGCAGGTAGATGTCGCGCGCGGGGCCGAGCAGCAGCTCGCCGGCGTCCGACAGCCCGCCGCCGATGAGGATGACGTCGGGGTCGAAGGTGTTGGCAAGGGAGGTAACGGCCACGCCCAGCCACTCCCCTGCCGTGGTGACGATCGCCAGCGCATCGGGGTCGCCCTCGCGGGCCAGCGCCAGGCCCGAGCGGCTGTCGAGTGCCCCCTCGGCGTGCAGCTGTCCCAGCGCCGTTGCCGGGTTGGCCTCGGCGAAGGCACGGAACTCCCGGCCCAGGGCGGTTCCGCTGCACATGGTCTCGATGCAGCCGCGATTGGGGCAACCGCCCTGGCAGGGCGGCCCATTGCCGTCCACCGAGATGTGGCCGAGCTCGGCCCCGTGGCCGCGTCCACCGCGGAACACCTCGCCATCGATGATCAGGCCGCCGCCGATCCCCGTGCCCAGCGTGAGCAGCACCACGTTCGCGTGGTGGCGGCCGGCGCCCAGGCGGTGCTCGGCGAGGGCGGCCAGGTTGGCGTCGTTGTCGAGGAACACCGGCAGGCCCACCGCGGCCTCCAGGGCCCCGGCGGCGTCGAAGTCGTCCATCCCCGTGTGCACGGAGTGGGCCACGCGCCCCGTGACGGCATCGATGGTCGCCGGCAGGCCGACGCCCACCGCGCGCACGGGGTCGGGTGATGCGGCCGCGATCTCCGCGACGAGTGCCGCGATGGCCTCGATGATGGCCATTCCCCCATAGGGAGTGGGAATGACGATGGGCTCGGTGGCCACGAGGTCGGGACCCCGGCGCCCTGCGGCGATCTTGGTGCCACCGACATCCACGCCGATGACGCTCATATACCCCCCGCTCGCCGGAACACCCGTGGGCGACGGTACCATCGCCACCCGATGCCGCCCCAGGGCAAGCCATATCGCCGCTTCAAGGCGCGCGGATCCGCGAAATCAGCCGAGGGCCTCGAGGGCCTCCAGCAGCTGACCGACGGCGCCGGCAGCGCCCAGCGCCCGGACCCCAAGCCGGAGGTCGATCCCTGGGCGCCGCAGCCCGAGCGCCACTGGTGGTCGCTGCGCGGGCTCGGCCCCTGGGGCTGGGTGTGGCGCGTGGGGATCCTCCTGGTGATCGGCGTGATCACCTGGGGCGTGCTCGGCTTCCTGGCCATCAACGGCGCGGTATCCACGGCCAATGGCCGCGTGCCGCCGAGCGCCCGCGCGGCCCTCTCGCCCGCGGGACCGCTGCTGTCATCTCCCCAGAACACCCTCGTGATCGGCTGGGATACCCGCGGCGGCGAATCGCGTGGCCGCGCCGACACCATCATGGTGATGCGCACTGACCCCGGCGCCGGCAAGGTGAAGTGGCTGTCGATCCCGCGGGACTTCCGCGTGGAGCTTCCCGGCGGTGGCACCGAGAAGATCAATGCCGCCATGTACTTCTCGGGCCAGCGCGGGATCATCAACGCCGTGCGCGACCTCACGGGGCTGCCGATCCACCACATCATCGTGGTGCGGTTCAACGGCGTGAAGACCATGGTGGACGAGCTCGGCGGCGTCACCGTGAACAACCCCACCCCGGTGCGCAACTGCCCCTACTCGGGCGGCATCACGGTGTCGTTCCCGCGGGGCCAGGTGGATCTCGACGGCGAGCGGGCCCTGCAGTACGTGCGCGTGCGCAAGTGCGACAACGACTTCAACCGCGCGGCGCGCCAGCAGGCGTTCGTCACCGCGCTCAAGGCCAAGATGGCCTCGGTCACCTCCATCCCCTTCGCGCCCTGGCGCGGGGCCGCGGCCATCCGCTCCATCGGCACCGACATGGGCACGAGCGACCTCATGAAGCTCGGCTGGCTGCAGTGGCGCCTGAAGTCCGACCCCAGGGACCGCATCGTGCTCGCGGGCATCCCGCGCACGGTCAACGGGATCTCCTACGTGGTCGGCGAGCCCGACCTCGACGAGCAGCAGCTCGCCGACTTCGTCGGGCGCTAGCTAGAGCTTGTCGAGACCGACGGTCTTGCCGCTGCTCGTGCCGCTGTCGGACGACCCGCCCGACGACCCGCCCGACTCCCCGCCGGACGCCTTGCCGCCGGACGCCGCCGCGGCGGACTCCTTCGGCCGGGTCTTGGTGCCGTAATCGGTGTTGTGGAAGCCGCTTCCCTTGAAGTGGATGGCGGGCGCGTGAAGCACGCGCTGCGCAGGCGCTCCGCACTCCTCGCACTTGGCGAGGGGCTTGTCGGACATGCTCTGGATGGCCTCGAACCGATGGCCCTTCTCACAGCGGTAGTCGTAGACAGGCACCTGGACTCCTGGGACGGGATGCGGGGCGAGTATAGACCTGCCCGCAGGCCTCTGGCACTCGCATCGGTCGGGTGCCATGCGCGGGCCGCTGCAGGCCCCCTTGCTACCCTCGCACGAGTGCCCCGATGACCGAGCCGATGACCAAGAACCGGACCGTCCGCCGCGTCGTCGCCATCGAGCTGGCCGTCCTGGCCGCCGCCGCGACCGCGTGGCGCCGGAGTCCCCTGCTCGCGGCGGGGATTGCCGGCGCCGGCGCGCTGGGCGCGTGGGCGGCGTTCCGCTCCGGATCCCCCGTGTTCGGACCCGTGGTCACGCGCGGCCCCGCGGACGCCCCGCGGGCGGCGCTCACCTTCGACGACGGACCGGGGCCCTCCACCGCGGCGATCCTCGACGCCCTGGCCGACGAGGGCGTGCACGCGACGTTCTTCGTTCTCGGCCGCCAGGCGCGCCGCCATCCCGAGCTGGTGCGGCGAATGCACGACGAGGGGCATCAGGTGGCAAGCCACGGCTACGACCACGGCATCCTCGTGATGCGCGGGCCCGCGCACGTGCGCGACCAGCTCACGCGCACCGAGGAGGCCGTGGCCGATGCCGCGGGCCAAGGCGTGCTCACCCACGTGTTCCGCGCCCCGCATGGGTTCCGCGGGCCGGCCACATGGGCCTCGGTGCGCTCGGCCGGCTACCGGATGGCGGGCTGGACCAAGGGCGTGTTCGACTCCGCCGATCCCGGTCCGGACGTGGTGGCCCAGCGGTCGGCCCGCGCCCTCTCCCCCGGCTGCATCCTGCTGCTGCACGACGCCGATGGCTGGGACCCCGACCGGCCGCGCACCCACACGGCCGCCGCCATCCCCGACATCTGCGCCGCCGCGCGCGAGAAGGGCCTCGAGCTCGTCACCCTCGACGAGCTGCTCGCATGAGCGGCGAGACCGCCAAGCGCCGGGCCATCCCCAAGTGGGCGTGGCACGCGATCCGCATCGGCGTGATCGCGGTGGTGATCATCCTGCTGGTGTGGAGGATCGACTGGGGCGCCGTGGTGGCCGCCTTCCGGGTGGACAGCATCTGGCTGCTGGTCATCGCGGTGCTCGCGAACTTCATCTCGGTGCTGCTCAAGGGACTCGCCTGGAAGGGCGTGGTGGATGGCCTGCCCGGCCTCAAGCAGAAGACCCGCTACATCGACCTGCTGAGCCCGCTCATGGTGGGCTTCCTGTTCAACACCATCCTGGCCGCGCGCGTAGGCGAGATCGCCAAGGTGCTGCTTGCCCGGCGCCGCCTCGCGAAGCGCGGCCAGGATGTCTCCACCACCGTGCTGCTCGGCACCGTGGTGGTGGAGAACATCGTCACCACGATCGCGTGGGTGGTGCTGGTCATCCTGATCGGGCTCTTCCTGCCCCTGCCGTCGTATGCGTGGATCATCACCGCCGTGCTCGGCGTCATCTGCCTCGTCATCGTGGTGGTGGCGCTGCTGCAGAACCCGAACCGCCAGGTGCCCCCGTGGCTGTCCACCGGATCGATCTGGCGGCGCGTGACCCGCGCGTTCCAGCGCCTCTGGGGCGCCGTGCACGAGAGCCACGCCAGCCTGCGCGATCCCCAGCAGATGCTGCGCGTGGCCGTGCCGAGCTTCGGCACCTGGCTCGCGCAGTGGGCCGGCATCTACGCCACCCTCGGCGCGTTCGGCCTGGGCTACGTGGGCTGGGGCGGCGCCGGGCTGCTGCTGGTCACCATCACCCTCGCGCAGTCGTTCCCGATCCTGCCCGGCAACCTCGTGGTGTTCCAGGCCGCGGCGGTGGTGCCCCTCACCGCCTCCTACGGCGTGAGCGCCGCGGACGCCCTGGCCTTCTCGATCGTCCTCCAGGCCACGGAGATGGCCGTGGGCGTGGTGATCGGCTTCATCTTCCTGCTCTTCGAGGGCGTGAGCTTCAAGCAGCTGCGCCGCGAAGCCGAGGAGGAAGAGGAGTCCCTGGAGACCTAGGCCTCCCCGAAAGGGGTGGAACCCGTCCGCACCCGCATCAGCAGCCTTGCGGAGCGGGACCGAAGGCAGAAGGGAAGACGGCTCCGTTACCCGAAGCGGCCCGAGACGTAGGCCTCGGTGCGCTCGTGCTGGGGATTCCCGAAGACGTCCTTGGTCGGCCCGGTCTCAATGAGGCGGCCGGGCTCGCCCTCGTTCTCGATGGTGATGAAGGCCGTGTAGTCAGACACGCGGGCGGCCTGTTGCATGTTGTGGGTGACGATCACGATGGTCACCCGTTCCTTGATGTCGCGGATGAGGTCCTCGATGCGCAGGGTCGACTGCGGGTCGAGCGCCGAGCAGGGCTCGTCCATCAGCAGCACGTCGGGTTCCTCGGCGAGCGCGCGCGCGATGCACAGGCGCTGCTGCTGCCCGCCCGAGAGCCCGCCGGCGTGCGCGCCCAGGCGGTTCTTCACCTCGTCCCACAGGCCGGCGCCGCGCAGCGTGCCCTCCACCAACTCGTCCTTGTCGCTCCTGCTGAGCTTGGTGCCGGTGAACTTCGGCCCGGCGAGGATGTTGTCGCGGATCGACTTCGTGGGGAACGGGTTGGGCCTCTGGAACACCATGCCGACCGCGCGCCGCACGGCCACCGGGTCGGCATCGCGACCGTAGATGTCGATGTCGCGCAGCATCACCGATCCGGTGCAGCGGGCGTTGGGAACGAGCTCGTGCATGCGGTTCAGGCACCGGATATAGGTGGACTTGCCGCATCCGGAGGGGCCGATGAGGGCCGTCACCGTGTTGCGCGGGAAGTCGAGCGTGACGTCCTCCACGGCCTTGTGCGAGCCGAAGTACGCGGAGAGGTCGCGCGTGTACATCGGCATCGGTCCGCTGCTCTCCACCACGTCCACGACCTCCACCTCGAGGGGTGCCACCCGCACGTCGTCGCGGGCCGGCTGCGGGTCGCGCACCTCGTCGGGCACCGCCGCGCCAGGTTCGTCGACAACCCTGTCCTCAGGTGCAGCGATGTCGTCGGTCATCGGGCCTCCAGTGGGCGTGTGCGCCGCGCGAGGAGCGCAGCACCAAGGTTGAGTATCAGGATGATGGCCACGAGCACAAGCGCGGCCCCCCATGCGAGCTGCAGCGACGCGTCCGTCTGCACCTGAATGGTGTTCTGGTAGATGAGCTGCGGAATCGATGCAATTGGCTCGGTGATGCTGGTCGAGAAGAACTGGTTGCCGAGCGATGTGAACAGCAGAGGCGCGGTCTCGCCGCTCGCGCGCGCGAGGCCCAGCAGGATGCCGGTGAGGATCCCCGGGCCTGCGGCGGGCAGCACGATCGACCACGTGACCCGCCATTTCGGTGCGCCGAGAGCCGATGCCGCCTCCTTCTGCGCCACGGGCACGAGGCGCAGCATCTCGTCGGCCGAGCGCACCACGATCGGGAACATGATGATGGCCAGGGCGATTCCGCCGGCGAGCGCGGAGAACTGCTCCTGCACGACGACGATGCCGAGGTAGACGATGAGGCCGACGACGATCGAGGGAACGCCCAGCAGCACGTCGACGAAGAACCCGATGCCGTCCGCCACGCGTTTCTGCCATCCGGTGGGCTTGGAGACGTCCGATATGAACAGCGCCGTGAGCACGCCGATGGGGGCGGCAATGATCGTGGCGATCCCCATGAGGATCAACGTGCCCACGAGGGCATTGGATATGCCGCCCCCGTAGCTGTTGGGATCGAGCGGCGGCAGCTCCGTGAAGAACGATGCCGAGATCGCCGGCAACCCCTTGTAGAGCATCTCCCACATGATGGCCACGAGCGGCACGATGCCCACTCCGAGGCTCACCCAGATGAGGGTCTCGGCGATGCCCGATCGCACCCGGCGCTTGCGCGCGACGGCGTCCGGCCCGGTGATGGGCAGGGGCTCGCGGCGCGATCTCCAGGGCTGCACCTCGGCGGGTGCCCCCGCCCCGGCGGCCTCAGCGGTGGCAGGCACCTCGGGCGCGGGCTGCGGAGCGGGCGTGGGCACGCTGCGGCGGAAGGCCAGGAGCGACCACATGCCGCCGCCGGTGCGACCGGTGCCCTCGCCACGCCGCACGAGCACGCGTGCCGCGGCATTGATGGCGAACGCCATGAGGAACAGCACCACGGCGAGGGCGGTGAGGGCCGACAGCTGGAGCCCGCTGGCCTCGCCGGTCTGCAGGGCGATCACCGAGGCCAGCGTGGCGCCGGGGCCGAGCAGCGATCCGAAGATGACGGGCGAGTTGCCGAGCAGCATGGCGATGGCGATGGTCTCGCCCACGGCGCGTCCGAGGCCGAGGGCCGATGCGCCGACGATGCCCGAGCGCGCCCAGGGCAACATGGCGTGCTTCACCATCTCCCACCGGGTGGCCCCCAGCGCGTAGGCGGCCTCCTGCTGGTCGCGCGGCACCGTGAGCAGCACCTCGCGCGTGATCGCGGTGATGATCGGGACGATCATGATGGCCAGCACGAGGCCCGACACCAGGAACGACCCTGACGTGACCGGGCCGGCGAAGATCGTCCACCCGAAGAGACTGAAGCCGCCCAGGGTATTGGCGAGCCAGTCGAGGGCGGGCCGGAGGAACGGCACGAGCACCGTGACGCCCCAGAGCCCGAAGATCACGGATGGCACGGCCGCGAGGAGGTTGATGAAGCCGCCGACCGGACCGCGCATGCGGCGCGGCAGGAACACCGTGGTGGCGAGGGCGATGCCGATGGAGGTCGGCACCGCCAGCACCAGGGCGATGGCCGACGTCATGAGCGTGCCGTAGATGAACGGCAGCGCGCCGTACACCGCGGTGCCCACGGCGGTGGCGGGGATCCACTGCGTGCCGGTGATGAAGCCCCATACCCCGAAGGTGCTCCAGGTCTCGCCCGTCTGCGCCACCGTCATCCAGATGAGGTAGCCCACGGCCACGACGGCCAGGAACGCCGCGATGCCCGCGACGATCGCGTAGCCGCGATCGGCGATCACCCCTCCAGGGCCCTGCCTCAGGCGTGCCACCGCGGCGGGACCGCCGGGATCAAGCGGCGCCGTCGAGCTCGGTGGTGGCGGTGGTGGCGGTGGTGGCGGTGGTGG
>JAGWYY010000080.1 GCA_018969105.1 Acidobacteriota bacterium | reverse complement strand
GCTCGTGGCCGCCCGCGCGCTGGCCGACGCCATGCTCGACCTCTTCGCCGACCCGGGGGGAGCGGGATTCTTCATGTCGGGCGCCGATGCCCCTCCGCTCATCGCCCGCACCCGCGACCTCGAGGACCATCCCTCGCCGTCGGGCAACGGCCAGGCGGCCTGGGTGCTCGCCCGACTGCACCTGCTCACGGGCAGCCCCCGGTACCGGGAGGCGGCGGCCGGAGCCGTCGGCCTGGTGGCCGCGCAGGCGCAGAAGTGGCCACAGGCGTTCGCGCGGGCGCTTGCCGCCGCCGACCTCCTGGCGAGCGCGCCGATGGAGGTGGCCGTGGCCGGGACGCCGGGCGACCCGCGCACCGCCGCGCTGGTGGACGCCGCGCGATCGGCCGCCGGCCCCTATGCCGTGATCGCCGTCGGCGACCCCGCCGATCCGGAGGCCGCGGCAGCGGCCCCGCTGCTGGCCGACCGGCCGCTCGTCGACGGCGCGCCGGCCGCCTATGCCTGCAGCGGGTTCACGTGCCGCGCGCCCGTTTCCGACCCCCATGCCCTGATGGCTGCGCTCCGCGGCGGCTGAGCGCCTATCCTCCCGCCCATGGCAGACCTCGACGAGATCCAATCGATGATCGAAGCCGCGCTCCCCGGAGCGCAGGTGGATGTGCAGGACCACGGCGGTGGCGACCACCTGTCGGCCATGGTCGTTGCACCGCAGTTCGAGGGCATGAGCCGAATCGACCAGCACAAGGCCGTGTACGCCGCCGTCCAGGCGCGCATCGACGACGGCCAGATCCACGCGCTCGCGCTGAAGACGCGGGCACCGGAGGCATGATGAGCAGCGACGTCAGCACGATGACCGAGGAGCAGATCCTCGAGCAGATCCAGGCGGAGGTCGCGGCCAACCGCGTGTTCCTCTACATGAAGGGCACGCCCGACGCGCCGGCCTGCGGGTTCTCGATGCGGGTGGTGCAGATCCTCGACCACCTCGGCGTGGAGTACGGCGCGCGGAACATCCTCGAGGACCCGCGGGTGCGCATGGTGCTGTCGGCGTGGTCGGACTGGCCGACCATCCCGCAGCTCTTCGTGGACGGCAAGCTGGTGGGCGGGTGCGACATCGTCACCGAGCTCTACCAGGACGGCGAGCTGCAGCAGCTGCTGCCCTCCTGAGCAAGGGACCCCCGTGACCAGCCACCCCATCGAATTCTCCGAGGACCTGCAGGACACCTCGCCGGCCACCCGCATCGGGCTGTCGCGCGCGGGCGTGTCGCGCTCGGCCAAGGCGATCCGCCTGGCCTTCGGCGGGGCGGAGCACTACATGGACGCCACCGTGGAGTGCGTGGTGGACCTCGACCCCGACCAGAAGGGCGTGCACATGTCGCGCTTCGAGGAGGAGGTCAACGAGGCCATCGACGCCGTGCTCATCGGGGAGGCCGTGGCCATCGAGGCGCTGGCCGAGAACATCGCGCGGCGCGTGGTGGAGCGCCAGGGCGCCCTGCGTGGCATGGCCACCATCCGCGCGCGCTATCCGGTGGAGAAGCGCACGCCGGTGACCGACGTGGCAACGCAGGAGATGTACGGCCTCATCGGCACCGCGGCCGCGCGCGCCGGCAGCAGCCGCCGCGCCGTGGGGGTCTCGGCCCAGGGCATGAACGCCTGCCCCTGCGCGCAGGGCCTGGTGCGCGAGCAGGCCGAGGCGGCGCTGGCCGCCGACGGCTTCACGTCGGACGAGATCGACCGCATCGTGGCCCGCGTGCCCATCGCCACGCACAACCAGCGCGCCCGCGGCACGCTGATCGTCGGCAGCCCCGACGGCCGCGACGTGCCCGCCGACGCCCTCATCGAGATCGTCGAGGACGGCATGTCGTCGGAGATCTACGAGCTGCTGAAGCGCCCCGACGAGCTCTACGTGGTGGACAAGGCACACCGCCGCCCGCGGTTCGTCGAGGACTCCGTGCGCGAGATGATCGCCGGCCTCATCGCGCGGTTCCCCGACCTGCCCGACGACGCCTTCGTCTCGGCGCACCAGGAGAACTACGAGACCATCCACACCCACGACGTCGAGGCCGAGCGCCACGGCGTCCTCGGTGAGATGCGCGCCGAGGTGGCCGGCGGCGACCACGCCGCCCGGCACCTCACCCTGCCGGAATGGCTCGACGGCCCCACCTGATCCGATTCCCCTCGCGCCCTGGAGTGGCCGAGGGGCAGTAGTACCCCCGCCGAATACCACAGCAGTGCGGCAGGCCTATCATGTCGGGGTGGCGGCCACTCGCCGAAACGGGATCGGCATTTGCGGGGACCGCAAATGCATCATCCCCGGCTGCGATCGCCGCCACCCCGACATGAGTGGCCTCCCGCCTCTCGCGCTTTTTCGGCGGGGGTACTACTGCCGTCCCGGTGGGGCGCTAGACGTCCAGTTCGACGAACCAGACCTCGGCGTCGGCGCCCTCGGCGATGGCGGCCTGGGTCTCCGGCGGAACCGGGGTATCGACGGTGACGCCCATGGTGGCCTGGCCCTCGAGCGAGCGGCCCACCGCCATGGATGCGATGTTGATGCCCTGGCCGGCGATGACCGTGCCGACGGTGCCGATTTTTCCGGGCTTGTCGGCGTAGCGGAGGATGCCCACGTGCTCGGCGAGCTCGAGTTCGATCGACTGGCCCAGCACCTCGACGAGGCGCGGGCGCGATGTGCTGCCCACGGTGGTACCGGCCACCGAGACGTCGCCGATCACCACCTTGAGGCGGCTGGTGTAGTCGCGGGCCACGGTGGTGGCCGAGTCGCTCCACTCGATGCCGCGCTCGCGGGCGCGGTCGGCGGCGTTCACCATGTTCACGCTCTCCACCGTGTGCCCGGTGAGGGCACCGGCAAGTACGGCCGTGACCAGCAGGCGGGTGTCGTGCTCGGCGATCTCGCCCTCGCAGATCACCTCGATGGAGTCGGTGATGCCGCCCGCGATGCCGGCGGCCAGGCGCCCGAGGTGGCCCGCCAGCGGCAGGAAGGGACCGACCGTGGCCATCGTCTCGGCCGAGACCACCGGGATGTTCACGGCGCTGGTGACCACGCCGCCGGTAAGGGCCGCGGCCACCTGCTCGGCGCAGGCCACGCCCGCGCGCTCCTGGGCCTCGCCCGTGGACGCGCCCAGGTGCGGGGTGACGATGATGCCGTCGATGCCGAAGTACGGGCTCTCGGTCGCAGGCTCCTCGGGAAACACGTCGATCGCCGCGCCGGCCACCTTGCCGGCTTCGACGGCGGCCACGAGGTCGGCCTCCACGATGAGGTCGCCGCGGGCGTCGTTGATGATGCGCACGCCATCGCGCATCTTCGCGATGGCGTCGGCGTTGATGAACCCGCGGGTCTCGGGCGTGGACGCCACGTGCAGGGTGATGAAGTCGCACTCGGGGTAGATCTCGTCGAGCGACTCGGCCTTCTCCACACCCATCTCGCGGTAGCGGGCGTCGGCCACGAAGGGGTCGTAGGCGACCACGCGCATGCCGAGGCCCAGCGCGCGCTCGGCCACCAGCTGGCCGATATTGCCGAAGCCGATCACGCCGAGGGTCTTGCCGGTGACCTCGATGCCGCCAAACTTCGAGCGCTCCCAGCGGCCATCCACGAGGGCGGAGTGCGCCTGCGGGATGTTGCGGGCCTGGGCCAGCATGAGCGCGATGGCGTGTTCGGCCGCCGACACGGCGTTGGAGCCCGCGGCGTTGACCACGATGATGCCGCGCTCCGTGGCGGCCGGGACGTCGACGTTGTCGACGCCCGTGCCGGCGCGACCCACCACCTTGAGGCGCGCGGCGGCAGCGATGAGCGCGGCCGTCACCTTGGTGGCGCTCCGCACCACCAGGGCGTCGTAGGGCCCGATGCGCTCGGCCAGCTCATCGGCCGACCACTCCAGTTCCACGTCCACGTCACCGACCGCGCGCAGCACATCGATGCCGGCGTCCGCGATCTTCTCGGTCACGAGGATCCGGGGGCGCTCACTCATATGCGTGACCCTCCGGGCCTCAGAACTCGGTGTCGATCCAGTCCATCATGCCGCGCAGCTTCTTGCCGGTCACCTCGATGGGGTGGTTGGCCTGGGCCTCCGCGGTGGCGGTGAAGTTGGGCAGCCCCGCCTTGTACTCGGCGATCCACTCGTTGGCGAACTCACCGCTCTGGATCTCGGCGAGGATCTTGCGCATCTCGGCGCGGGTGTCGTCGGTGATGATGCGCTTGCCGCGGGTGAGGTCGCCGTACTCGGCGGTGTTCGAGATGGAGTACCGCATGCCGGCGATGCCCTTCTCGTACATGAGGTCGACGATCAGCTTCACCTCGTGCAGGCACTCGAAGTACGCCAGCTCGGGCGGGTAGCCCGCCTCGGTGAGGGTGTCGAAGCCCGCGCGCACGAGCTCGGTGAGCCCGCCGCACAGCACCACCTGCTCGCCGAAGAGGTCGCTCTCGCACTCGTCGCGGAAGGTCGTGGGAATGACGCCCGCGCGGGTGCAGCCGATGCCCTTGCAGTAGGCGCGCACGAGGGCGTCGGCGTTGCCGGTGGCGTCCACCTCGACGGCCATGAGGCCCGGGACGCCCTTGCCCTCGGTGTACTGGCGGCGCACCAGGTGACCGGGTCCCTTCGGGGCGGCCATGGCGACGTCCACGCCCTCGGGCGGGGTGACGGTGCCGAAGTGGATGGCGAAGCCGTGGGCGAAGAGCAGCATGTTGCCGGGCTCGAGGCCGTCGGCGATCTCCTGGGCGTAGACGTCGCCCATGATCTCGTCGGGCACGAGCACCATGACGAGGTCGCCCTTCTTCGCGGCCTCCGCTGGCGAGAGCACCTCGAGGCCGTCGGCCGTGGCCTTGGCGGCCGACTTCGAGTCGGGGCGCAGGCCCACCACCACATCCACGCCCGACTCCTTGAGGTTCAGCGCGTGGGCGTGGCCCTGGCTGCCGTAGCCGATGATGGCCACGGTCTTGCCATCGAGGACGCCGAGGTCGACGTCGTCGTCGTAGATCATCTTCAGCTCGTCGCTCATCTGGTCTTTCTTCGACTAGGTGGTCTTGCCGCCGCGGCCGAGTGCCACGACGCCGGTGCGGACCATCTCGACCAGCCCGCTGCCGCGAAGGAGCTCCTCGAGGTTCTCGAGCTCGGCGGTGGTGCCGGTGGCCTGGATGATCATGGATTCGCTCGTCACGTCGACGATCTCACCCTTGAAGATGTCGACGAGGGCGAGGATGTCGCTGCGCGAGGTGCCCGACGTGGACACCTTGAACAGCCCCAGCTCGCGGGCGACCATGTTCTCGGGGTCGAGGTCGCGCACCTTGATCACGTTCACGAGCTTGTCGAGCTGCTTGGTGATCTGCTCCACGGGGAAGCGCGAGGCGTCCACCGTGATGGTCATGCGCGAGCGGTGCTCGTCCTCGGTGGGGCTCACCGCGAGCGAGTCGATGTTGTAGCCACGTCGCGTGAACATTCCGGCGACGCGCGAGAGCACGCCCGGCTTGTTCTCCACGAGGACGGAGAGGGTGTGCTGGGTCACGGCGCGGGAGCATACCCCACGTCGGGGCATGGGCCCGCCCTGGGCTCAGCTGCCGAGCACCAGCTCCCGGACAAGCTTCTGCACTGCCTGGGGGTCGGCGCGGCCGCCGGTCTGCTTCATGGCCTGGCCCACGAAGAAGCCCATCACCTTGTCCTTGCCGTCGCGCAGCTGCTGGGCCTGGTCGGGGTTGGCCTCCACGATGGCGGCGATCACTCCCGCGAGGTCCGACTCATCCATCTGGGCCAGGCCCTTGGCCTCGACCACCGCGGCGGGCTCATCACCGGTTTCGATCATCCCCGCCAGGACCTCCTTGGCGGCGGGCACCGACACGGTGCCGATGGCGAGCAGGTCGACCAGCGCGGCGACGTGCGCGGGGGTCACCTTCGACTCCCAGGGCTCGGTTCCGGCCTCGCGCAGCTGGGCGCGGAGCTCGCCGCGGATCCAGTTGGCGCAGGCCTTCGGGTCGGCCAGCGCTGCGGCCTCCATGAAGTAGGCCACCAGCTCCGGGCTCTCGGTGAGCACCAGGGCATCCTCGGCCGAGAGGCCCATGTCGTCCACCATGCGGCGGCGCAGCGACAGGGGGAGCTCCGGCAGGTCGTCGCGCAGCTGGTCCACCCACGCGGGATCGGGGGCGACGGGCACGAGGTCGGGCTCGGGGAAGTACCGGTAGTCGTGCGACTCCTCCTTGGAGCGCAGCGACGTGATGTGCCCGGTCTCGGGCTCGTAGTGCACGGTCTCCTGCGACACCCGGCCGCCATCGCGCAGGATCTCCTCCTGGCGCGCGATCTCGGCGTCCATGCCGCGCTCGAGGAAGCGGAAGGAGTTCATGTTCTTGAGCTCGGTCTTGGTGCCGAACTCGTGGGTGCCCACCGGGCGGATGGACACATTGGCGTCGGCGCGCATCGAGCCCTCCTCCATGGAGCAGTCGCTCACGCCGAGGAAGAGCAGCGTCTGGCGCAACTGGCGCAGGAAGGTGACCGCATCGGATGCCGACCGCAGGTCGGGCTCCGTGACGATCTCCACCAGCGGCGTGCCGCCCCGGTTGAAGTCGACCACCGACTCCTCGGCCCCGGCACGACGGCCGCCCAGGTGGGTGAGCTTGGCGGCGTCTTCCTCGAGGTGCGCGCGGGTGATGCCCACGCGCAGCTCGGAGCCGTCCTCGCGGATGGCCACGAACTCCCCGCGTCCGCAGATGGGGATGTCGAACTGGCTCACCTGGTACGCCTTGGGGAGGTCCGGGTAGAAGTAGTTCTTGCGGTGGAAGATCGACCGGGGGGCGATCTCGCAACCCAGCGCCAGGCCGATCATCAGCGCCCGGCGCACGGCCTCCTCGTTCACCACCGGCAGCACGCCCGGGTGGGCCAGGCACACGGGGCACGTGTGGGTGTTGGGCGGATCCCCGAACGACAGCTCGCAGCCGCAGAACATCTTGGTGTTCGTGGAGAGCTGCACGTGGATCTCCACGCCGATGACGGGCTCGAACTCGCTCATGTGGTGAGCCCCGGGGGACGCGTGTCGAAGGCCAGCGCCTTCTCGAGCGCGTGCGCGGCGTCGAGGAGGCGGTTCTCGCTGAATGCCGGCCCGGCCAGCTGCAGGCCCACCGGCAGGCCGTCGGACAGCCCGCACGGGATCGAGATGGCGGGAAGGCCCGCGAGGCTCACGGGGATCGTGCAGACGTCGGCGAGGTACATGGCGTACGGGTCGGCTGTGCGGTCGCCCAGCGGGAACGCCACGGTGGGCGAGGTGGGCGACGCCAGCAGGTCGACGTCCTGGAAGGCCGCCTCGAACTCGCGCACGATGAGGGTGCGCACGCGCTGGGCGCGCCCGTAGTACTGGTCGTAGTAGCCCGATGCCAGGGCGAAGGTGCCCAGCATGATGCGGCGCTTCACCTCGGGACCGAACAGTTGGCCGCGGGTCATCTCGTACTGGTCGAGCAGGTTGTCGGCAGGCACGGGGTGGCCGTAGCGGATGCCGTCGAACCGGGCGAGGTTCGACGAGCACTCAGCGGGCGCCAGCACGTAGTACGTGGCCAGGCCGCTGAGGGCGCTCGGCAGGCTCACCGGCACCACGGTGGCGCCGAGGTCCTCGATGGCCTTGAGCGAGGCGTCCACCGCGGCCCGCACGCCGGGCTCGATGCCCTCGCCCATGAGCTCCTCCACCACGCCCACGCGCAGGCCGGCGAGGTCGGTGGCCGTGGGCAGGGTGATCTCCCCGGGCCAGTCGAGCGAGGTGCTGTCCATGGGGTCACGGCCCACCATGTGGCGCAGCAGCAGCGCGGCGTCCTCCACCGTGCGGGCGAAGGGGCCCACCTGGTCGAGCGACGACGCGAAGGCGATGAGCCCGTAGCGCGAGATCGCGCCATAGGTGGGCTTCATGCCGACGATGCCGCAGAGAGCGGCGGGCTGGCGGATGGACCCGCCGGTGTCGGATCCCAGCGACCACGGCACCTGGCGCTGCGCCACCGACGCGGCCGAGCCCCCGCTCGAGCCACCCGGCACGCGCTGGAGGTCCCACGGGTTGAGCGTGTCCTTGTAGGCCGAGTTCTCGGTGCTCGACCCCATGGCGAACTCGTCCATGTTGGTCTTGCCCACCACCACGGCGCCGGCGTCCTCGAGCCGCTGTACGCATGTGGCGGTGTACACCGGGCGGAAGCCCTCGAGCATGCGGGATCCCGACGTGGTGACGATGTCCCGCGTGGAGAGGGCGTCCTTGATGGCGATGGGCACCCCCGCGAGCGGCGGGCGCTCCGGCAGGGCGTCGATTGCGCGTGCCCGATCGCGGGCGCCATCGGCATCGATTGCCAGGAAGGCCTCCACGTCGTCGGCCTCCACGGCGGCCAGGTGGGCGTCCACGAGCTCGAGCGAGGTGGTCTCCCCCGCCGCGAGCGCGGCCACCTGCTCGGCGGCCGTGAGGTCGCGCAGTGCCATCAGTCCATCCTCGGCACGCCGAAGGAGTCATCCACCACGTCATCGGCCTCGCGCAGGGCCTCCTCGCGGGGAAGGCTCGCGCGCGGCACGTCGGCGCGCAGGACGTTCTCGAGGGCCAGCACATGGGTGGTGGGCGGCACGCCATCGAGGTCCATCGACCGGATGGCATCGATGTGCTCGAGGATGCCCGAGAGCTCCTCCTGCATCACCTTCTCCTCCTCGGGCTCGAGGCGGAGGCGCGCGAGGCGCGCCACGTGGCGGACGGTGTTCTCGTCGATCATCGGCGGCGGACTGTAGCCGAGCGCCCGCGGGGTGGCTGGTACCGTCGGGGCATGGACGGCGAGCTCGAGCTGATCCGGCGCATCGCCGCCCGGGTGGGCGTGCGCGGGGGCGTGAGCACCGGCATCGGCGACGACGCCGCGGTGCTCGACGACGGCACCGTGCTGGCGCTCGACATGGTGGTGGACGGCGTGCACGTGAGCCGCGGCACCCACTCCCCCGCCGACATCGGGCACACGGCGCTGGCGGTGAACCTCTCCGACGTGG
>JAGWYY010000079.1 GCA_018969105.1 Acidobacteriota bacterium | reverse complement strand
ACCTCGGCCCTGACGACCGCGCCGCCGCCGTGGTGCTGTCGCGGGCGCTCTCCACGGCGTCGGCCCTCGCCGAGGAGGGCGAGGATGATGCGGCGCGCATCGAGGACGCGGCGATGGCCGTGATGGCCGCCGAGCCCCGATGCGAGCCGGAGTACGCGGCGGTGGTCCACCCGGACACCTTCGCCAGGCTGGAGCGCCTGGAGGCACCCGCCCTCCTGTGCGTCGCTGCGCGGGTCGGTCCCGCACGGCTCATCGACAACGCAGAGCTACCCGTACCCACCACACGGAGGACCAACGTGCCCCGAGCACGCACGATGCTGAAGAGCAAGATCCACCGCGCCACGGTGACCGACGCGAACCTCAACTACGTCGGGTCGATCACCGTGGACCGCGACCTGCTCGACCTCGCGGACATCCACGAGTACGAGAAGGTCAGCGTGCTGAACATCAACACCGGCGCGCGGTTCGAGACCTACGCCATCAACGGTCCGCGCGGCCGCGGAGACATCTGCCTCAACGGCGCCGCCGCGCGCCTCGCGCACCCCGGCGACCTCGTGATCATCCTCACCTACGCCGAGTACGACGAGGCGGAGCTCGTGGGCGGGCACGAGCCCACCGTGGTGCACCTCAACTCCCGCAACGAGGTGACCGAGCTCGTCGAGGACATGGTGCCGGTCATGTGGGAGGTCGAGTAGCCATCCTCTCCCCCTCCGACATCCGCGCGCTGAAGGGGCGGCGTCGCCTGGCCATGCTCACGGCCTACGACTACCCGATGGCGCTGGCGCTCGACCAGGTGGGGCTCGACATCATGCTGGTGGGCGACAGCCTGGGCGAGGTGGAGCTCGGGTACGACTCCACGCGCGCCGTGTCGCTGGCGATGATGGAGCACCACGTGCACGCGGTGGCCAATGGCGCCACGCGCACGCACATCACGGGCGACATGCCGGCGGGGTCGTATGACGATCCCCGCCAGGCCGTGGCCAGCGCGATGGCGCTCGTGGCCGCCGGAGCCCACTCCGTGAAGCTCGAGGGCGCGCTGATTCCCCAGGTGGAGGCAATCCGCGACGCCGGAATCGCCGTGATGGGCCACGTGGGCCTGCTGCCCCAGACGGCGGAGGGCGGCTACCGCAAGCAGGGCAAGACCACGCAGGACGCCGACCGGCTCGTGGCCGAGGCCATCGCCCTCGATCGCGCCGGGTGCTTCGCGATCGTCATCGAGTGCGTGGACGCCGACGCCGCGCGCCGCATCACCGATGCGGTTGCCGCGCCCACCATCGGCATCGCCGCCGGCATCGACTGCGACGGCCAGGTGCTGGTGAGCACCGACCTCATCGGGCTGCTGCCCGACCCGCCGGCCTTCGTGGCACCGCGCGCGAACGTGCGCGACATCATCATGGGCGCGGCCGCGGAGTTCGCGGCCGAGGTGCGCGCGGCGGCGGCACCGCCGCCTGCGCGAAGCGCGAGGCCCTAGCGAACCCCGGTGCCAGGCACGTAACCGACCCGCGCGCATCGCGTGACGGACGGTTAAGTGCCTGGCACCGGGGTGGCTAGATCAGGCCGCCCTTCGCGATCTTCTTCAGGTTGAGGGCCTTGTTGAGGGTCGCCTCATCCACGCCCTTCTCGCGCGCCACCTCGCGCAGCGGACGGCCACTCTTGGTGGCCTCCTTCACGATGTCGGTGGCCAGGTCGTACCCGATGTAGGGGTTGAGCGCGGTGGCCGCGGCCAGCGTGCCCTCGGCGTGGCGGTTGAGCCCTTCGACGTTGGGCTCGATGCCGTCCACGCACTTGGTGCGGAACACCGTGGCCGTGCTGGTGAGCAGCGCGATCGACTGCAGCAGGTTGCGGGCCATCAGCGGGATGCGCACGTTGAGCTCGAAGTTGCCCTGCGTGCCCGCGATGGTGATGGCGGCGTCGTTTCCGATCACCTGGGCGCCCACCTGCATGACCACCTCGGGGATGACCGGGTTGACCTTGCCGGGCATGATCGACGAGCCCTTCTGCAGCTCGGGCAGGAAGATCTCGCCGAGGCCGCAACGCGGGCCGGAGCCCATCCACGCGAGGTCGTTGGCGATCTTCGTGAGCGACACGGCCACCATCTTGAGGGCGGCCGAGGCCTCCACGAGGCCGTCGCGGTTGGCCTGCGCCTCGAACGGGTCGGCCGGCGCGGAGATCTTCAGGTTGGTCTCCTTGGCCATGATGTCGCGCACCATCTTCGCGAACTTCGGATGCGTGTTGAGCCCAGTGCCCGTGGCGGTGCCGCCGAGCGGCACCATGCCGAGCCGCGGCAGGGTGGCGCGCACGCGCTGCACGCCCAGGCGCACCTGCGCCGCGTAGCCCGCGAACTCCTGGCCGAGGGTCACCGGCACGGCGTCCATGAGGTGCGTGCGGCCGGCCTTCACCAGGCCCCCGAACTCCTTGGCCTTGGCGGCGAACGACTTCTCGAGCGCCTCGAGCGCCGGGAGCAGCTTGTGGGTGATCTCGTCGAGCGCGGCGAGATGCACGGCCGACGGGAAGACGTCGTTGGAGCTCTGCCCCATGTTCACGTGGTCGTTCGCGTGAACCGTCACGCCCTTGATCTCGCGCGAGGCGACCTTGGCGATGACCTCGTTGGCGTTCATGTTGCTGGACGTCCCCGAGCCGGTCTGGAACACGTCCACCGGGAACTGGTCGTCGAAGTGGCCCCGCGCCACGGCCATCCCGGCCTCGGCGATCGCGGTGGCGACGCCGTCGTCGAGCAGGCCCAGCTGGGCATTTGCACGGGCGGCGCCGGCCTTGATGCGGCCGAGCCAATGGATCACCGGAAGGGGAATCTGCTCCCCGGAGATCGGGAAGTTGTCGACCGCCTTGTCGGTCTCCCCACCCCACAGCTTCGCCATCAGAACTCCCTCGTCGAATCGCTGGCCGGGGCAGGCTACAGGCGATTCGCGGCCTGTCAGGGCCCGTGCGCGCGGCTGGGGCCGCCTGTCAGGTGAGTTCCCCGAGCGCGCCGAGGATGCCCATGGCGCCCTTCACCCCGAGATCGAGGTTCTCGAGGCGCATGTGCTCATCGGGCGCGTGCAGGCCGTCGTCCGGCAGCCCGAAGCCGCTCAGCACCACCGATGTGCCCCGGTCGGCCATCGCCGCCACCACCGGGATGCTCCCCCCGATGCCCAGCGGCGTCACGGGAAGCCCCGTGCCCTCCGTGATGCCCCGCATGGCCGCGGCGATCACCGGGTCCGCCGGGTCGAGCCTGCTCGACCCGGCTACGCCGAGGCCCTCCATCTCGACCTCGGCGCCCGCTGGGCAGGCCGCCTGCATCAGGTCGCGCATCACCTGCGCGAGGTGCTCGGCGTCGGCGCCGGGCGGGATGCGGCACGACACCGTGGCCTCGGCCACCGCCGGGATGACCGTGGCCACCAGCGACGGGTTGCCGGCGCGGACCCCGTGCACGTCCACCGACGGCAGCATCGTGGTGCGGCGGCGGTACTCCTCCACGGCGCGGCCATCGAGCGGGCGTCCGCCTGCCTGCGCCAGCAGCTCATCGCCCCCGGGCAGCGTGGCCCAGGCATCCACCTCGGCCGGTGTCGGCTCCGGGGCGCCGTCGAGCAGCGGCGCCGGTACGCGCCCGTCGCGCATCACCACGGCGTCGAGCACCTGCATGAGCGCATGGATGGAGTTGAGCGCCGCGCCGCCGTACATGCCCGAGTGCAGGTCGGCGTCGCCGCCGCGCACCGTCACGCGGAAGTAGGCCAGGCCCCGCAGCCCCGTGCACACGGCGGGCCGCCCCGGGCCGATCATGGGCGAGTCGAAGATGAGGGCCGCGCGCGCAGGATGCTCCTCGGCCGCGATGAAGTCGACGGCCGAGTGCCCGCCGCTCTCCTCCTCGCCGTCGATGAGGATGTGCGCCCGCACCGTGAGCCGCCCCTCCGCGCGCAGCCGCTGCAGGGCCACGAGCAGCATGAACATGTTGCCCTTGTCGTCCGTGGCGCCACGCGCGAACACCATGCCGTCGCGGATCTCCGGCTCGAAGGGCGGGCTCGTCCACAGCGCGAGGTCGCCCGGCGGCTGCACGTCGTAGTGCCCGTAGACCGTCACCACGGGTGCATCCGGCGAGTCGTCACTGGGCGGCACCTCCCCCACCACCAGCGGGTGCCCCGACGTGGTCACCACCTCGGCGGTGCCGCCCGCGCGCCGCACCTCGTCGGCCACCATCCCGGCGGCCCGCAGCATGTCCCCCTCGTGGGCGGGGTCGGCGCTGATGCTCGGAACGCGCAGGAGTTCGAGCAGGCGGCCCAGCTCCTGGTCGGTCACGCGGCGGCCTTCGCCTTCGCCTTCGCCCGGCGCGCGCGCTTGGGCTTCGCGGGCGCGAGCACCTTCGCGAGGAACTCCCCGGTGTGCGACCCCTGAGTGGCCGCCACCTGCTCGGGCGTGCCGGTGGCGATCACCTGGCCCCCCGCTGCGCCGCCCTCCGGCCCGAGGTCGATGATCCAGTCGGCCGCGCGGATGACGTCGAGGTTGTGCTCGATCACCAGCACGGTGTTTCCGGTGTCCACGAGGCGCTGCAGCACCTCCAGCAGCTTCTCGATGTCGGCGAAGTGCAGGCCGGTGGTGGGCTCGTCGAGCACGTACAGGGTGCGGCCCGTGGCCACCTTGGCCAGCTCGGTGGCCAGCTTCACGCGCTGGGCCTCGCCGCCCGACAGCGTAGTGGCCGGCTGCCCCAGGCGGATGTAGTCGAGCCCCACGTCGTGCAGGGTCTGCAGGCGGCGGCGAAGGCGCTCCACCGGCGCGAAGAACTCCACCGCCTCCTCCACGCTCATCTCGAGCACGTCGTGGATGGTCTTGCCCTTGTAGAACACGTCGAGGGTCTCGCGGTTGTAGCGCTTGCCCCCGCATACCTCGCACGGCACGTAGACGTCGGGCAGGAAGTGCATCTCGATGGTGATGGTGCCGTCGCCCTTGCAGGCCTCGCAGCGACCGCCCTTGACGTTGAACGAGAACCGCCCGGGGGCCCAGCCGCGCGCCCGGGCGTCGGAGGTCATGGCGAAGAGCTCGCGCACGTGGTCGAACACGCCCGTGTAGGTGGCGGGGTTCGAGCGCGGCGTGCGACCGATGGGCGACTGGTCGATGGCGATGACCTTGTCGAACTGCTCCATGCCCTCGATGCGCCGGTGCCGGCCGGGACGCAGCGGCTTGCGGTTGAGCCGCCCGGCCATGGCCTTGAGGATGATCTCGTTCACCAGCGTGCTCTTGCCGGACCCGGACACGCCCGTGACGCACGTGAGCACGCCCACCGGCACCGCGGCATCGATGTCCTGCAGGTTGTTCTCGCGCGCTCCCTCCACCGTGAGCCAGCCCTGCGGATCGCGGCGCGTGGCCGGGTACGGGATGGACCGCGACCCGGACAGGTACGCGCCCGTCACGGAGTCGGCGGTGGCCTCCACCTCGGCTGCCGTGCCGGCCGCCACCACGCGCCCGCCGTGCTCGCCCGCACCCGGACCCATGTCGATGAGGTGGTCCGATGAGCGCATCATGTCCTCGTCGTGCTCCACCACCAGCACGGTGTTGCCGATGTCGCGCAGGCGCTCGAGCGTGGTGATGAGGCGGCGGTTGTCGCGCTGGTGCAGGCCGATCGAGGGCTCGTCGAGGATGTACAGAACCCCCATGAGCCCGGCGCCGATCTGCGTGGCCAGCCGGATGCGCTGGGCCTCGCCGCCCGACAGCGTGCCGGCGGCGCGCGACAGATTGAGGTACCCCACGCCCACGTCCACGAGGAACTTCAGGCGTGCGCAGATCTCGGCCACCGCGCGCTGCGCAATGAAGGCCTCGGTCTCGGTGAGCTCCACCGACTCCAGGAAGGCGAGTGCATCCTCGATGGACAGCTCGGTGAGCTCGTGGATCGACTGGCCGCCCACCGTGACGGCGAGGATCTCCGGGCGCAGGCGCGCCCCGCCGCATGACGCGCAGGCATTGGGCGACATGTACTGCTCGATGCGGTCGCGCACCAGGTTGGACCCGCTGGTGGCATAGCGCCGGCGCATCTGCGGGATGACGCCCTCGAAGCGCGCCGTGGTGGAATAGCCGCGCCGCCGGCGCTTGCCCAGGTCGAGCCGCTCCACGCGGTCGGGGCCGAACAGCAACAGGTCGCGGTCCTCCTGCGGGAGGTCCTTCCACGGGACGTCCATGGGGATGTCCCAGTGGGCGCACGCCGATCGCAGCAGCAGGTCGTAGAAGTCGGTGGTGCGGTCGGCCCAGGGCAGGATGGCCCCGCCGGCGAGCGTGCGCTCGGGGTCGATCACAAGCTCGGGATCGACCTCGGGCATGAAGCCCAGGCCGGTGCACTCCTCGCAGGCGCCCTGGGGCGCGTTGAACGAGAAGATGCGCGGCGCAAGCTCGGGCAGCGACGCCCCGTGCTCGGGGCAGGCGAGCTTCTCGGAGTACATCCACGAGCGCTCCTCGCCGTCCACCTCCTTGATGCCCACCAGCCCGTCGCCCAGCCGCGCGGCGGTCTCGAGGCTCTCGGTGAGGCGGCGGCGGAGGTCGCTGCGCATCACCAGGCGGTCAACCACCACCTCGATCGTGTGCCTCTTGTTCTTCTCGAGCGCGGGGACGTCGTCGATGCCGAACACCTCGCCGTCCACCGCCACGCGCGCGAAGCCCTCCTCGCGGATGTGCTCGATCACGTCGCGGTGCTCGCCCTTGCGGTCGCGCACCACGGGGGCCATCACGAGGAAGCGCGTCTCCTCGGGCAGCGCCAGCACGCGGTCGGCGATCTGCTCCACGCTCTGGCCGGCGATCTGCACCCCGCACACCGGGCAGTGGGGCGTGCCGATGCGCGCGTAGAGCACGCGCAGGTAGTCGTACACCTCGGTGACCGTCGCCACGGTTGACCGCGGGTTGCGGCTGGTGGTCTTCTGGTCGATCGAGATGGCCGGGGAGAGCCCCTCGATGTCGTCCACGTCGGGCTTGTCCATCTGGCCGAGGAACTGCCGCGCGTAGGCGGAGAGGCTCTCGACGTAGCGGCGCTGCCCCTCCGCGTAGAGGGTGTCGAACGCCAGGCTCGACTTGCCCGACCCCGACAGCCCCGTGATCACCACGAGCCGGTCGCGCGGGATCTCGACGCTTATGTCCTTGAGGTTGTGCTCCCGGGCACCGACGACGCTGATCGAACTCACCGCACCCATCGTAACCCGGCCCGCCGTCGCCCCGGCCTGCGAACATGCGCGTCATGACCACCACGTCGGAACGGGCCGAATGGGCGCGCCACGCCGAGGCCAGCATCAGCGCCGCCGGACTCCGCGCCGGCGGCGCCCGCAAGGCGGTGGTCGACCTGCTCGCGCGACAGGACTGCTGCCTGAGCGCCCAGGAGATCCGCGACGCCCTCGCGGCCGAGCCCGGCGCCACCCCCGGCATGGCCAGCGTGTACCGCGCGCTCGACACCCTCACCGACCTGCACCTGGTGCACCGGGTCGACCTGGGCGGCCAGGTGGCCAAGTTCGAGCCCGCCCACCCGGGCGGCGATCACCACCACCACGCCGTGTGCCGCGAGTGCGGAGCGGTGGTGCCCATCGAGGACGACGACGTGGAGGCGGCCCTGCACGCCATGGCCGACCGCCTGGCGTTCGAGGTGGAGGGGCACGACATCACCCTGCGGGGACGGTGCGCGCGCTGCGCCCGCTGATTCCCCTGAGCCCGGGCCCGGGCGCCCGGTAGCCTCGGCGACCATGGACGCCCCGGTACTGCCATCGAAGGGCCGCACCCTGCGCGGTGCGCTGAAGCCCGACAAGCAGGCGCCCCTCCTATGGCGCCCGGCGATCGCCGTCGCCATCGCCTCGACGTTCGCGGGGTGGCTCGCATGGCTCGCCGGCTACAGGCCACCCGAGGCGGCGAGGTTCATCGAGGGCCACTTCTCCCTCGGCCAGCACCTCCAGTTCGAGTACCAGTTGTTCGTCATCGCGAAGGTGCTGCCGGCGGTGTTCGTGGCGTGGTTCGTGATGATGGCCGCCACCTTCGTCCCCCGGAAGAAGAGCCTGCCCTCCGCCCTGATGGCGGGCGTCGCCATGCTCGCCACGCTGTTCCTCGCGTGGGGGGCCGTGAAGAGCCCCTGGGCGGTGGGAGCGGTGATGGCGCTGGTGATCGCCATGGGCCCCCTCACGCGTCGCCATGGCGGGGTGGGTGCCGGCCTCGCGGCGATGGTGTCGGTGGCCTTCTTCTTCTTCGCGGTCATGGGCATCGCGAAGGACCTCGACCCCGAGGGCGTGCTCGTGCAGGCAGCGCTCGGCACGGGCGCCGCCGTGGTGGTGCTCGTGGTGCTGTGGGTCATCCGCCGCCTCACGGGGTTCGCCCTCATCCACCAGCCACCGGCGAGGCCCAAGCCCACCGAGAAGCCCCCGCCGTTCTTCTCGGGCGGCCTCGCCATGCGCCAGGCGCTGTTGCTCGGCGTGCTGCTCGGCACCACCGCCGGCCTCTGGGCGGCCACGAAGAACCACAACTACTTCTGGGTGATGGTGACCTTCTGGGCCATCACGCGCGCCACCCCCGACGCCACCTTCGACCGCGGCATCAAGCGCGTGGTGGGGGTGATGGTCGGCTGCCTGCTCATCGGCGGGCTCGCCGTGGTGAGCACCCCCGACGTCGTGGTGACCGTCGGCTTCATCATGCTGTTCATCGGCATCGTCTTCTGGGCGCGCAACTACACGGTGTACATCGCGGCGATCTCGATGATGACCGTGGCGCTGCACGGCGACCTCGAGAACTACGCCTTCGGGCACTGGGTGCTGCTGCGCGTGGCCGACACCCTCGTGGGGCTCGTCATCGGGTTCGCCGCGTACTGGCTGGTGATCACCCTTCCCGAGCTGCGCAAGGCCCGGAGGGACGCCGCGGCGGCGCCGTCGCCCGGCACCGGCGGGGCCGGCACCACCTAGGACGACAGCGCCGCCTTGGGCACGTCGGTGGCCGAGACGTGCCGCACCCCCCATGCCACGCCCACGGCGGCCACGGCGATGAGCGCCACGCCGATGACCGACGCCTCGATGCGCGCGGCATCGAGCCCGACGATGTCGTTGCCCGCGGAGATCAGCATC
>JAGWYY010000078.1 GCA_018969105.1 Acidobacteriota bacterium | reverse complement strand
CTCTACGTGAGCAAGGGCGTCACCAAGGTGACCGTGCCCGACGTCACCGGCAACGACATCGACGCCGCGCGCAGCTCGCTCGCGAGCGCCGGGCTCGAGGTCGGCAGCGTCACCGAGGACGACGGCACATCGGGCCTCGCGCCCGGCACCGTCACGGGGCAGGACCCCTCCGGCGGCGCATCAGTGGCCAAGGGCTCGTCGGTTGACCTCATCGTCGCCGCATCCGGTGGCAGCAGCGTGCCCGACGTCACGGGCAGCGACTCCAGCACCGCGCGCTCCAAGCTCGAGAGCCTCGGGTTCAACGTGAGCACCGCCGAGGTCGAGAGCACCCAGCCCGCCGGCATCGTGGTCGACCAGGACCCCAGCGGCAGCTCGCAGGTGCCCGCCGGCAGCACGGTGACCATCTACATCTCCACCGGATCGTCCGGGGGTGGATCGTCGGGCGGCGGGTCGTCCGGCGGGGGCTCGTCGGGTGGCGGGTCGTCCGGCGGCGGATCGCAGCCCCCGGCGCCATCGGGCGGCGGGTCGTCGGGCGGCGGGTCGTCCGGCGGCGGATCGCAGCCGCCTGCACCCGGTTGATGAGGATCGCCGTGCTGGGCGGCGGCCGCAGCAGCGAGCATGACGTCTCGCTCGCCTCGGCCGCCTCGGTGGCCACGGCCGTCGACCAGGACAGGTACGAGGTGCTGGAGATCACCATCTCGCGCGACGGCGCGTGGACCCTCGGCGATGAGCCGGTGGCCCTCGTGCCCGCGGCGGGCGACCAGGCGTGGCTCATGCCGCTCGGCGGCGGCGCCCCCACCGAGATCGACCTGGTGTTCCCGGTGCTGCACGGCCCGTGGGGCGAGGACGGCACGGTGCAGGGCCTGTGCGAGACGGTCGGCGTGCCCTACGTGGGCGCCGACGTCGCGGCGAGCGCCACCGGCATGGACAAGGCGCTGTTCCACGTGCTCGCGGTGGCCGCGGGCATCCCCCGCGTGGAGACGCTCATCCTCACCCACCGCGAGTGGCTCGACGACGCCGCGGGCGTGCGCGAGCGCGTGGCACGCGAGATCGGCTACCCGGCCTTCGCCAAGCCCGCGCGGCTGGGATCGAGCTTCGGCATCAGCCCGGTGCCCGACGAGGCGGCGCTCGGCCCGGCCCTGCAACTGGCCTTCGCCCATGACGACAAGGCCCTGGTGGAGCGCCGGGCCATGGGCCGCGAGGTGGAGGTGGGCCTCCTCGGCAACGACGACCCGCATGCCTCGCCCCTCGGCGAGATCATCCATGAGAACGACTGGTACGACCACGACGCCAAGTACCGCGAGGGCGGCATGAGCCTCGCCGTGCCGGCCGACGTGCCGCCGCACGTGCAGGACCACGCCCGCGAGCTCGCCGTGCGCGCCTGGAAGGCCATCGGCTGCAGCGGCCTGGCGCGCGTGGACTTCTTCCTCGAGGGCGAGGATCTCTACGTATCCGAGATCAACACGATCCCGGGATTCACGTCCACCAGCGTGTGGGGGCGCCTGATGGCCGGCGACGGCTTCACCTACCCCGAACTGGTGCAGCGCCTCATCGACCTGGCGTTCGAGCGCCACGAGGCCCGCCGCGCATACAGGGGATGACCCCCGGTGCCTGACACCGGGGTAGACGGGCTCGTCGTCGGGGTCATCGCCGACACGCACGTGGGGGAATTCCTCGACGAGATCCCCCGATGGGCCCTGGACGCGCTCGCGGGCAGCGACCTGATTCTGCACGCCGGCGATCTGTCCGATGGCTCGGTGATCCCCGCGCTCGAGCGCATCGCGCCCGTGGTGGCCGTGCGGGGCGATCACGACCTGCCGGGTGCGCCGCAGCTGCCCGCACGGGTCATCGTGAACGCCGGCGGGCGCCGCATCGGCCTGGTCCACGGCAAGCGGAGGAGCACCGACGCGCTGGTGGTGGCCGCGCACGCAGCCGCCGGGCGGCGCCTCGCGTGGGATGCCGGCCGCGTCCGCGCGATGGCCCGGGCATTCCGGGGGCATCACGTGGACGCCGTGGTGTTCGGTCACTGGCACGAGGCCGTGATCGGCGAGGTGGACGGCGTGCTGGTGTTCTCGCCGGGCGCCGTGTGCCCGTGGGGGAGCCTCGAAGGCGGACGCGATCCGCGCCCCGGGGCCGCGGGCGTGGCGGATCGGCTGGTGCGCCGCTACCGGGAGCAGCTGGGCGAGCGGGCCATGCGCCCGTCGGTGGGCCGGCTGGCGATCGCGCCAACCGGCATCGCGGCCGAGGTGATGACGGGGCCCTGAGGCGCGCGTCGCCGCAGGCGGGTTACGTGCCTGACACCGGGTCCTGGCGCCGCGCCCTCGGATGGGCGCGGTCGAAGTCGTCCTTCAGGTGGCTCGCCGTGATGTGCGTGTACACCTCGGTGGTGACCGGGCTGGCGTGGCCGAGGTGGGCCTGCACGTAGCGGATGTCCACGCCGGCCTGCACCAGGTGGGTGCCGCATGAGTGGCGCAGCGCATGGGGGAACACCCGCACGCCCTCCGATGTCAGCCCGGCGGCGTCGGCCACGCGGTTGACCTCGCGCCACACATCGGAGCGGCCCACGCGGCGACCGCGGTTGCCGAGGAACACCGCATCGGCGTCGCGGTGGCGCTGCTGGTCGGGCCGGGGCTTCACGTCGCGGGCGCGAAGCTCCGGACGCCCCGTGGCCAGGTAGCGGCGCAGGGCGTCGTGCGCCACCTGAGGCACGGCGACCGCGCGGTGCTTGCCGCCCTTGCCGAGCACGATCACGTAGGGATCATCGGGGTCGTCAAGGTGCAGGGCCGACACGTCGAGCCCCGCGGCCTCGGTGGCCCGCAGGCCGCATCCGTAGAGCACCTCGATGAGCGCGCTCGCGCGCAGGCCCTCGGGTCCGGGCATGGCGGCCGCGGCCTCGCACATGCGCCGCATCTGCGATGGCGAGAGCGCCGCGACCTCGCGCGTGAGGCGATCCTGGTTGCGGGACGCCATGGCCGGAGGGCGGAGGTCCTCCACCGGGTTGGGCAGGTCGAGGGCGCGCGACCACCAGCGGCAGAAGGCGCGCACCGCCGCCACCCTCCGCGCGCGACTCGACGGCCGTCCGCCGAGGCGATCGCGCCAGTCCTGCCACCAGCCCGACGGGATCGCTGCCATCTGCTCGGCCGCGCGCCGTGCGCCCGGGTCCGTCTCCACGCCGAATGGAGGCGCCTGCTCATCCGATGGCTCCACGCCCAGGGCCTCGCCCAGCAGGGTGAGATCGCGACCGTAGGCCGCGCGGGTGTTCGCGCTGCCCCGCGTGGCCACGAAGGCGGCCGCGAGCGCCCGGTACCCCGGCGCGTCCACGGCCACGGGCGGCACGGAGGGGTCCGCCACGGGATCGGCGGGGGGCGTGGTGACGGATGTGCGGGCGGGGTCGGTCATCCGCGGGGGTGCGCCTGGCGCAGGGTCTTCTGCATGGCCTTGGTGGTCACGCCCGTGTAGCGCTCGGTGGTGGCCAGGCTCGCGTGCCCCAGGAACTCCTGCACCACGCGCAGGTGGGCCCCGCCGGCGCCGCCGGGGCCCTCGAGCATGTGCGTGGCCGCCGCGTGGCGCAGCAGGTGCGGGCCACCCGTGCGCCCGAGCGATTCGAGCATGCGATGCACCACGCGGTACACCGCGCTGCCATCCATGGGGGCCCCGCTGCGCGAGAGGAACACGCAGGCCCGCGCGGCGGCCGTGAAGCCGGCCATCGCGGCCAGGCGCGGGCGGCCCTCATCCAGCCACTGGCGCAGGGCATCGACGCACGGCTCGGTAATCGGCACCGTGCGCGCATGGCCCCCCTTCCCCACCACCGCCAGCGTCTCGTGCTCGAAGTCGAGCGACGACAGCACGAGATCGCAGGCCTCCTGCCGGCGCAGCCCGCTGCCGTAGAGCACCTCCACGAGCGCCCGGTCGCGGATGGCCAGCGCGCGCGCCGTGGACCTCGGCGGCGCCTCGTCGATCAGGCGCGCGGCGTGGTCGGCCAGCGCAGCGGCGTCATCCTGCGAGAGGCGTGGCACCGGCGCGCGCTCGGCGCGCGGGGCGTCGATGAGCGCCGCGGGGCACCGCCCGCGCGGGAAGTACGGGTAGAGCCACTCGCGCAGCGAGGTGAGGGCGCGACGCTGCGTCGAGGGCGCCCAGCCGATGTCGCGGAGCGCGGCCTCGAGCATGGACGTGGTGATGTCGGGCGGGCCCGCCACCCCGTGCTCCGAGAGCCAGGTGGCCACCCGGCGGCAGTCACGCACGTACCCCGCGCGCGACTCCGGGGCCAGCGCCCGGGCGCGACCGCCCTGATGCGACAGGCGCTCGTCGAGGTCGCGAAGGGAGTCCTCCCATGGGGCGGGCAGCGGCATGGAGTTATGTTCGCCGCGCGGGAGCGGCTGCCCTCCACGCGGTCGGGCCTAGGGCGTTCCCTCGAGCCCGATCTCCGATACGTACGCCCGGAAGCCGCTGCCCTCCGCGTTGGGCGGAAGCTCGGTGATCCAGAAGGTGTAGGTGCCCGATGCGGCGCCGTCGTCGAGCGCCACCTGCTGCGCGCCGTCCTGGAACGTGCCACGCCCCACCACCCGCGCCTCCGGCCCGGGCTCGCCGGCCACCACCTCGAAGGCACCGCCCGTGCCCCTGGTGGTGACCACCAGCCGCCGCGCCACCGCCGGTGACTCCAGGGCGAGGGCCAGCCCCACGCCATCCTTCAGGCCACCGAAGTCCGGGGTGGCGTAGCGCTCGGTGCGCCATGAGGTGGCCTCGTTGCCGTCGTAGGCCAGCGGCACCTCGCCCGGCATCTCGCGCCCCTCGCCGCCGGGGTCGGCATCGGTCACCGACGCCAGCTGCAGCGGCTGCAGGCCGGTCATGATCGCCCCGCCGCCGCCAGCGTCTCCGCCGCTGGACGCGCCACCCGATGCCGGCGACACGGCCTCGGTGCCGCCGGTGGTCACCACCACCGCGGCCGCCGCGCCCGCGCCCAGCACCAGCACGCCCGCCACCACCGCAGGCCAGCGCCGCGTGCGCGCAGCCGTGGCGATCACCGGTGGTGGCTCCGCATCGGCGGGAGCGGCGGCGGTGATGCGGGTCTCGCCGGTGGCGCCGGCGGCATCGATGGCGCCAGTGGCGGCGCCATCCGTCGCCTGCACCTGCGCGTGGTCCTCGGCCACCGGTGCCAGCACGCCCGTGGCGGCCTCCTCGGGCGGCCTGGCCGGCGCGAGCGTTCCGGTGTCGGCGTCAGCGGCCGCCACCTCGGGGGGGATGACCGGCATCGCGGCGGTGGCGCCCGCCGGCACGTCGATGAGCGCATCGGCCATGTCGAGGGCCGAGGGGAACCGCGCGTCGGGGTCCTTCTCGCAGGCCCGCATGACGATGGCGGCGAGGTAGGCCGGCACCTGGGGGCGCACCTCGCGCGGGTCGGGCATGGGGTCGCGCACCTGGCGCAGCGCCACGCCCATCGGGGTATCGGCGGGAAACGGCAGCTCGCCGGTGAGCGACTCGTACAGCACGATGCCGAGCGCGTAGACGTCGGTGCGACCGTCCACGCCCAGGCCACGCGCCTGCTCGGGCGCGAGGTAGTCGCTGGTGCCGAGCACCGTGCCGGTGCGGGTGAGGCCGTCCTGCATGCCGTCGAGCAGGCGCGCGATGCCGAAGTCGGTGAGCTTGGCCACGCCGGAGTCGGTGACCAGCACGTTGTGTGACTTGATGTCGCGGTGCACCACGCCCGAGCGATGCGCGAGCTCGAGGCCGCGGGCCACCTGGCTCGCGATCGATGCCGCCTCGGCGGGGTCGAGCGCGCCGCGCTGGCGGATGAGGGCCTTCAGCGTGACGCCATCGACGAGCTCGAAGATGATGTGGGGCCCGTCATCCGACCCGGCGTCCTGGTCGAGCAGCCGCACGATGCACGGGTGATCGAGGCGCGACACCACATCGGCCTCGCGCCGGAACCGCACCAGCAGGTCGGGGTCGTCCTGCACGCGGGGGTGCATCAGCTTCACGGCCACCGCGTGGCCGGTCTCCTCGTCGGTGGCCCGCCACACCGTGGCCATGCCACCGCTGCCGATCGGCCGCTCGAGGCGGTACCGGCCGCCGATGAGGTCGCCCGCGGCGGTCACGGGCGCAGGTCGGTCGCACGCACGCCTGCACGGTAGAGGCAGCGCGTGACGTCGCGGACCCGGGAGGTGCCCGTCCGACCTGTCACTCCCGCGCCCCGCGCCACCCCGGCGCTGGTACGGTCGCGCCCATGGCGACCCACACGATCCTGATCGTGGAGGACGACCCGGCGATCGCCGACTCCGTGGCCTACCACCTGGGGCGCGCGGGGCATCGCACGCTGATGGCCGCCGACGGCGGCACGGGGCTGCGCCTGTTCAAGCGCGAGCGACCCGACCTGGTGGTGCTCGACCTCATGCTGCCGCAGCTCGACGGCTGGCGCTTCACGGAGGAGGTGCGCGGGGAGGATCCCGACGTGCCCATCATCATGTGCAGCGCGCGCACCAGTGAGCACGACCGCGTGCACGGCCTCGAGATCGGCGCCGACGACTACCTCATCAAGCCGTTCTCGATGAAGGAGCTCGTGGCGCGGGTGGGCGCGCAGCTCAGGCGTCGCGACAAGGAACGGGCGCGGGCCGCGGACGGCCCCATCGAGGCCGCGGGGCTGGTGATCGACCCCGATCAGGTGCAGGCGTTCGCCGACGGCCGGAGCGTGGGCCTCACCGCGCGCGAGTTCGAGGTGCTGCTCGTGCTCGCGAAGGCCGACGGGCGCCCCCTGGCCCGCAACAAGATCTACCGCGAGGCCTGGGGCTACGAGATGATGGCGGGCGACCGCTCGGTGGATGTCTTCGTGAGGAAGGTGCGCCAGAAGCTGCGCGCGGCGATCCCGGACACCGACTTCATCATCACCCACTATGGCGTGGGCTACCGGTTCGACCCCGGGGGCACGGGCGGCGACTGAGCCACCCGGCCCCCGCATGGCCTATCCGTTGCCGGACATCTCCTGCACCTCGCCCGGGCCGCGCAGCGACCGGATGAGCCAGTAGACGAGCCCGCCGATGGCACCGCCCAGGAGCGGGCCGACGATGTAGATCCACAGGTTGGTGACGTCCTGCGCGTAGATGGCCGGGGCGATGGAGCGGGCCGGGTTGAACGACCCACCCGAGATCGGGCCCACCACCGTAGCCGCGGTGAAGATGAATCCACCGATGGCGATCGGCGCGAGGATGCCGCTCCACGGGGCCTTGTCGGTGGCCACCGCGCTGATGACGATCACGAACAGCGCGGTGAAGATGATCTCGATCGCCACGGCGGTGCCGGTGCCGATGCCCTCGCCGGGCGCGTTCACCAGGGCGTCCTGCACCGCGGACGAGTAGATCGCCCAGGCGGCGCCCATGGCGCAGAAGGCCCCGATCAGCTGGGCGATCCAGTAGCCGATGAGCTCAGACCACGGGAACTGCCGACCGCTGGCGAGCCCGAGGGTGACGGCCGGGTTGAAGTGCCCGCCCGAGATGTGGCCGAAGGCGAAGATCATGAGGGCCAGGCCCAGGCCGAAGCCGGCGGCCACGCCCCCAGTGCCGATGGACCCCGGCAGCAGCACCGCAGCCGCGATGCCGGAGAACCCGAAGAGGAAGAAGCCGAAGGTGCCGAGCGCCTCCACCAGCATGCGCTTCCAGTAGGGATACGTCACGGGATGACTCCTGCGATTGGGACACGAACGCTGCGCGGCGTGGGCCGCTGCCCCAACCGTTTCGCCGCATGCGCGGGGAATCCCCCATGCCGTGAGCAGAGCACCAGCCCACATGCCCTGTGCCTGGGGCCCGATGCCCGGTGCTCGCACCCGGCGCCCGCAGCCCGTTGAGACCCGGCACGCCACTCCGCTAAGGTGCCGCGGCCATCTGGCGGGGTGCCCGAGTGGTCAAAGGGAGCGGTCTGTAAAACCGTCGGCTCTGCCTACGAAGGTTCAAATCCTTCTCCCGCCATCTGGAACAGGAGCCCGGCCATCGCGCCGGGCTCCGTCGTTCAGGAGGGGTCCACCCGGGTGACCACCAGCTTGGGGTAGGTCATCTCGAGCGCGGCGGAGGCCGGGCCCTCCCGGGCGTCACCCGAGCCCCGCCTGCCGCCATAGGGCATGTGGTCGGCGCGGAAGGTGGGGGTCTCGTTGATGAGCACCCCGCCGAAGTCGAGCAGGCGGGCCCAGGCCATGGCCCGGTCCACCCGCGCGGTGAAGATGCCGGCCTGCAGGCCGAGGGGGCTGTCGTTGGCGATGGCGATGGCGCCGTCGACGCGGTCGTACACGCACACGGCGAGCACCGGACCGAAGGCCTCGTCGCGCATGAGCCGCGCGAAGGGCGCCACGCCGTCGAGCACCGTGGGGGCGATCATCGCCGGGCCCTCGGGCAGGCGCTCGCCGCCCCGCACCACGCGCGCGCCCAGCTGCGTGGCCTCGGCGATCCACTCGAGCACCCGGTCTGCCGACTCGGAGTCGATCACGGGGCCCACATCGGTGGCCTCATCCAGGGGGTCGCCCACCACGAGGGCGTCCACACGGGGCAGCAGCTCGTCCATGAACGCGTCGTGCGCGGCGCGGTGCACGAGCACCCGCTGCACCGAGATGCACGACTGCCCGGCGTGGGTGAAGGCGCTCGCGGCGATGGCGCGCGCGGCCAGCGCCAGATCGGCGTCGTCGTGCACGATGACGGGCGTGGCGTTGCCCAACTCGAGGGCCACGCGGATGTCCGGGCGCGCCGACCGGATGGCCCACCCCACCGTGCTGCTGCCGGTGAACGACACCATCGACACATCCGGGTGCGCCGTGAGCGGCTCGCCGGCGACGGAGTCGCCGAGCACCCAGCCGAGCATGGCGGGCGGCAGGCCCGCCTCGCGCAGGATGGCCGCCAGCGCGAGGCCCGAGAGAGGCGTGCGCCCCGCGGGCTTCAGCACCACGGGCGCCCCGACGGCCGCCGCGGGCCCGAGCTTGTGGGCCACGAGGTTGAGCGGGAAGTTGAACGGCGTGATGGCGGCGATCACGCCCACCGGCTCGCGCACGGTCATGCCCACCAGGCCCACGCCGGAGTCGGCGGCGTCCATGGGGATCACCTCACCGCCCAGCGTGCGGGCCACCGCG
>JAGWYY010000077.1 GCA_018969105.1 Acidobacteriota bacterium | reverse complement strand
GCCCAGCGCCGTCACCGACAGTCCCGAGGTGTTGGTGGCCACCAGGGCATCGGGGCGCACCACATCATCGATGCGCCGGTGCACCGCGGTCTTCAGGGCGAGGTCCTCGGGAACGGCCTCGATCACCACGTCGACATCCGCGAGGTCGTCGATGCCCGCCACGGCCCGCACGCGCCCGGCGGCCTCGTCCGCCGCCGCGGGCTCCAGCCGTCCGCGCTCCACGCGCCGCGCGCCGATGGCGCGGGCGCGATCCACGCCCTGCTCCGCGCGGTCGAGATCGGCGTCGGCCACGAGCACGTCCATGCCGACCACCGACGCCACGTGGGCGATCTCCGCGCCCATGGTGCCCGCCCCGATGATCCCCACCGTCGTCACGCGCCGAGCCTAGCGGGAGCGTCCGGGCCGGCTTCTAGTTTTCGCTAAACCGGATTGCCGACGCCGGTGCACCGCAGGGGAACGGTGATCGAGACCCCCGACCACGACCACGCCACCGAAGCCGCCGCCGCGCGGTACCGGCAGCGTCGCCTCTTCCTGCTGGCGGCCCTCGTGCTCGTCACGGTGGTGCCGATCGTGGCCCTGGGCACGTGGTGGCTGTGGCCCCTGCTGGTCATCCCCGCCGTGCTCGCCGCGCCGCTGGCCGGTGGCACCGGGCTCATCGCGACCCTCCTCGCGTGCGCCATCGGGCTCGCGGCCGCCTCGGGCGGCAACGTCACCTCGGCGGAGGTGGCAATGGGCTTCATCGCCGTCATCGTGGTGGCCGCCCTCGGCGCCGCCCACGCGGGCATGGCCCAGGGCGTCATCGCCGCCATGCCGTCGTTCGGCCGTGATCGCGCGCCGGGCCCCGCCCCGGGGGACGTGTTCGACATCATCGCGGCGCGCGATTGCCGCCGTGCCGCCGAGACGGGCAGCCCCTTATCGGTGGCGATCGTCGCGGTGCCCCGCGTCGATGCCATCGCCCAGCGCCATGGCGACGACGTGCTCGACCACCTGCTCGATGCCTGCTCGTCGGCGGTGGTGGGCGTCACCTCGGGATCCGACCTGGTGATGGAGCAGGCGGAGGGGCGCTACGTGGCGCTCGTCCCGGGCACGGCAGACGCGGCACGCGAGCTCGGCGATCGCATCGCCCTGGCCCTCGAGGGCGTCGCCGTGCGCGACCGCGACGGCCTTCGGGTGACCGCCGGGTCGGTGGGCGTGGGCGTGGCCGAGTGGCGCGATGGCGACACCGGGCCGGATGCGCTCATCGAGCGCGCCGGCGTGGCGCTGCAGCAGGACATGGTGCGCACGGGCGCGCCGGTGGACGATCAGGTCACCGGCGAGTTCCGCCCCGCCTCCATCGCCGACGCCGCGTGATGCGCGCCACGGCCGCGCCGAGCCCGGCGCCGGCCACCACGTCGAGAGGATCGTGATCGGCCGCGGCCACGCGCGCCGCGAGCCCCGCCACCGCGCCGATGAGGGCAGCAGCCCCGAGCAGGGGACGCTCGCGTGCCACGCTGAGCGCGATCGCCGTGGACGACGCCGCGTGGCGGCTCGGGAACCCGCCCTCGCCGCGGGGGCCGGGACGGGGCCGGTCGATGGCGTCGCGCGCCACCTTCGCGCCGAGCCCGGCGGCCGTACCCGCCAGGGCCGCGCGTACGCCCACCATGCGCGATCCCGGCATCACGATGAGGCCGACCACGAGCACCTGGAATGCAGGGGCCATGATGTCGGCGGTGAGCCGGGCGTACTCGTGGCCGCCGGGTACCGATGCCACGATCGAGCGCACCTGCCCGCCGGCCCTGCGATCGACGGCGAGGATTGCCGAGGTGAGCTCGGGTGACGACATGCCGGTCACGGTACGACACCCCCCGCCGGGCCGCCCGACTAGGCTCGCGCCCGTGACGTCCCGGGGAATCATCGCCCTCATGATCGCGCCGGCGGCCGTCGCCGCGGCGGCGCTCGCGACCGGGTGCGGATCGTCGAGCGCCGGCGGGGGGAGTGCCCAGGTCACGCCCGCCGCCGACCGCCCGGCGGCGATCCCGGTGTCGGTGCCGAGGCTCGAGGGCCCGGGTGAGATCACCATCGGCAGGCCCGGGGCGCGGCCCACCGTGGTGAACCTCTGGGCCTCGTGGTGCGGGCCGTGCAAGGAGGAGATGCCGGCGGTGCAACGGTTCGCCACCGCCAACCCCGCCGTGCGCGTGGTGGGCGTGGCCATCGACGACGCCCCCGACGCCGCGCGCGAGTTCGCCCGTGAGGTGGGGGTGAGGTTCCCGCTCGGGGTCGACTCCGACGATGGCGTATCCAACGGGTACGGAGCCACCGGCCTGCCGACGACCCTCCTGCTCGACCGCCAGGGCCGCCTGGCCAGCACGTGGGCGGGGCCGGTGACCGAGGCAGACCTCACCACGCTGGTCGGTGCGCTCGGCGAGGGGTCGTGATGTCGCGGGACTCCGGACTCGCGCAGCGCGTGGGGGCCTACTGCGCGCGCCACGGCCTGCTTCCCGCGGGCAGCGGCGTGCTGCTGATGGTGTCGGGCGGCGCCGACTCCATGTGCCTCATGCACGTGGTGGCCGACCTGCATGACGGCCCGGTGCAAGTGCTGTCGGTGGACCACGGCTTCCGGCCCGAGGCGGCCGACGAGGCACGCGCCGTGGCCGACGCCGCCCGGGCGCGTGGCCTGACCGCCCACGTGGAGTCGCTGGGCCTCGCCCCCGGCCCCGCGGCGCTCGAGCGCGCCCGTGATGCCCGCCTCGCAGCCGCCGAGCGCGTGCGCGGCCGCGAGGGCCTCGCGCTCATCGCCACCGGCCACACGCTCACCGACAATGCCGAGACCATCCTGTTCCGTGCGGCGCGCGGCACCGGCCGCGCGGGCGCCCTGGGAATCGCCCCGCGCCGCGACCGGCTGGTGCGCCCCCTGCTCGGGCTCACCCGCGACGAGGTGCGCGCGTGGTGCGTGGAGCGGGGCGTGGCCTTCGTCGACGACCCCGGCAACGATGATCCCGTCACCGCGCGTGCCCGGGTGCGCCACGGCCTGGTGCCGGCGCTCGAGCAGGTGCACCCGCAGGCGCAGCGCAACGTGGCGCGCATGGCCGAGCTGCTGGCCGATGAGGCCGCCGTGGTGGACGCCGTGACCGACGCCGCCTGGCATCGCTTGGCCACTCGAGCCGGCGCCCCTGGCCTCGGCGCGCCGGGCCCCGGCGCCCCGGGCCTCGACGCCGCGGGCCTGGTGCGCGAGCCCGTGGCCGTGGCGCGCCTGCTGGCACGCCGGCTGATCGCGTCGGCGGGGCTCCCGGCGGCGGCCCACGAGTCGGCCACCGTGGACGCCGTGCTCGCCCGCGCATCCGCCGGCACCGGCATCACCGAGGTGCCGGGGGGCATCGTGGCGGTGGACACCGGCGTGCTCGTCGCCGAGGCCGCCATCGACCGCCCCGTGGTGATCGGCGTGGAGCCACTCGCGGTGCCGGGCACCGTGCGCCTGCCCGGCCTCGAGCTGCACGCCGCGCGGGGCACCGCCGGGCGCACGAGCTGCGACAGCGCCTGGGTGCGTGCCGCCGGCGCCCTGGTGGTGCGGGGCCCGCGCGATGGCGACCGCATCGCGCTCGCGGGCGGCGGCCATCAGCCCGTGGGGCGGCTGCTGCAGGCCGCGGGCGTCCCCGCGCGCCACCGGGCGGCCGTGCCCGTGGTGGCCGAGGGCGACCGCGTGCTGTGGGTTGCCGGGCACCGGGCATCGGCCGACGCCGTGGCCACCCCGGGCGAGCCGGCCGTCAACCTGACGGCGGTGCCGGCGTGAGCGATCGCGCACCCGGCGACGTGCTGGTGTCGCGCGACGACCTCACCGCGCGCGTGCGCGAGATGGCCGCCGAGATCTCGGCCGACTACGCGGGTCGCGACCTGCTGGTGATCGGCATCCTCAAGGGCGCGGTGTTCTTCACCGCCGATCTCGTGCGCGAGCTGGCCATCCCCTGCGAGATCGACTTCATGGCGGTGTCGTCGTACGGGTCGGCCACGCACTCGTCGGGCGTGGTGCGCATCACGAAGGACCTCGACGTGGCGGTGGAGGGCCGCGACGTGCTGCTCGTGGAGGACGTCATCGACTCCGGGCGCACGCTGCGCTACCTCATGCGCAATCTCGCCGCGCGCGACCCGGCCTCGCTCGAGACCTGCGCGCTGCTGAGCAAGCCGGCGGCCGACCGGCTCGATCTGCGCACGCGCTACGTGGGCTTCCATCTGCCCGATGTGTTCGTGGTCGGCTACGGCCTGGACGCCGGCGAGCGCTACCGCGAGCTGCCATACATCAGCGTGCTGTCCTAGTCGCACGTCGGGCACCGTGATCGCCCCGGACGCTGCTACCCTCGGGCCTCGTAACCGAGCGGGAGCCAACCGCTGAGCCGCTTCTTCAAGAGCGCTGCATTTCCCATCCTGATCGTGATCCTGCTGGCCTTCGTGGCGCAGCGGCTGGTCACGTCGTCGTCGCAGCCGGCCGAGCAGCCGACCTTCACCGGGTTCCAGAAGGACCTGACCGAGGGCAAGGTCTCGGCCGTCACCATGCAGACGAAGGACCAGGAGCTCGAGGTCACGCTGAAGGACGGCAAGACCTACGTCACCGGCTTCCCCGACAACTACGGCGCCCAGGTCACCGACAGCATCGACAAGGCGCAGGTGCCGTTCGTGGTCGAGGGCCGCGGCGGATCGGCCTGGTGGGGCTTCCTCATCACGCTCGCCCCCTTCCTGCTCTTCTTCGTGTTCTGGATCTTCCTGATGAACCAGATGCAGGGCGGCGGCTCGAAGGTGATGAGCTTCGGCAAGAGCCGCGCCAAGCGCATGTCGGTGGACCAGCCGAAGATCACCTTCCGTGACGTCGCGGGGGCCGATGAGGCCGTCGAGGAGCTCGAGGAGATCAAGGAGTTCCTCGAGAACCCCAAGCGCTTCCAGGCCCTGGGCGCGCGCATCCCCAAGGGCGTGCTGCTCTACGGGCCTCCCGGCACCGGCAAGACCCTGCTGGCACGCGCCGTGGCGGGCGAGGCCGGCGTGCCCTTCTTCTCCATCTCGGGATCCGACTTCGTCGAGATGTTCGTGGGCGTCGGCGCCAGCCGCGTGCGCGACCTCTTCGAGCAGGCCAAGCAGAACTCGCCCTGCATCATCTTCATGGACGAGATCGACGCCGTGGGCCGCCACCGCGGCGCCGGCATGGGCGGCGGCCACGACGAGCGCGAGCAGACGCTCAACCAGCTGCTCGTCGAGATGGACGGCTTCGAGGCCAAGGACAACATCATCCTCATCGCGGCCACCAACCGGCCGGACATCCTCGACCCCGCACTGCTGCGCCCGGGCCGCTTCGACCGCCAGATCATGGTCGACCGCCCCGACCGCGCGGGCCGCGCCGAGATCCTCCGCGTGCACACGCGCGGCAAGCCGATCGACAAGGAGATCGACCTCGACACCCTCGCGGGCCAGACGCCGGGCTTCACCGGCGCCGACCTCGCCAACCTGGTGAACGAGTCGGCCCTGCTCGCCGCCCGCAAGGGCAAGAAGGTCATCGACGCCCAGGAGCTCGAGGAGGGCATCCTGCGCGTGATCGCCGGCCCCGAGAAGAAGACCCGCCTGCTCTCCGACAAGGAGCGCGTGGTCACGGCCTACCACGAGATGGGCCACGCCATCGTGGGCCACTTCCTCCCCAACGCCGACCCGGTGCACAAGATCTCCATCGTCAGTCGCGGGCAGGCGCTGGGCTACACGATCTCGATGCCCGCCGAGGACAAGTTCCTCACCACCCGCGCGCAGCTCGAGGACACCATGGCCATGACCCTGGGCGGCCGCGCCGCCGAGGAGATCGTGTTCGCCGAGATCACCACAGGCGCCGCCAACGACCTCGAGAAGGTCACGGCCACGGCCAAGCAGATGACCATGCGCTTCGGCATGAGCGAGAAGCTCGGCCCGCGCGTGCTGGGCCACAACCACGGCGCGCCGTTCCTGGGCCGCGACATGCACTCCGAGCCCGACTACTCGGATGACATCGCGCGCCAGATCGACACCGAGATCCGCCGCATCATCGAGGACGCCTACCAGCGGGCGAAGGACATCCTCTCCGAGCACCGTCACGACCTCGAGAACATCACGCAGATCCTGCTGCGCCGCGAGACCATCGAGCGCGACGAGTTCCTGCGCCTGCTCGACGGCGAGGCGGAGGCCGACGTCTTCCGCGTGAAGGACGAGCGCGCCCGCCAGAAGGCCGCCGAGGCCGAGCGGGCCGCCGATGAGGCCGAGGCCGAGAAGCGCCGCCAGCCGCTTCCGCCTCCCGCGCCGGGTACTGAGCCCGGCACCGCAGGGGTCTAGGCACCACCCGCGATCTGCGGCAGGCGGCCCCCGGACATCGGGGTCGCGGCCAATCGCCGAATCGGGATCGGCATTTGCGGGGGCCGCAACTGCGGGATCCACCGCGGCCACCCCCGCACAACGGGGTCGCGGCCACCCCCGCACAACGGGGTCGCGGCCACTCGCCGAATCGGGATCGGCATTTGCGGGGGCCGCAAATGCATGATCCCCGGCTGCGATCGCCGCGACCCCGTTGTGCGGGGGTCGCCGCCGCCGCCCTCGGTGGGCGCGCTCGCGGGTAGCCTGCGGGCGTGGCCGCAGCCCTTGACTGGCTCACCCGTCCGTGCGTGATGGGCATCCTCAACGTGACGCCCGACTCCTTCAGCGACGGGGGCGAGCACGTCGATCCCGCGCGGGCCGTGGCGGCCGCGCGCGCCATGGCTGCGGGCGGCGCCGCCATCGTCGACGTGGGTGGCGAGAGCACGCGCCCCGGTGCGCCGGTGGTGGACGAGGCCGAGGAGCTCGCCCGTGTGGCGCCGGTGCTCCGTGCCCTGGGCGCCGACCCCGCACCGGGCGCCCCGACCCCCCCGGTCATCCTCTCCATCGACACACGGCGGGCATCCGTCGCCGCGGTGGCCCTCGACGCCGGCGCGGTGCTGGTGAACGACGTCTCGGCCGGCGCCGACCCCGCGATGTTCCCGGTCGTGGCCGACCGTCGTGCGGGGATCTGCCTGATGCACATGCAGGGGGAGCCCGCCATCATGCAGGACGACCCGCGCTATGGCGATGTGGTGTCTGAGGTGGCGGCGTTCCTCGAGGGCCGCATGCGGGCCGCGCTGGATGCCGGGGTGGCCGAGGACGCCATCATCCTCGACCCCGGCATTGGGTTCGGGAAGACGGCTGAGCACAACGTGGCGCTGATGCGCGGGCTGGGCACCATCGTGGCGCTGGGGCGCCCGGTGCTGGTGGGTGCCTCCCGCAAGGGCATCATCGGGGACCTCACCGGCCGGCCCGTGGAGGAGCGCCTCGCGGGGTCCATCGGCGCGGCGCTGGCGGCGGTGGAGGCGGGCGCGGCGGTTCTGAGGGTGCATGATGTGCCCGAGACCGTGGACGCCCTCAGGGTGTTCACCGAGATGCGCGGAGGCGATGCATGAGCGACGTCGTGGTGAGGATCCGGGGGCTCGAGGTGGCCGGGCGCCACGGCGTGCACGAGGCCGAGCGCGTGCTGGGCCAGCGCTTCGTGGCCGACATCGACATGGTGCTGGCGCACGACCGGTCGACCACCAGCGACGACCTGGCCGACACCGTCGACTACGCCACGATCGCCGACGACGTGGCGGAGATCATCGCGGGCGAGCCCGTGGCGCTGCTCGAGCGCCTGTGCCGCATGATCGCCGACCGCGTGCTGGCCGAGCCGGTGGTGGCCGCGGTGACAGTCACCGTGGCGAAGCCGCAGGTAGCCATCCGCCACGTGCTGGACGACGTGTCGGTGACCCTGCACGTGGAGCGCGACGCGTCGTGAGCGTGATGTGGCTCGGCCTGGGCGCCAACCTGGGCGAGCCCGCCGAGGCGCTGCGCTGGGCCATCCGCCGCCTTGGCGACGAGGGAGTGGTGGTGGAGGCCGTGAGCAGCCTCTACGCCAGCGCGCCCCAGGGCGTGGAGGACCAGCCGGAGTTCACCAACGCCGCGTGCCGGGTGCGCACGGACCTCGACCCACCGGCAGTGCTCGCGCTCGCGAAGGAGCTCGAGGCCGAGGCCGGCCGCGTGGACGGCCCGCGTTGGGGACCACGTCCGCTCGACATCGACATCCTCGCGTGGGACGGCGGAACGTGGGACGACCCCGACCTGGTAATCCCTCACCCGCGCCTGCACGAGCGCCGCTTCGCCCTTCAGCCTCTGGTGGAGGTCGACCCCGATCTCGCGCTGCCATCGGGCGAGCGCATCGACGCGCTGCTCGCGGCGATACCGTCGGATGAACAGCCGGTCGCACGCCTCGCCGACGCGTAGGGGCGGGATGAAGGTGTTGCGGCGATCGCAGCCGGGGATCACGCATTTGCGGCCCCCGCAAATGCCGATCCCGCTTCGGCGAGTGGCCGCAATGCCTTCATCCCGCCCCTACGCGTCTAGGATGCCCACCCCATGTCGCAGATCGACGAACTCGACGAATACGACGCGGAGCTCGAGCTCCGGCTGAAGCGGGAGTACGCGGACGTGTTCCCGCTCTTCCGTTACTGCGTGCTCACGCAGGAGGCCACGTACCTCTGCAACAAGCTCGAGCGCCGGTACGAGCCCCAGGCCGCGTACCCGTTCTTCCACGTGGTGATGGAGGACGTCTGGGTGTGGGACAAGAACCGGCCCACGCGCATCATCCCGCGCGTGGAGATCCACACCACCCAGGACATCACGGTCGAGGTGCTGCGCGCCGACGAGGGCGTGAGCCCGTTCGACGGCGAGCTCGAGCTGCCGGACGGGGACTGACCCCATGCTGCTCGTCGTCGACGTCGGCAACTCCCAGACGGTCGCCGGCCTGTTCTCGGGCGAGGAGCTGCTGCACGACTGGCGCATCTCCACCATCCGCCGCACCACGGTGGATGAGCTCGCGGCGAGCCACGACAAGATCCTGCAGCTTCGCGGCGGCAGCCTCACCGAGGTGGAGAACGTGGTGGTGGCGTCGGTGGTGCCCGAGCTCACCGTGGCCTACCAGGCGCTGGCCGACCGCTACCTCGATCGCCCGGCGGTGATCGTGGGCCCGGGCGTGCGCACCGGCATGCCGCTGCTCGTGGACAACCCGCAGGAGGTCGGCGCCGACCGCATCGCCAACGCGGTGGCCGCC
>JAGWYY010000198.1 GCA_018969105.1 Acidobacteriota bacterium | reverse complement strand
AGGCAGATGCCCAGCACGGGCGTGCCGGCGGCGGCGGCCTCGCGCAGCATTCCGGTGAAGCCGTGCGCCTCGAGCCGCTCCATCGCCGCGCCGAAGCGCCCCACGCCCGGCAGCACGATGGCGTCGACGCCGCCGGCCTCGTCCGGGCGCGCGGCAACGCGCACCCGGGCGCCAAGGCGCTCGAGGGCCTTGCCCGCGCTTCGCAGGTTGCTCATCTCGTAATCGAGGAGGGCCACCGACGGCCCGGACCCGCCTGCGGTCACAGGCTGCCCTTGCTCGACGGCACGCCGATGACCCTGGGGTTCACGGCCACGGCCGCGCGAAGCGCGCGCGCCACGCCCTTGAAGCACCCCTCGATCACGTGGTGGGGGCCGCCGCCCTTCAGCACGTCCACGTGCAGGGTCATTCGGGCCGAGTTGGCCAGCCCGCGCATGAACTCCGCCGTGAGGTCGGTCTCGAAGCCGCCCACCACGCCCGGCGCCAGCGGCGCGTCGAACGACAGGCAGGGACGCCCCGAGAAGTCGAGTGCCACCTGCACGAGCACCTCGTCCATGGGCACGAGGGCGCTGCCGTAGCGCTCGATGCCGCTGCGGTCGCCCAGCGCCTCGTCGAGCGCCATGCCCAGCGTGATGCCGGTGTCCTCCACCGTGTGGTGGCTGCCCGTCTCCAGGTCGCCCGTCGCGCTCACGGCGATGTCGATCAGCGAGTGGCGGGCGAGCAGCACGATCATGTGGTCGAAGAACCCGATGCCCGTGACGGCCTCGGCCACGCCGCTGCCGTCGAGGTCGATGCGGACCTCGATGTCGGTCTCGCCGGTGGTCCGGCGGATGGTTGCTGTTCTGCTCATTGCGTTGACCTGATCTCCGCTGATCGGCGGTGCTCGGGAAAGCCCTCGGCGTCTGCGAGCGCCGCGAGGTGCGGCGTGAGGGCGTCGACTGCGTGCTGCGGGATGTCCACCAGCGACATCCGCCGCATGTAGGTGGCTGGCCCCACGGCGGAGGCGTGACGCGCCGCCCCACCCGTGGGAAGGATGTGATTCGACCCGGCAACGTAGTCCCCGAATGCCGTAGCGCCCAATGGCCCGAGGAACACGCACCCCGCTCGGCGTATGCGGGGCGCCACGGCCTCCGCGTCGGCAAGGGCGATCTGCAGGTGCTCGGGCGCGAATGCCTCCGCAAGGGCGATTGCATCGTCACGCGACGGGCAGTCGACGATCGTGATGGTGCCGACGGGTGCGTCGGCCTGCGCGAGGGCCTCCTGCACGGCATCGGCCACGCGGGGATCCCACGCCGCGAGAATCGACGGCGAGTCGGGACCGTGCTCGGCCTGCGCCAGCAGGTCGGCAGCGATCGCGGCCGGGTCGGCCGAATCGTCGGCGAGGACCACCAGTTCGCTGGGGCCGGCCACCGAGTCGATGCCGACGAGCCCGAAGACCTGCCGCTTTGCCTCCTGCACCCAGGGGTTGCCGGGTCCGGTGATCACGTCCACCGCGTCCACCGTCTCGG
>JAGWYY010000076.1 GCA_018969105.1 Acidobacteriota bacterium | reverse complement strand
CAGCGAGTAGAGCCGGTCGCGCACGAGGTCCTCATGCGCCGCCAGGGCCTCGCCGAGCTCGGACACGATCACGCCGTCCGGCAACGCGGCCACCTCGGCCGGTGCAGGCGCGCCGTCGATGAAGGCCAGGCGCGCCGAGCGGCCGGACGCGGTGGGCAGCGCCACGGTGCCCGAGGCGCTTCCGCCCGTGGCCCCGTCGCCGTTCATCCCGAGGTCGTCGGGCGGGGTGAAGCGCCACTCCTCTTCCGTGCCGTCGAGCGCGGGAAGTGCGTCCAGCGCGGCCGCGGCCTCGTCGCGGGCCTCCACGGCCCAGGCGGGGGCATCAGCCAATGGAGCCCTCCATCTGCAGCTCGATGAGGCGGTTGAGCTCCACGGCGTACTCCATGGGGAGCTCCTTCGCGATGGGCTCGATGAAGCCGCGCACGATCATGGCCATGGCCTCCTCCTCGCTGAGCCCGCGGCTCATGAGGTAGAAGATCTGGTCATCGGCCACCTTGCTGACGGTGGCCTCGTGGCCGATGGAGGTGTCCTCCTCCTGGATGTCCATGTAGGGGTAGGTGTCGGAGCGGCTGTCCTCGTCGAGCAGCAGCGCGTCGCACACCACCGACGCCTTCACGCGGCGGGCACCGGGCTCCACCTTCACGAGGCCGCGGTAGCTGGTGCGCCCGCCGCCCTGCGAGATCGACTTGCTCACGATGGTGCTCGAGGTGTCGGGCGCCACGTGCACCATCTTGGCGCCGGCGTCCTGGTGCATTCCCTCGCCGGCCATGGCCACCGAGAGCACCTCGCCACGGGCGCGCGGGCCCACCATCCACACCGCGGGGTACTTCATGGTGAGCTTGCTGCCGAGGTTGCCGTCGATCCACTCCATCACGGCGTCCTCGTGCGCCACGGCGCGCTTGGTGACGAGGTTGTAGACGTTGTTCGACCAGTTCTGGATGGTCGAGTAGCGGCAGCGGGCGCCCTTCTTCACGATGATCTCCACCACCGCGGAGTGCAGCGAGTCGGCGGAGTACGTAGGGGCGGTGCAGCCCTCGACGTAGTGCACGTACGAGCCGGGCTCGCAGATGATGAGCGTGCGCTCGAACTGGCCCATGCTCTCGGCGTTGATGCGGAAGTACGCCTGCAGCGGGATCTCCACCTGCACGCCCTCGGGCACCCAGATGAAGGATCCTCCCGACCACACGGCCGAGTTCAGCGCGGCGAAGGTGTTGTCACCGGGCGGGATCACCGTGGCCCAGTGCTCCCGGAACAGATCCGGGTGCTCGCGCAGGGCCGTGTCGGTGTCGCAGAAGATCACGCCCTTCTCCTCGAGGTCCTCGCGGATCGAGTGGTACACGACCTCCGACTCGTACTGCGCGGACACGCCGGCGAGGAACTTCTGCTCGGCCTCGGGGATGCCCAGGCGATCGAACGTCTTGCGGATGTCGTCGGGCACCTCGTCCCAGGAGCGCCCCTGCTCCTCGGCTGCCTTGATGTAGTAGTAGATGTCCTGGTAGTCGAGCTCCGAGAGGTCGCCGCCCCAGTCCGGGATCTCCCGGCTCTCGAAGATCTCCAGCGAGCGCAGGCGGAACTTGGTCATCCACTCGGGCTCGCCCTTGATCATGGAGATCTCGCGGACGATGTCGGCGTTGAGCCCCTTCTTGGGCTCGAACACGTAGTGGGCCGGGTCGTGCCAGCCGAACTTATAGGTGGTGTCGATGTCGATCTCGGGCTTTGCCGTCGACAAGTCGGACGCTCCTTGGCGGTGTCGTGGGAACGCTCTATAGGTTACGTCTATTGCCTGAACAATCAACCGCCATCGGAGGCGGGTGACGATGCCCTTCGCCCGCGGCGCGCGCCGTCGTATCCTTATTGGCCGTAACCACCCGAAAGCGCTTTCGTGAGCACCGATCCGGCCACGCTTCCCGATGACGAGCAGGAGATCCAGCGCCTTGTGGCCGCCCTGGGCGACCCCACGCGCCGCCGGGTGTTCTTCACCGTGCGCGAGGCCGGGGTGCTCATGGGCAAGGACGAGGTGGCCGAGTCGGTGGGCATCACCCGCAGGCTCGCGGGCTTCCACCTCGACAAGCTCGTGGAGCAGGGGTTCCTGCGCGCCGAGTTCCAGCGGCGCACGGGCCGCACGGGGCCCGGGGCGGGCCGTCCGGCCAAGCTCTACGCCCTGGCCGAGGCCGAGGCGGACTCCCTCCTCGAGGTGAAGCACTACGACCTGCTCGCCGAGCTGCTGCTCAAGGCCATGAGCGACCGCTCGGGCGAGGACCCGCAGGAGGTCCTCGAGCGCGTGGGCTACGAGTTCGGCCGCGAGCTCGGCGAGGCCGAGCGGGCGGCGGGGCGCAGCCCGTCGTACTCATCCACCACCGAGGCCGTCGCCGGCGTGGTGGGCGTGCTCACGCGCTTCGGCTTCGGTGCCAGCGCGAACGACGACGGGCGCATCACGCTGCGGGCCTGCCCGTTCGAGGAGATGGCGAAGGTCGATCCGGAGCGGGTGTGCGGCCTTGACCGCGCGATCTGGCGGGGGGTGCTGTCGGCCTTCAATCCCGATGCCACGCTGCAGTCGGCCACGGCCCGCGCGCAGGGCGATGCGGCATGCGCCGCGCTCGTGGTGGAGACGGCCGAGGGCTAGGCGCCCGGCCGGGCGGGGTGCGCGGCCCTAGATGTCCTTGAGGCGGCTGGTGCCGAAGAGGTAGGTCATCCAGCCGAAGAGCCCGGTCATGAGCACGGCCCCGAAGACGTCGCCCCAGTAGCCGTCCTGCGTGGCGGCGGCGCCCGCGACGAAGATCTCCACGAACATCGCGATGGTGAGCAGGCCGAACATGATGCCGCCCACCCACATGATCCATCCGTAGGGGAAGTACCGCCGGATGCCCACGGTGTGGGCCAGCGGCGCGTAGTTCGCGCGCCTGCCGCCGGCGCGCTTGGGCTTCTTCTTAGGAGCCATCGGCGGGGAGGATAGCCGCATCGGCGGCGCGCGTGCGCGGCTGCCACCGCCCGCTGCGGATGCGCGCGATGCTCACGCCCATGCCGATGAAGTAGAGGACGCTGAAGGTGACCTGCGGAATGGACACCAGGATCACCCCGTAGATGATCCATGGCACGCATGCGGCCATGGCCAGCGCCCGCAGGCGCACCTGGCCGAAGGAGAGGCGCGAGGCGGCGATGCCCAGCATGCCGAGGGCCGCGATGAGGTCCACGGGTCCGCTCCAGAAGATGACGATGAGGATCGCCGTCACCGGGATGCTCAGCCAGATGATCGCCCGCCCGCGCGCGCTGCGCGGGTCGGTGCCGGCGAAGTCCATCACCACCACCACCGCGCTGATCGCGATGGCCGCCGTGCCGCCGAGAAGGGCCCAGTGCACGCCCATCACCGCGGACCCCGCGGCGTCGAGCGCCAGCAGCATGGCGCGCGTGCGCATGAGGGTGGACGCCAGCAGCAGCGCGATTCCCACCACGCCCACGGCCTGCGCCACGAGATGGGCGGTGCTCATGGGCGTATGGTGACGGAGCCCACGGCGGGCATGGAGTCGAGCGGTCGCGGGGGTGTGATGGAGCTGGGAATCGAAGGGCGCGTGGCGCTGGTGACCGGTGGCAGCCGGGGCATCGGCCGGGCGGCGGCCGAGGCGCTGGCGCGCGAGGGCGCGCAGGTGCTGGTGGCCGCACGCGGGGCGGAGGGCGTGGATGCCGCGGTGGCGGCGCTGCGGGCTGCGGGTGCGCGCGCCGAGGGAATCCTCACCGATATGTCCGATCCCCTCGGGCCCGCCGACGCCGTGGCGCGCGCGGAGGCCCTCATCGGGCCCGTGGAGATACTCGTGGCCAACGCCGGCGGTCCGCCGCCCGGGCGGTTCGTGGACGCCGACGACGCCGGATGGGACATCGCCGTGCAGCAGAACCTGCTCGGCACGGTGCGGCTCATCCGCGCCGCGCTGCCCGGCATGCGCGAGCGCGGATGGGGCCGCATCGTCACCATCACCAGCACGTCGGTGCGCGAGGTCATCGATGGCCTCGCGCTCAGCAACGCCACGCGCGCGGGGGTCGCGGGCGCCGTGCGCACGCTGGCGCGCGAGGTGGCGGCCGACGGCGTGACGGTGAACAACGTGCTGCCGGGGCCGATCCTCACCGACCGCATGCGCGAACTGTTGTCGGCGGCGCCCGACCTCGACGCCGCCATCGCCGAGCGCGGTTCGCGCAACCCCTCGGGGCGCGTGGGCGACCCGGCCGAGGTGGGCGACCTCGTGGCGTTCCTGGCGTCGGATCGCGCCGCCTTCATCAACGGCGCATCGGTGATGATCGACGGAGGGGAGAGCCGCGTTGTCGGCTAGCGACCACGACCACCCGCCCTACGGGTTCAGCACGCGCTTCCGCGTGGACTTCGCCGACACCGACGCCGGCGGGGTCGTCTACTTCGGGCGCTACGGGCGCTACCTCGAGCGGGCCGTGGTGGACTACCGCCGCGCCGCGGGGGTGCCGGTGATGGGCGTGCCCGGGCACCTCTTCATGATCCGCTCGATGGGGGTGGATTACCACGCGCCGCTGCGGTTCGAGGACGACGTGGAGGCCTTCGTGCGGGTGAGCGCCATCGGCACCACCAGCCACACGATGGACGTGCGCCTCGAGCGCATCGATGCCGCCGGGGCGCTGCACGTGGCTGATGCCCGTGCCGTGGTGGTGGGCGTGGAGTCGTGGGATGGCGGAGGCGCCACCGCGATGCCGGCCGACATGCGCGCGGCCATCGAGGCGTTCGAGGCGCGCACGCATTGAGCGGGCGGCTGCTGGGACAGGACGCCTCGGTGCTGGCCGCAGCCGGTGCCGACGTGCAGGCCCTCGGGGAGATCGAGGAATGGGCGCGCCGCGCGGTGGTGGTGCCGGCGGGCACTGAGGTGGTGGACGCCCACGTGCACCTGGGGGTGGACCGCGATGGGCACAAGCTCGCGGCCGCGGACCTCATCGCCGACATGGATGCCAACGGAATCGGGCGCGCGGTGGCGTTTCCGGCCGACGAGCCGGGCTCGGGCGGCGACTTCCGCGATGCCAACCGGCGGGTCACCGACGCGGCGGCCGAGCACCCCGATCGCATCATCCCTTTCTGCCGGGTCGACCCCGCGGTGGGGGCCGACGTGGCGATGGGGGAGGCCCATGCGTCGGGCGCCCGGGGGCTCAAGCTGCACCCGGTGGCCCAGCGGTTCGCCCCCGAGGCCGACGAGTGCGTGGCCGTGGTGCGCGCGGCAACCGACCTGGGCTGGCCCGTGCTGTTCCACGCGGGGTTCGGGGCGCGGGCCCTGGGTCCGGCGTTCGCGGCGCTCCTGGATTGCGTGCCCGACGCCCGGCTCATCCTGGCCCACGGCGGCCGCGGTGATCACCGTGCGCTCGCGGCGGCCACGGCCGGCCACCCCGACGTGCTGTTCGACACCTCCATCGCCGCGCTTCCGGACCTGGCCACGCTGCCGCCCGCGCGCGTGGTGTTCGGGTCGGATCGGCCCTACGGGGACCATGCGCAGGCGCTGCACCTGGTGGGATGCGCGGCACGCGTGGCCGGCTGGGATGCCACGGCGCTGCATGGCGTGCTCGGCGGCAACCTGATGCGCATGCTCGAGGGGCCGGCGGCGTGAGCGGCGCGGCCTCCCTTCGCGTGGTCACCCTCGCGGCGCAGGCCGAGATGGCCCTCGTGCGTCGCGATGCCGTGGCGGGCCCCCTGCTCGCGCAGGCCGCGCGGGCCGCCGATGGCACGGCAGCCGGGCCGCTGCTCGGGCAGTCCGCGGCGATGGTGCGCGCCGAGCCCGATCGCGAGGCAATCCGCCAGGCGGCGCTGTCGCTCTGCCGCATGGCACTGCAGGAGGCGCAGGCCCAGGCGCTGGGGTCTGCGCCGTGATCGCGGCGGGCACCGCATGAGCATGGAGAACCGCGCGCGCCTGGCCGAGGTGATGCGCTCGGGCGAGCCCGACCTGGCCGAGGCCAACCTGCTCATCGCCGCCGAGGGACGCCCGGGGGTGGACCCCTCGCGGTGGCTGGCCGAGGTCGATCGCCTCGCCGATCTCGCGGGCCCCGACGACGCGCAGGCGGTGTTCGAGTTGCTGCGGCAGGAGGGCTACTCGGGCGACGCCCGCACGTATGACGACCCGCGCAACTCGTTCCTCGACCAGGTGATCCGCCGACGCCGCGGCCTTCCCATCGCGCTGTCGGCCCTGGCGATGTCCATCGGCCGCCGCACCGGCGCCCAGATCGTGGGCGTCGCCGCGCCCGGCCACTACATCGTGGCCGAGCTCTCGGGCGGCCGCGTGCGCTACGTCGACCCCTTCCACGGGTGGGTGACGCGATCGGTGGAGGAACTCGCCGGCATCGTCCACGACGCCGCAGGCGTCGACCTCGAGCCAGGCCACCTGGCGCCGGTGCCCGCGCAGGTGACTGTCACCCGCATGCTGCTGAACCTCGAGGGCAGCTACCGGCGACGCAGTCGCCCGAACGACGTGCTCTGGTGCTGCGAGCTGCTCGCCCTGGTGAGTCCCGAGGACCCGGCCCCGCGCGTGCGCATGGCCGAGGTGCTGGTGGCGCTCGGCCGCCCGGACGAGGCCGAGGCGCTCCTCGGGTCGCTGCTCACCACCACCCCGCCGTCACTGGCCCTGCGGGTGGCGGAGTCGGTGCTGGACGACATCCGCGCAGCGCGCCTGAACTGAGCCCGGGGTTCCCCGGAACGACGAAGGGCGCCCGTGGGCGCCCTTCGTGCACTGCCTATCGGGGCGGGATCAGCCGCGGGAGGAGAGGAACTCCTGCACCATCTTCTCGCCGGCCTCGGCGCCCTGCTCGTAGTAGACGCGGTTGATCTCCTTGAAGACCTCCCACTGGGCGGGGACGTCGTCCTCGGCCATGGTGGCGTCCACGGGGCAGGCTTCGACGCAGGCGTCGCAGTCGATGCACTCCGACGGGTCGATGTAGAGCATCGTGGCCGTGTCGGCGTTCTCCTCACCCGGGGCGGGGTGGATGCAGTCGACCGGGCACACGTCCGCGCAGGAGGTGTCCTTGGTGCCGATGCAGGGCTCGGTGATGACGTAGGCCAACGGAGTCTCCTCAGGCGATCGCTTCGCGGGCGCGGGCGCGCCCACCGAACGAAGGGAAGTCTACCGAGCCGCGAGGGGGACGCCCGGGCCCTGCGGTACGCCCGCGGCCTCGGCCACCACGCGGGCGATCTGCGCCAATGCCTGGCCGGCCGGGCTGTCCGGGCGGGCCGCAACCACGGGCAGGCCGTCGTCGCCCGCCCGCGCGACGTCCGACTCCAGCGGCACCTGGCCGATCAGCGGCACACCGAGGTCGGCAGCCAGGGCCGCGCCGCCCCCGCCCGCGAACACTTCGTACCGCGCGCCGGTATCCGGGGCCACGAACCACGACATGTTCTCCACCACGCCGATCACCGGAAGGTCCACCCGGTCGGCCATCGCGGCGGCGCGACGCGCCACCCGCTGTGCCGTGAGCTGCGGGGTGGTGACCACCAGCACCTGCGCCGCCGGCAGCAGTTGCGCCAGCGAGAGCGACACGTCTCCCGTGCCCGGAGGCAGGTCGACCAGCAGCACGTCGGGCTCGTCCCAGAACACCTCGGTCACGAACGACGTGAGCGCCTTGTGCAGCATGGGGCCGCGCCAGATCACCGGGTTGTCATCCGCCGTCATGAACCCGATGCTCATGAGGCGCACCCCGTGGCTCTCCACCGGGATGATGAGGTCGTCGAGCATCACCGGCTGCTGGGTGGCGCCCATCATGCGGGGGATGGAGTAGCCGTACACGTCGGCGTCGAGCAGCCCAACGCTGTGCCCGGCGGCCGCCATGGCCACCGCGAGGTTGCACGTGATGCTCGACTTGCCCACGCCGCCCTTGCCGCTCGCGACAAGGATCACCTTGGTGCGCGACTCGGCGGTGAACGGGCTGTCCTTGCGCGGGCCGCCGATGATCGACTCGCGCACCCCGGCGCGCTCCTCGTCGGTCATGGTGTCGAGGCCCACCTGCACGCCCTCCACGCCGGGCAGCGCGGCCACGGCCTCGCTCACGCGCCGCTGGATCTCCGCCTTCAGGGGGCACCCGGCCACCGTGAGCTTGATGGTGATCGCCACCCGCGAGCCTTCGACCTCCACCGACCCCACCATGCCGAGCGCCACGATGCTGCGGTGCAGCTCGGGGTCGAGCACCCGGTCGAGCGCCGCGATCACCTGCTCGCGCGTCACCCCGCTCACATGAACATCCGCGCGTAGGGCTCGGCCTGGGCCAGCGTCACTCCCCAGCGGTCATGGCCCGGGTAGATGACGGTGTCTCCGGGAAGCTCCTCAAAGATGCGCGCGAGCGAGCGCACCATGTCGTCGTGGTTGCTGCCGGGGAAGTCGGTGCGCCCGATGCCCATGGCGAAGATGAGGTCGCCCACCAACGCCTGGCCGGTGCTGGCGTCATACGCCACTTGGCACCCGGGGGAGTGCCCGGGCGTGGCCATGATCTGCAGCGTGAGGTCGCCGCACGTGATGGTGTCGCCGTCCTCGAGGATCGCCGCGGGCGTCACGCCCGGCGTGGGCGGCGGGTTGCCGAACAGTGCCGGGTTGAATGGCGCGGGTGCCGCCAGCCAGCCCTCGTCGCCGCGGCCGATCCACACGGGAATGCCCTGCTCGTCCCACACGTGATTCTCCACCACGTGGTCCCAGTGGCCATGGGTGTCGAGCACCGCCACCGGCTGCACGTCCATCGCCGCGAGCGTTTCGGCCACCCAGCGGCTGCTGCCGGCCGCCGGGTCGACGATGAGGGCGCGGCCGCCCTCGCGGTCGGCCACCACGTAGGTGTTGGTGGCCACGGGTCCGAAGGTGCCTCCGCGAACGATCATGCGCGGGAACGTAGCGCCCCGGGCTGGCTACATTGCCCCCATGCGGATTGCCGTGGGGTCTGACATGCGCGAGCCCGTCACCGATGCCGTGATCGCCTGGCTGCGCGAGCAGGGTCACGAGCTCGATCTGATCGGCCCCCTGGTGGAGGGCGACGAGACCGAGTGGGCCGAGGCCAGCGCGGCCACGGCGCGGGCGGTGACCGAGGGGGGTGCCGACGCCGCGGTGCTGTTCTGCTGGAGCGGCACCGGCGCGTGCATCGCCGCGAACAAGGTGCAGGGTGCCCGCGCGGCCCTGTGCGGCGACGCCGAGACCGCCCGCCTGGCCCGCAAGTACAACCACGCCAACGTGCTCGTGATGAGCATGCGCGCAACCTCCCCGGCCATCGCCATCGAGATCACCGAGGCCTTCCTCGGCACCCCGTGGGGCGAGGACGACTTCGACATCCGCAACGTCCGGGCAGTGGACGCGCTCGAGTAGCCGGCTGCCGGACCAACGCGTGATTGCGCATGCGGCGCAGGGCTCCGCGCGGTCGGCGCCCGACTAGTCGGCGGGAAGCATCACCCAGAGCTCCGGCCTGCCCGCGTTGCAGTGCACCGCGCGGCCGAGCAGGCCGAGCATGCACCACGACATCGGCAGGGCCATGCGCGCCACGTGCCAGGGGCGCAGCG
>JAGWYY010000197.1 GCA_018969105.1 Acidobacteriota bacterium | reverse complement strand
GGCGTAACTACGCGCCGGGGGTCAGGGCAACCTTGATCGACCCATCCACGCGCTCATCCATGATGCGGTAGCCCTCGGGTGCGTCGTCGAGGGCGAGGTCGTGGGTGAACACGATGGACGGGTCCATCTTCCCGGCCTCGAGGTCGGCGAGGAGGCCCGGGATGTAGTCGCGCGACGGGCACACGCCGGGGTGCAGCGAGACGTTCTTCATGAAGGCGATGGCGTAGGGCTGGCCCGCGGCCTCCTCGAAGAAGTGCGACATGCCGACGATGCCGACGTTGCCGCCGGGGCGGGTGACGGTGATGGCCTGCTCGATGGTGCCGTTGGACGAGATGGTCTCCACGGCTCCGTCGGCGCCCAGGCCGTCGGTGAGCTCCAGCACGGTGGCGACGACGTCCTCGTCCTTGCCGTTGACGGAGTGCGTCGCGCCGGCGGCCTTGCCGAGCTCGAGGCGGTCGGCGTGGTGGCCGACGTGGATGATGCGCTCGGCGCCGAGGAGCTTGGCCGAGATGACGCCGGAGAGGCCCACTGCGCCGTCGCCGATCACCACTGCCGTGGTGCCGGCGCCCACGCCGGCGTTCACCGCGGCGTGGTAGCCCGTGGACAGCACGTCGCCGAGGGGGAGGACCTTGGTGTCGTGCTCCGCGGCGGCGAGTGCCTCGGGGATCACCACGAGCGTGCCGCCGGCCTGGGGCACGCGCAGCGCCTCGGCCTGCCCGCCCTCGACGATGCCCCCGGCAGACTCGCCCCAGAACGGGCTGCCGAAGATGCCACCCGACGTGCAGGAGGTCTGCACGCCCAGGGAGCAGCACGGGCAGGAGTTGTCGGAGAAGGCAAACGGGGCCACCACGCGGTCGCCCACGGCGATGCCGGTGACCTCGGGGCCCACTTCCTCCACCACGCCCACGAACTCGTGGCCGAGGCGCAGGCCGGGGGTCATGCCCAGGGCCTCGCCGTAGTGCAGGAAGTGAAGGTCGGATCCGCAGATGCCGGCCTTGGTCACGCGCACGATGGCGTCGGTGGGGGCGAGGATCTGGGAGTCGGGGACATCCTCGACGCGGATGTCGCCCGCGCCATGGAAGGTGGTGGCACGCATGTGGCCTCTCCTCATTTACTAAGGGCTTAGTAATTCAGGAGGGAGTGTAACCTGATGGCCATGGCGATGCGCAAGCCCACGGCTGACGACGCGATGGCGCTGCAGGCCGTGGTGCATGTGGGCGCTGCGTTGTCGCGTGCCCTCGAGGATGCCGCGCGGCGCGCGGGCGGAGTGTGCCTCTCGCAGTACAACGTGCTTGGTGCACTGGCCCGGGCCGAGCCGTCCTCGCTCGAGCCCCGCCAGATCGGCACGGCCACCGGCACCGGATCCGCTCAGGTGACGATGGTGCTGGACAGGCTCGAGCAGGCCGGGCTGGTCGAGCGGCGCCCGCACCCCACCGATCGCCGCCGCCGCGAGGTCGTGCTCACCGATGCCGGGCGCGAGCGCGAGGCCACCACGTCCGCGGCCATCGAGGTTGCCGCCCGGGGCGTCCTGG
>JAGWYY010000196.1 GCA_018969105.1 Acidobacteriota bacterium | reverse complement strand
CATCGGGGTGAGCACGGCCACCGGCAACTTCGTCGTGGGCCTCGTGGCCGCCTGCGTCACCGGCGGTGTGGTCTCGGCGCTGATCGGTGTGCCGGCGCTGCGGGTCAAGGGCCTGTTCCTCGCCGTGGTCACCCTGAGCTTCGCGCTGGTGTGCACGAGCTGGCTGCTGCGGCAGCCGTGGATGCTCGGCCGCAGCGGGAAGGAGACCACGCCCCCGTCGTTCGAGCTCGTCGACGGCGCCAGCCGCAACTACTACTGGGTCGCTCTCGCCGCCCTGACCCTGGCGCTGCTGTTCGCGAGGGCGCTGCGCGACGGGGCCTTCGGCCGGAAGCTCGAGGCCGTGCGCGACAACGACGACGCGGCCAGGGCCTTCAGCGTGCGGGCCACCCGGGTGAAGATCCAGGCCTATGTGGTGGCGGGGATGCTCGCCGGTCTCGGCGGCGCCATCTACGCCAACTCCTTCGACAAGGTCGACGTGGTCAGCTTCCCGGTGCAGAAGAGCATCGACGTGGTGGTGATCTCCGTCATCGGCGGCATCCAGTCGCTGGCCGGACCCATCCTGGGCGCCATCTACGTGATCGGCATCCCCTCGTGGCTGGGCATCGAGAACCCGGAGGCGCTCGCCATCCTCGCGGCGGCCTGGCTCGTGTTCCTCACCTACCAACCGAACGGCCTCGCCGGGGTGGGCCGTAGCTTCACCGGCCACGTCCGCGACGTGCTGGCCCGCCTCCACGGCATCGACCCGGCCCGGGCGCATGCGGGTGAGGACCACGTGGACGCCCGCGAATCGCTCGGCGGTCACGCCCACCTGCAACCGGTGGTGGGGTCACTCCGCTCCGGGGTCACCGGCGGCGAGGTGGTCCTCTCCGTGGACGGCCTCACCAAACGGTTCGGTGGGCTCACCGCCGTGGACCACGTGGGCTTCGAGGTGCACCGGGGCGAGACGCTGGGGCTGATCGGCCCGAACGGCGCCGGCAAGACCACGGTGTTCGAGCTGGTCAGCGGATTCGTGCGGGCCGACGAGGGCACGATCGTCTACGGCGGGCGCGACATCTCGCGGCTGCGGCCGGAGGAACGCAGCCGCATCGGGATCGTGCGGTCGTTCCAGAGCGCCACCCTGTTCCCCACGCTCAGCCTGCTCGACACCGTGATGGTGGCCCGCGAGCGGGCACGTGGCTCCTCGATCATGGAGTCCGCCCTCGGTCTGTCGAAGAAGGAACGGACGCGGGAGGCGGAGGCCCGGGCCGTGATCGACCTGTTCGGCCTCACCGGGTTCACCGACCTGCCGGTGCGGGTGCTGCCCACCGGCACCCGCCGCCTCGTGGAACTGGCGTGCACCGTCGCGCTGGAGCCGCAGGTGATCCTGCTCGACGAGCCCTCGGCGGGCATCGCCCAGGCCGAGACCGAGGAGCTCGCCGGGGTGCTCGCGTCGATCCGCCAGACCTACGGGATCACCTTCGTGGTGATCGAGCACGACATGCCGATGCTCACCGCCATCTGCGACCGCATGGTGGCGATGGAGGTGGGCCGGGTGATCTCGGTCGGCACGCC
>JAGWYY010000195.1 GCA_018969105.1 Acidobacteriota bacterium | reverse complement strand
TCGCGGTAGCGCTCGATCATCTTGGTGGTGCGCGAGAGCAGGTTGCCGAAGTCGTTGGCGAGCTCGGTCGTGTAGCGCTGGTGGAAGCCCTCGTCGGTGAACGTGCCGTCGTCGCCGAAGCGGATCTCACGGCACAGGTAGTACCGCAGGGCGTCGAGGCCATAGCGCTCGATGTAGGGGAACGGGTCGACGATGTTGCCCGTGGTCTTCGACAGGCGCTCGCCGCCCTTCAGCACGTAGCCGTGCACGAACAGGCGCTCGGGCAGCGGGAGGTCGGCGCTCATGAGCAGCGATGGCCAGATGACCGCGTGGAACTTGAGGATGTCCTTGGCCATCAGCTGCAGCGTGGGCGGCCAGAGGCGGTCGACCAGGTCGGTGCCCGGATCAGCGTACGTGAGGGCCGTGTAGTAGTTGAAGAGGGCGTCCACCCACACGTACACCGTGTGCGCGGGGTCCCACGGCACCGTGACGCCCCACTCCACCTGCGCCCGGCTCATCGACAGGTCGTCGAGGCCCATCTCCACCATGCTGCGCGCCTCGTTCATGCGCGACTTCGGGCGCACGAAGGCCGGCACGGCGTCGTAGTGCGCCAGCAGGCGGTCCTGGTAGGCCGAGAGCCGGAAGAACCAGTTCTCCTCCTCGATCCACTCCACCTCGCGCTGGTGGATGGGGCACGTGCGCCCCTCGGCCAGATCGCCCTCGTTGTAGAAGGCCTCGCACGAGGTGCAGTACCAGCCGCCGTACGAACCCTTGTAGATGTCGCCCTTCTCGTGCATCCGCACGATGAGCTCCTGCACCACGGCCTTGTGCTGCTCGTCGGTGGTGCGGATGAAGAAGTCGTTGCTCGCCCCGAGCACGCGCCCCATCTCGCGGAAGCGGCCCGAGAGCTCGTCGGCGTGCTCCTTGGGGGTGCGCCCGGCGTCCTCGGCCGCGCGGGCGATCTTGGCCCCGTGCTCGTCGGTGCCGGTGAGGAAGAACACCTCCTCTCCCCGCTGCCGGTGGTGGCGGGCCATCACGTCGGCCATGATCGTCGTGTAGGCGTGCCCCACGTGGGGGTCCGCATTCACGTAATAGATGGGCGTGGTGATGAAGAAGCGGCCGGGCACGGAGGAGGCAGCATAGCGGCGGCGCCCCCACCCCCCGCGCGGGTGCTGGCGGTGGTGCGGGCCGTGGCGCTGCGGCTCGACGCCGCCCAGGTGCCCTGGCTGCTCGCCGGCAGCGCTGCCCGCCTGGTGCGCGGCGCCCGCGTGCGTCCGGGCGACGTGGACGTGGAGGTGCGCGAGGCGGATGCCGGGCGCGCGGCCGCGGCGCTCGGCCTGCCGCACCCGGCCCCGGCCGAGGGCGGCGGCTGGCGATCGCTGCGCGCCGAGGGCGCCATCAACGGCGTGCCGGTGGACCTCTCGGGCGGCATCACGATCACCGGCCCGGGCGGGACGCTCACGGGACCCGATCCGGCCTCGGCCGCATCCCCGGGCGACCAGGCCGGGGCATCACCGGCGGGCGGGCCCGTAGGCCCCGTAGGCCCCTGGTCCGGCATCACCCTGCTGCCCGAGGG
>JAGWYY010000075.1 GCA_018969105.1 Acidobacteriota bacterium | reverse complement strand
GGCGGGTGCGACACTTGAGCGGTGGCCACCTTCGAGACCGACGCCGTGGTGCTGCGCACGCTGCGCTACGGCGAGAGCGATGCCATCCTCGCGCTGCTCACGCCGGGCCTCGGGAGGGTGTCGGCCATCGCCAAGGGCGCCCGCAAGCCCACCTCGAAGCAGGGCGGGCGCCTGCAGCCGGGCGTGCGCCTGCAAGCCACGCTGGTGGAGGGCCGCGGCGACCTCATGACCCTGCGCGGCACCCAGGTGATCGACGCCGGAGCGGGGCTGTGGATGGATGGCTACCGGCTGCGCGCCGCGGGATGCGTGCTCGAGGCCGCGCTGCGCGTGGTGCCCGAGCATGAGGAGGCCGAGGCGCCCTACAACCTCATCACGCGGGCGCTGTCGCTCATCGCCGTCGCGCCGGCACGCGACGAGCCGCCGCGGCTCGACCCGTACGTGCTCGGCACCCAGGCCAAGTTGCTGGCGGTGTCGGGGCTCGTTCCGCACCTGGCGTCGTGCGCGGCATGCGGCGGCCCGCCGCCGCTCGAGGGCTTCTCGGCATCGGCGGGAGGGGGCGTGTGCGGGGCCTGCTACATCGGCTCGGGCGCGGAGGCCCTCGAGCCGGCGGCCGCGGATGCGCTCGTGGCGCTGCTGGCCCGCCCGCTGGCCGAGGCGCCGGAGTGCGTGCCGCCCGACGCCGCGGCGGGCGCCGAGCGGCTCATCGCGCTCATGCTGCGCGAGCACCTGGGCGTCACGCTGAAGTCGGGCACGCCCCTCTAGCGCCGTCGCTCCCGGCCGCGATCACCATCCCACGGCGATCACGGCGACCGCCACGAGGATCACCCCCTCGACGCCATCGTCGCCGATCAGCCCGTTGGGCTGGCGATGGCCGCCCTCCACGGCACGCACGGTCACCTGGCCGTAGGGGAAGCGGCCACGCACGTCGTCGACGTCCACGCGGTCGGCGCCCGGCACGGCGATGGTGGCCTCCACGCGCATGTTCGCGCGGTCGCCGTCGGGCAGCACGTCGCGCATGCGCGGGAACAGCACGCGTCGGATGGTGTCCTCCACGGCGCGCACGGCGGCCTTGGTGGCGTCATCGCCCGTGAGGTCCACGCCGATGCCGGTCTCGATGATGAGGGGGAAGACGCCGTCGCTCATTGCGATGCCTCCGGCAGCAGGGACGTGTCGATGGCGCCCGACCCCGACACCTCGCCCTTCACGAGCCCCTTCTCCGCCATCCACGCCGCCAGGGCGTCCCACTGGGCGGCGTCCATGCGCAGCGCGGCGCCTCCGTCGGGGCGCAGGGCCGGCAGGGTGTCCTTCACCTGGGCCGGGAGCACCTGCTTCGCGATGTCCGGGTTGGCCTTCTCGAGGGCCGCCACCGCGGCGCCGGCGTCCGCGGCCGCGGCGTCGGTGCCCGCGGCGATGCCGGCGAGCGCGGCTCGGATTGCCGCCGGCCTGTCGCGGATGGCGTCCTCCGATGCCACCACCACCAGCTCGTCATAGCGCGGCACCCCGTACTCGTCGATCCTCATCACGGTGATCGGCACGCCCTTCCTGCGCAGGTCGGCTCCCTCGATGTTCCAGTACGCGCCGATGACGGCGTCCACCTTCCCGGCGGCCAGGGATGGGGCGAGGCTGTAGCCCACCACCTTGGTCTGCACCTTCGCGGGGTCGCCGCCGTCGGCCTTCACCACGGTGTCGAGCAGGGCGCGGTCGCTGGGCACGCCCGCGATGCCAACGACCTTGCCCTCGAGGTCGCGCGGGCGCGTGATGCCGCGGTCGGAGCGCGCGATGATCGAGTTGAGGGGCACCTGGGCGATGGCACCCACGGCCTTCACGGGCACGCCCTTGGCGCGCGCGATGAGCAGCTCCGGCGCGTAGGTGATGCCGAGGTCCTTCTTTCCGGCGGCGATGGCCGTGAGCGTGGTGGTGGGGTCGCTCGGCACCGACGTGGAGATCTCGGCACCTGCCTTCGCGTCCAGCCCCTTCTCCTGCGCCACCGCGATGCCCGCGTGGTCGGCATTCGGGAACCAGTCGAGCACCAGCGACACCTCCTCGGGCGTCCCCCCCGCCGTGGTACCGGTGGAGCCGGCGGTCGACGCGTTGTCGCCGCCGCAGCCGGCCAGGACGGCGGGCAGCAGGGCCAGGCTGGCGGCGAGGGCGATGAGGCGGGATGGATGGGTCACGGAATCCTCCGGTGATCTGGTCGGTTCAGGCTCCGCGGCGCGTGGCGCGGCGGGTCCAGGGGAGGGCGATGCGCTCGGCGAGCGCGATGAGGCCGAAGAGCCCGAGGCCGATGAGGCCCAGGAGCACCACGGCGGCAAGGGTGATGGCGGTCTCGAACTGGCCGGCGGTGAGTCGGGTGAGGGCTCCGAGCCCGCGCTCCGACGCCACGAGCTCGCCCACCACCGCGCCGGACACCACGAACACGGCTGCGAGGCGCATGCCGGTGAACAGCCGCGGCAGCGCCGCGGGCACGCGCACGTGATGCCACGTCCACGACTCCTCGGCTCCGAGGCCCCGTGCCGCGCGGATGAGGTCGCGGTCGGTGCCGCGCAGGCCATCCACGCCGGCCACTACCACGGGGAAGATGCTCATCAGCACGGCGAGTACCAGGATGGCCACGAAGGGCGGGAACCACAGCACCAGCAGGGGCGCCAGCGCCACGAGCGGGATCACCTGGCTCACGATGATCCACGGGTACGCGGCCAGCCAGGCGATGCGGCTGCGCGCGATGAGGTAGGCGAGCGCGCTGCCGATGCCGATCGCCAGCGCCAGGCCGATGACGGCGATGAGGATGGTCCACTGCATGTGGAACCACAGGCGGTCGCGAGCATCCCAGCCCGCCCGTGCGACGTCGACGGGGGACGGCAGGATCCACTCGCGCGGCGCGAACACCCACACGGCCACCTGCCACAGCGCGATGGCGACGAGGGGCAGGGCCACGGCGAGCGCCACCTGGCCCGGGCGCAGGCGCCGGCGACGCGCGGCCGCCTGTGCCCCGACCGCCGCCGCCTCCGCCGCCGCACCTGCCTTCGCCGCCTCGGTGGTCCCCGCTGAGGGCGTGGCAGCGGGATCCGGCCGGGCGACGCGATCGTCGGTGGTGCTCATGCGAGTGCCCCCGCGGCGCGCAGCGACGCCATCACGGCGTCGACGGCCGCTGATCGATCGCCACCGACCACGCGGACGTCATCGACGATGCGCATGGGCCTGGGGCTCGCCACCAGGATGCGATCGCAGAGCGCCGCCGCTTCGGAGACGTCGTGGGTGACCAGCAGGATCGTGGGGCGCTCCGTGGCGCGGAGGTCGCGCAGCACGTCGTGCATGCCTGCGCGCGTGAGCGCGTCGAGTGCCCCGAAGGGCTCGTCGAGCAGCCATGTGGGGCGCCCTGCGAGCATCGTGCGCGCGAGCGCGGCACGCTGGCGCATGCCACCCGAGAGCGCATGCGGGTAGTGGTCGCCGAACCCCCCGAGGCCGAGCGCGGTGATGGCGGTGTCCGCCCGCGCCGCCGCCTCGGGCGCCGGTGCACCGGCGAGGCGTGCCCCCATGGCGATGTTCTCGCGCAGCGTGAGCCAGGGCATGAGCGCGTCGCCCTGCGGCATGAGGGCCACCGGGCCGCCCGGGTCGGCATGGCCGGAATCGGCCGCCACCAGCCCCGCCAGCACGTCGAGCAGGGTGCTCTTGCCGCACCCGGATGGACCGATGATCGCCGTGGCCTCACCCGCCCGGGCGACGAAGTCGACGCCGCCCAGCACGGGCACGGGCGGATCGTCTCCCAGCGCGAGGCGGAGGTCGGCTACCCGTATGTCGTGCCCGTGGGGCACATCCACTCCCTTCGCTGGCATTACCCAGATCAGGTTCAGAGGGTCGAGGCCGTGTGCCTCCTCTCAGCCGCCGTGGCGGCTCCCCTGTATGCGCCAAAGGTACCAGCCCCGCGAGGGGCCACGAAGTCAGTCCCCGCGAACCTCCACGAGCTCGATGCGGTAGCCGTCGGGGTCGCGGATGAAGCAGATGGTCGAGCCGCCGGGGCGTGATGCATAGGGCGGCTTCTCGGGCTCGATGCCCTTGGCGGCGAGCTCCACCAGCTCGGCGTCCATGTCGTCCACCGACAGCGCGATGTGCCCGTAGGCCTCGCCCAGCTCGTAGGGCTCGGTGCGGCCGTCGTTCAGGGTGAGCTCGAGGCGCTCGCCGTCGCCCGGCAGCGCGAGGAAGATCACGGTGGCGGTGTCCCCGCCCACGCGCTTGCGGCTGATCTCCTCGAAGCCCAGGGCGCGGTAGAAGGCGAGCGAGCGGTCCTCGTCGAGGATCCGCAGCATGGTGTGGATGAGCGCGCGCGGCATGTGACCCCTCCCGTCGTGGTTCCGCGAGGGTATAGGGTGCGCTGCGCATGGCGGGCATGGGAACGGGCGGCGCTCTCGCGCCGCCCGTCCGGGGCCCCGCGTCCCGGCCGCGGGGCCATGGCGTCGCGCATCCCCATACGCGACGCCTGCGTCGCCGCCCCTGTCCCAGTGCGGCGATGAGGGCACGCTATGCCCATGGCGTGCTCGGGTGATCGGCCCCGGCACCAGAGTCGCGCCCCGCCGTTTCGCCATCGGTACAGGTGCCCGCCGCCCTACTATCCCGGGGGATGGAGCCCGCGAACTACACGATCTCGGACGCCCATCCCCCCACGGGCGACCAGCCGCAGGCCATCGAGGCCATCGGCGAGGGCCTGGTGGCGGGCGAGCGGTTCCAGACGCTCCTGGGCGTCACCGGCTCGGGCAAGACGTTCACGATGGCCAACATCATCGCCCAGTCGGGTCGGCCGGCACTGGTGATCGCCCACAACAAGACCCTCGCGGCGCAGCTCTGCAACGAGTTCCGCGAGTACCTGCCGGGGGCGGCCGTCGAGTACTTCGTCTCGTACTACGACTACTACCAGCCCGAGGCCTACATCGCGTCCAGCGACACCTACATCGAGAAGGACGCCTCGATCAACGACGAGATCGACCGCCTGCGCCACGCGGCCACCGCCGCGCTGCTCACGCGGCGCGACGTGGTGATCGTGGCCTCGGTGTCGTGCATCTACGGCATGGGCTCCCCCGAGCGCTACGCGCAGCGGCTGGTGATGCTGGAGGCCGGCGCGCAGATGTCGCGCGAGGACATCTTCCGGCGCCTGGTCGAGGTGCAGTACCAGCGCAACGACATGGTGCTCGAGCGCGGGCGCTTCCGTGCGCGTGGCGACGTGTTCGAGGTGCAGCCGGCGAACGCCGAGACCGCCTACCGGGTGTCGATGTTCGGCGACGAGATCGAGAGCATCACGCACTTCCACCCGGTCACCGGCGAGGTGTTCGGCGACCTGCAGTACGCGGCCATCTACCCGGCGACCCACTACGTGACCCCCCAGGACACCCTCGAGCGCGCCGTCGCCGAGATCCGCGCCGAGCTCGAGGAGCGCTGCGCGCTGTTCGACGCTCAGGGCAAGCTGGTGGAGGCCCACCGCCTGCGCCAGCGCACCGAGTACGACATGGAGATGCTGCGCGAGGTGGGCTTCTGCTCGGGCATCGAGAACTACTCGCGCATCCTCGACGGCCGGTCGCCCGGGGAGCCCCCGGCCACGCTGCTCGACTTCTTCCCGCCCGACTTCCTCTGCTTCATCGACGAGTCGCACAACACGGTGCCCCAGCTGCGCGGCATGTACGAGGGCGACCGCTCGCGCAAGATGGCGCTGATCGAGCACGGCTTCCGGCTGCCGTCGGCCGCGGACAACCGGCCGATCCGCCTCGAGGAGTTCCTCGAGCGGGTGGGCCAGGTGGTGTTCGTGTCGGCCACGCCCGGGCAGTTCGAGCGCGATCAGTCGTCGCGCATCGTCGAGCAGATCATCCGGCCCACGGGCCTGGTGGATCCCGAGGTGGAGGTGCGCGCCACCGAGAACCAGGTGGACAACCTCATCGGCGAGATCCGCGCGCGCGTGGACGTGGACGAGCGCGTGCTGGTGACCACGCTCACGAAGCGCATGGCCGAGGACCTCACCGATTACCTGGTGGACGCCGGCATCAAGGCGCGCTACCTGCACTCCGACATCGATGCCATCGAGCGCATCCGCGTGGTGCGCGAGCTGCGCCTCGGTGAGTTCGACGTGCTGGTGGGCGTCAACCTCCTGCGCGAGGGCCTCGACCTCCCCGAGGTGACGTTGGTGGCGATCCTCGACGCCGACAAGGAGGGCTTCCTGCGCGGCCAGACGGCACTCATCCAGACCATCGGCCGCGCGGCACGAAACGTCAACGGTCGGGTGCTGATGTACGCCGACCGCGAGACCGAGGCCATGCGCGTGGCGATGGGGGAGACCGCGCGGCGCCGCGAGATCCAGCGCGCGCACAACGAGGAGCACGGCATCACGCCCGCGAGCATCATCAAGGGCGTATCCGACATCGTGGAGTTCCTCGGACTCAAGGGCGGCGGCGGGCGCAAGCGCACGAAGAAGGAGCACGCGGTGCCCGCGGGCGCGACGCCCGACGAGATCCGTCGCGTGATGGTGGAGGTGGAGCAGGAGATGATGGCCGCTGCCGAGGAGCTGCGCTTCGAGCAGGCCGCCGACCTGCGCGACCGCCTGGCAGTGCTGCGCGCCGAGCTGGGCGAGGAGGCCGTGGCCGCGGGCGCGGAGGGCTGATGGGGGACCCCGGGCGCAGCGCGGACGGTCGCGGGGAGGGCGCCGAGGGCGCCGAGGGCGCGGATGCGCGCGGTGGCGGCGCCGGGGATCCCGACGACCGCATCGCGCCGGATCCCGACATGGTGTTCCGGTCGCTGGCTGCTCCCGGCATGGAGGAGGACGACATCTTCGCCGCGCTGCTCGGCCTGCCGGGCAAGGGGGCCTTCTGGGGCGACGCGCATCCCTCGCCCTATCGGCAAGCGGATGAGGAGTGGAGCGAGGAGGCCGAGCGCCGGCGCCGCCGCGAGGAGATCCTGCGCCGGTGGGACCCGGAGGCGCCGGGGGACTCCGGCACTTCCTGATGGTGAGAACCATTCTCATTTAGGGTAGGATTCGCGCATGGTTCGCGCGCGCCTTGCCCTCGGGGCCCTTCTCGCCGTGCTCGTGGTGGTGGCCGCGCTCGGCGTGGCCGCCTGCGGCTCGTCCGGGGCGTCCGGAACCGGGGCGTCCGGCACCGGGGCCTCAGCTGACGGCGGCGCGCGGGAGCGGGCGGTGATCGTGGCCACCACCCCGATACTCGGGGCGATCGTGCGCGATGCCGTCGGCGACGCCGCCGATGTGCGGGTGCTCATGCCCAACGGCGGCGATCCGCATGAGTGGCGCCCATCGGCGAAGGACGTCGCGGAGCTGCAGTCGGCCGACCTCGTGATGCAGAACGGCCTCGGGCTCGAGCAGGGGCTCCAGGAGGCCATCTCCCAGGCGCGGGATGACGGCGTGCCGGTGTTCACGGCCACCGACCACGTGGCGGTGCGCCCCGGCGATCCGCACTTCTGGACGGACCCCTCGCAGGTGGCGAAGGTGGTGGCCGCGCTTCCCGCCGCGGTGAGGGCGGCCACGGGTGCCGACATCGCGGCACCGGCGGCGAAGGCCGGAAAGCGGTTGGCCGCGCTGGACGCGGAGATCGCGGACGACTTCGCGAAGGTCCCCGAGACGGCCCGGAACGTGGTGACCGGGCATGAGTCGCTCGGCTACCTCGCCGCCCGCTACGGACTGGCCCTCACCGGCGCGGTGACGCCCTCGCTGTCGTCGCAGGGGCAGGTGTCGGCCGCCCACCTGAAGCAGCTGGAGGACGCCATGTCCCGCGCCGGCGTGCGGGTGGTGTTCACCGAGACCGGCCTGCCCAACGCCGTGGCTGACGCCATCGTGGCCCAGGCGGGGGCGACCCTCGTGCAGCTGGGCACCGAGGCGCTGCCGGATGACGGCACCTACGCCACGTACATCCGCGAGCTGGCGCGCCGCATGTCGTCGGCCCTCGCGAACACGGGCGGCTGACGCGTGGACGTGCTGTGGGACCCCTTCGTGCAGAGCGCCTTCATGCAGCGGGCGCTCGTGGCGGGCATCGTGATCGCCATCGCCACCGCGGTCGTGGGCACCATCACCGTGCTGCGCGGCATGGCCTTCCTCGGCGACGCCCTGGCCCATGGCGTGCTGCCGGGCATCGCCGCGGCGCTGCTCATCGGCATCCCGTCGGTGATCGGCGCGCTGGCAGGCGCCGCCGTGATGATGGGCGGCGTGGCGGCGATCAGCCGGCGCACGCGGTTGTCGTCCGACGTGGCCATCGGCCTGCTCTTCGTGGGAATGCTGGCGCTCGGGGTGGTGATCATCTCGCGGTCGAGTGACTTCGCCGGGAGCCTCACGGACATCCTCTTCGGCGAGGTGCTGGGGGTCACGTGGACGCAGATCGCCTGGCAGGCCGGCGTGGCCGTGGTGGTGGTGGCGCTGGCGTGGCTGCTGCGCCGGCCGATGCTGCTGATGGCCATGGACCCCGACCAGGCGCGCGTGGCGGGCTACCGGGTGGGGCTCATCGAGGCCATCCTGCTCGGGATGATCGCCATCACCGTGGTGGCGTCGTTCGTGGTGGTGGGCGCGCTGCTGGTGTTCGGCATGCTGCTCGCCCCTGCGGGCGCCGCCGCGCTGGTCACGCGCAGGCTGGGATCGATGATGGTCGTGGCCGCCGCCATCGGCATCGTCAGCACCTACGTGGGCCTGCTGCTCTCGTGGCACTTCGACCTGGCCGCGGGGGCATCGGTGGTGCTCACCGCCGTGGTCATCTTCTTCATCGTCGCCATCGCGCAGGGGCTCATGCCGTCGCGCCGGCCGCACCCGGAGCACGCCGCGTGAGCGCCGTCGTGGAGTGCCGCGACCTCGCGGTGGGCTACGGCGGGCATGCCGTGGTGGAGGGCATCGACCTCGTCCTGCACCCCGGGCAGTGGCTGGCGGTCATCGGCACCAATGGGTCGGGCAAGAGCACGCTGCTGGGGACCCTGGCCGGGCTCATCGCCCCCGTGTCCGGCACGGCCGACGTGCTGGAGGGCGGCGGCGCGGGGCGCGCCAGCGTGTCGTATCTCTCGCAGAGCCACGAGCAGGGGTTCCTGCTGCCCATCCGCTCGCGCGACGTGGTGTGCATGGGCCGGTGGCCGGCACGCGGGCTCACCGGTCGGCTGCGCGCCGACGACCAGGCGCTGGTGGATGACGCCATGGCGGCCATGGGCATCACCGACCTGGCCGACCAGCCGCTGGGCACGCTGTCGGGGGGTCAGTGCCAGCGCGTGCACCTGGCGCAGGCCATCTGCCGCCGGGCGGACGTGCTGCTGCTCGATGAGCCCACCGCGGGGCTCGACGCCGCCAGCCGCGAGCGCTATCTCGGCGTGATGGATGCCGAGCGCGCGCGCGGATCGGTGATCGTCACGGCCACCCACGACGTGCGCGAGGCGCAGCGGGCGGACCTGGTGCTGGTGGTGGCCGAGAGGGTCGTGGCCTGCGGGCCACCCGCCGAGGCCCTCACCGCCCAGTCCCTGGCCCAGGCATTCGGGGTGGTCATCTCCGACGCCACCGGCCCGGTGGTGATCGATCCCCACCACGGGCATGAGCACCACCACGGCCCCGGCGCCCCCCACGTGCGCGGCCCGGCGATCGGGCATGATCATGAGCATGGCCCCGGAGAGCACCACCACTGAGGGGGGCACGGCTGCCAGACCGCCCCTGGGCCGCCGCATCGCCCGGGTGATCGGGGCGATCGTGCTCGTGCTCATCGCCCCGATGCTCATCGCCCTGCTGGTGGCCGGGCCCGGGGCCGCCGCCGCCACGCTCATGAGCATCGTGGCCGCGGTGTCGGGTTGCATGCGGTCGGGGTGGAAGCGCACGGCATGGGTGGTGCCGCTCCTCGGGGCCTACGCGCTGGCAACCTCCATGATGGGGTACGGCTGGGGCTGGGTGGTGCTCATGAGCTTCGTCGGGCTCACGGCCGGCATCGGCCTGCCCTACGGCTACCTGCCCGCCCTGCT
>JAGWYY010000194.1 GCA_018969105.1 Acidobacteriota bacterium | reverse complement strand
TGCTCGAGGCGGCGATGCTCGGCGTGTTCGCGGCCCGCGACGTGATCCTGTTCTACGTGTTCTTCGAGTTCACGCTCGTGCCGCTGTTCTTCCTCATCGGCATCTGGGGACACGACGACCGGCGGCGCGCGGCGGTCAAGTTCTTCATCTACACCCTCGCCGGCAGCGTGCTGGCGTTCCTAGGTCTGCTGACGATCGTCCTCTGGAACGCCTCCCACTCCGGGTCCCTCTCCTTCGACATCGCCACGCTCACCAAGGGCCTCGCGGCGCACCCGCTGCCGATGGACGCCCGCGGCGGATGGCTGCAGTGGTGGGTGTTCCTCGCCCTGTTCGCCGGATTCGCGGTCAAGGTGCCGATCGTGCCCTTCCACACCTGGCTGCCGCTCGCGCACGTGGAGGCGCCCACCGGAGGAAGCGTCGATCTCGCGGGGGTGCTCCTCAAGATCGGGATCTACGGTTTCCTGCGCTTCTCGCTCCCCATGCTCCCAGACGCCACCGCCGCGGCCGCCCCGTGGATCTTCGCCCTCGGCGTCGCCGGCATCCTCTACGGTGCGCTCGTCGCCCTCGCCCAGACCGATCTCAAGCGGCTCATCGCCTACTCGTCGGTGAGCCACATGGGCTACTGCGTGCTGGGCCTGGCCGCCCTCGAACCGGTGGCCGTCGAGGGGGCCACGCTGCAGCTCATCAACCATGGGCTCTCGGCAGCCGGCCTGTTCGCACTGGTGGGGATGATCTACGAGCGCTACCACACACGGTCGATCCCCAATCTCGGCGGGATCGCCCCGCGGGCCCCGTGGCTGACGGTGATGTTCCTGCTGTTCACCTTCTCGAGCATCGGGCTCCCCGGCCTCAACGGGTTCGTCGGTGAGTTCATGATCCTCCTCGGCGCCTTCCAGCGCGCGTGGGGAGGGGTGGCGGAGGCGTGGCGGCCGGCCTATCTGTCGATGGCGGTCTCCGCGGTCACCGGCGTGGTCCTGGGGGCGTGGTACATGCTGTGGGCGGTGGAACGTGTGTTCTTCGGCACGTCGCGCGAGCCCCCTTCGGCCCACGACCATGCCGCTCCCGAGGCCGCGGCCCACGCGCATGGCCACCACGCGACCGGCGCGGACGCCACCGCGAGCGACGATCTGCGCTGGTACGAGTGGGCGGCGCTCGGGCCGCTGGCCGTCTTCGTGCTCTGGATCGGGCTCTTCCCCTCCACCTTCCTGGTCCCCAGCGCCCCGGTCGTGCGGCGTGCGATGGAGCCGGGCGCGGCCGCGTTCGCCGCCCGGATGGGCACCGCACGCGTTGACACCGCCGCCATCCCGGCCCCCGCCCCGCTCGCGGCCCTCCTCGATCCAAACCCATGAGCCAGACCTCCCTGTCGACGTTCCTCCTCGCCGGCCCCGAACTCACGCTCGTGGCCGCCGCGCTCGTGGCCTACCTCGGCCATGCCTTTTTCGGCCTGCGCCAGGGATGGCTCGTGGCGCTCCTCGGCATCGCCGCGGCCGGACTGTGGCCCGACACGGGGCTCGGGGAAGGGGCCGTGGCCACCTCCGGGCCGCTCGTGCTCGACGACTTCTCCCACTTCGTGCGCCG
>JAGWYY010000074.1 GCA_018969105.1 Acidobacteriota bacterium | reverse complement strand
GGCGACATGGCGTCGATGTACGAGAAGCCCTTGTGCTCCACCGCCTGGGTGATGAGCTCTGTGAGCGCCTTCGTGTTGAACGACGCGCCACGGGCCACGAACGACGCGCCGGCGGCGATGGCGAGGGCCAGCGGGTTGAGCGGGTCCTCGGGGTTGCCGAACGGCGTGGACGGCGCCTTCTGCTCGAAGAGCGACGTCGGCGAGGCCTGGCCCTTGGTGAGGCCGTAGATCTCGTTGTCCATCACCAGGTAGGTGACGTCGATGTTGCGGCGCGCGGCGTGCGGGAAGTGCCCGGCGCCGATGGCGAAGCCGTCGCCGTCGCCACCCACCGCGATGACGGTGAGGTCGGGGTTGGCGAGCTTGACGCCCATGGCCACCGGCAGCGGACGGCCGTGCAGGGTGTGCACGCCGTACGTGCTGGCGAAGTGCGGCAGGCGGCTCGAGCACCCGATGCCCGACACGATGACGGTCTTGGCGGGGTCGAGGTCCATGTCGGCCATGGAGCGGTAGAGCGACGCCAGCACGCCGAAGTCACCACATCCGGGGCACCAGATGGGCTTGAGCTCCGACTTGTAGTCGTTGGGCTTCCTGGTGCTCATGCGGCTACCTCCTGGGCAGCGAGGTCGATGATGGCCTCTGCGGTGAACGGGAGCCCGTCGCACTTGGCGACGCTCTCCAGGTCGTTGATGTTCGTCTCGGCCTTGATGAGGCGGGCGAGCTGCCCGGTGTAGTTCACCTCGGGCACGATGATGCGCTTGGCGTTGGCGACGAAGGCCTCCACGCGGCTGGCCGGGAACGGGCCCAGCACGCGCGGGTAGAAGGCGCCGACCGACAGGCCCTGCTCGGCGAGGCGGTCGACCGCCTCGCGCACCGGGCCGAAGGTGGATCCGAAGCCGATGAACGCGATGTCCTCGGGCTGGGCCTCGCCGTGGGTGGCCACGCGCGAGGTCTCGCGGATGGGCTCCAGCTTGCCGAGGCGCTTGTTCTGCATGCCGAGGTGGATCTCCGGCGTGTAGCCCGGGTGGCCGTACTCGTCGTGCTCGATGCCCGTGGCCACGTACATGCCATTGGGCTCGCCGGGCAGGCCCATGGGCGACACGCCGCTCTCGGTGTACTCGTAGCGCTTGTAGTCCTCGCGGGCGATGCCGGCCGAGGTCTTGCGCTGCACGATGTTGAGCTTCTCCGGGTCGGGGCGGTGGATCACCTCGAGGCGCGTTGCCAGGCCCTGGTCGGTGAGCAGCAGCACCGGCACCTGGAACTCCTCGGCGTAGTTGAAGGCGTCCACGATCGAGTAGAAGCAGTCCTCCACCGACACCGGGGCGATCACCACGCGCGGGGCCTCGCCGTGGCTGCCGTAGAGCGCCTGGTTGAGGTCGCTCTGCTCGGTCTTGGTGGGAAGGCCGGTGGACGGGCCGCCGCGCTGGGCGTCCACGATGACCACCGGGATCTCCGCCGTGCCGGCGTAGCCGATGAGCTCGTTCATGAGCGAGATGCCCGGGCCGGAGGTGGCCGTCATGGCCTTGGCGCCGGTGTACGAGGCGCCGACGACCGAGGCGAGGGAGGCGATCTCGTCCTCGCACTGGATGGTGAGCCCGCCCACCTGGGGCAGGCGCACCGACAGCCACTCGAGGATGTCCGATGCCGGGGTGATCGGGTAGCCGGCGAAGTAGTTCACGCCCGCGGCCACGGCGCCCACGGCGATGGCCTGGTTGCCCGAGATGAGCATGCGGTCTTCCTCGACCTCCACCGGCGGCACCAGCGGGTAGCGGCCCTTGAGGTCGTGCGCCTCAATGGCGCCGGCGTGCAGCGCCGCGATGTTGGCGTCGGCGACGCCCTCCTTGTGGGCGTAGCGACGCAGCACCAGCTCCTCGATGGGAGTGGTGTCGAAGTCGATCACGCCCGAGATGGCCCCTGCGGCCACCATGTTCTTGGCGCGGGTGGATCCGCCGATCTCCTTGGCCAGCTCGTCCATGCGCACGGGGCGGGCGCGCTCGAGGTACTCGTCGGGAATCGTCACCTCGATTGAGTCGTAGAGGATCACGCCCTCGGGGCCCAGGGAGTCCCAGTTGAGGTCCCAGGCCTCCTGGTTGAAGCACACGAGGAGGTCGACGTCCTTGCCGTGGCTCCAGATGGGCTCGTCGCTGAGCCGGAACTGGTACATGCACGGGCCGCCCTTGATCTCGGCGGGGAACGTGCGGAACGTCTGGGTGTAGTACCCACCGCGCGCGGCGGCCTGCGTGAGGATGTCCCCGCAGGAGATGACGCCCTCGCCGGACTCACCTGCAAGGCGGACTACGACGGAATTCCGTGCGGACAACGTGCCTCCATGGAGAAATTGCACCCGGGACGCGCGTGGCCCGAGCGGCGGATCGGCAGGCCCCTTGGAGGATTCGGGACACCGGGGACGTGCCAGTCCATTTGCCGCGGGGATGCTAGCCATGCCCCTTCCCGGGGGCAATGCGCGGGACCCCCGGGGGTGACGAACGCCCCGAACCCCGGTGTCAGGCACTTAACCGGCCCGCGCGTGTTCGGTGACGCTCGGTTATGTGCCTGACACCGGGGTTTGGTCAGCCGGCCAGGGCCGAGGCGAAGATCTGCCAGGCCAGCAGCGACTTCGCCACGAGCGACAGCACGAGGTAGGTCTTCTCGTACGAGACGATGTTCGCCCAGCGCCCCTTGCGGGCGTAGTGCAGCCACATGTTCAGCGCGAAGGTGAAGAAGAGGACGAACAGCGAGATGTAGATGCCCCAGATGGCGCCGGGCACGCCGACGTCGATCTGCGCGCGGATGAGCACGAGGCCGATGGCGATCCACGGGAACGCCCCGGTGATGCAGCCGTACACGAAGGGGCGCCAGTCCACCTTCTCGGTGCCGGCGGGGTTGCGCTGCTCCATCGCCAGCCCGAAGAGGATCATCCCCACGTTCGCGCCGAAGATCGCGATGAGCGCCGTTGACTGGTCGATGCCGCTCACCAGCGCGATGAGCACGATCATCAGCGAGGCGCTGACCGAGTACTCCCACCACCGCAGGGGGTTGGTGCCCCTGCCGAGGTTCGCGATGTACCAGCGGTCGATTCCGGGCAGCGCGCACAGCAGGTGGTCGAGCGCCGCGAGGAACAGGAAGATCGCCACGAAGGTGGCGATGGGCACTTGCCACACCGGGTCGCCGCCCAGGATCGGGCTGCCCGGTGGCCCTGTCATGTACGGGATCGTGATGCCCAGCGAGAACCCGTTTGAGAGCAGGAGTATCGCCACGCCCTGGGCCGCATGCAGGATCGCCAGCGCGATGTTCCACTTGCGCAGATTGGGCGCGGCCTGATCGGGGGTCATCGCGTGCGCCGACATGCCGTGACCTTACCGTCAATAAGGTGTCGGCGTGGACGACGACGCCCTCAGGGCCATGTTCGCGGGCCTTCGCGGCGAGGAGCGCCGCGTGCGCCGGCCGCCGCCCGATGGCCAGGGCGGACTGCTGCTCGGCGAGGGCGCGCGCGTGGTGCAGCGCTGCCTCGATGCCGGGCATCACCTGCGCGCGCTGCTGGTGAGCACGGCCTACAACGGCCCCCTCCCCTCCCCCGCCGTGCCCACCCTCAGGCTCGACCCGGAGGAGATCCAGCGGCTCACCGGCTTCGGCGCCATGCGCGAGATGCTGGGTGCCTTCGACCGCCCGCCCGATCCAGCGGCCGCCGACGTGCTGCCGGGCGCCCGGCGCGTGCTGGTGCTCGAGGGCGTGATGAACCCGTCGAACGTGGGAACGATCATCCGCAGCGCCACGGCGCTCGGCGTGGACGCCACGCTCATCGGCCCGGGCTCAGCCGACCCGTTCGGGCGCCGGGCGCTTCGCACCAGCATGGGCGCCGCGCTGGTGCACCCCTGGGCGATCACGGCCGACCCATTGGCCGACCTGACGAGCGCAGGCTTCGCGCTGCTGGCGCTCACCCCCGATGAGCAGGCCGCGCCGCTGCACACGGCCATCACGCGGCACGCCGGCGATCGCGTGGCCCTCCTGCTCGGCGCCGAGGGACCGGGGCTCACCGACGCCGTGCTGGCGGCGGCCGACGAGCGCGTGACGATCCCCATGGCGCCGGGAGTGGACAGCCTCAACGTCGCGGCCGCCGCGGCCATCGCCTGCTGGGTGCTGGCGAGCGGCGGCCAGGCGCGGGAATGAGAGGCGACCACCGGAATCGAACCGGTTCATGTCGGTTTTGCAGACCGATGCGTTCCCACTTCGCCAGGTCGCCGTGGGGGCCTCAGGGTAGGGCACCGCGCGCCGGGTCGCCAGAGGCGCGATGTACCCTCGCCCCGTGAATTACCCCTCACCTCCGCGCGCGGTGCGCCTGCTGCTCATCATCGCCGCGGTCGCGGCGGCGATCCTGCTGGTGCTGGCGGCCATCATCCTCGCCGGGGGATCCCAGCCGCTGGGCATTGACCACTGGGTGCATGATCGCGCGGCCGACCTGGCCAGCGACGGCGTCATCACCGTCGGCCGCGGCATCACGCACCTGGGCGACTCCTTGGTGATTTGGATCATCGCGGCGGTGGCCACCGTCGCGCTGCTGGCCTTCCGCAAGTGGCCACACGCCATCGCGGTGGGCGGCGGCATGCTGCTGGCGATCGGCATCGTGCGCGTGGGCAAGGCGGTGGTCGAGCGCGCCCGCCCGCTCGACGCCGTGGCATCGGGCAGCGGAACATCCTTCCCCTCGGGGCACTCCACCTACGGGGTGATGTGGCTGGTGCTCGGCATCGTGACCACGCTGGTGATCCCGGCACTGCGTGGCACGCGGTGGCCCGTGGTGCTGGGGGCGGTGATCACCGTGCTCATCCCGATCTCGCGGGTGTACCTGCGTCCGCACTGGTTCACCGACGTCATCGGCGGCATCAGCGCCGGCACCGTGGCGTTCGCGCTGGCCGGTGCGCTGGGCATCGCCCTGGCGATGCGACGCCGGGCTACGTCGGCCGGATCGTCGCCTTGAACTCGACGAAGTTCGTGGTGTTCCGCAGGCGCTCCCACCTGGCCACGGACCACCCCGCGTCGTACCTGTAGACCTCGCTTCGCGCGCCCACGCTCGGCTGGGCGATCTTCTGGCACCACGTGACCTTGGCGGGACCCAGGAGGTGGAACCCGAGGCACGGCGTGCCGATGATGGGGTTGCGCGACTTCATGACCATCCTGGCGTCCCCCGGTGCGGCATCCCAGGAGTCGGCCTTCGACGCGATCCAGATGTCGCCGATCAGGTCGGTGGCGCCACCCCTGCTGGTGTAGCCGGTCACCTTCACCGTTTCCCCGGGCGCGAGGGTCAGGAGCTGGTCACCCTGCTCGGCACCACCGACGTCGACCGTGAGGGCTTCCGGGAACTCGCTCGTGAGCTCCACGCGCACGCAGCGATAGGTGGTGGCCACGCACCCGGTGGATGCCGCCCGGGTGGTGGGGGCGCCGGTGGCGTCACCAGACGAACCACACCCGCCGAGGATGACGGGGGTGATCGCCATGGCGATCACGGCGGCGGCGAGGGCTGATCGTGGGGGGATCGGCGGGGACACGAAGCGGATGAAGGGACTCGAACCCTCGACCTTCTGCATGGCAAGCAGACGCTCTAGCCAACTGAGCTACATCCGCGAAGCGGCGCGGAGACTAGCAGGCCTCCCGCCACGGGTCGGTGTCCACTGAGGTGATGCGCACCTCCACGCCGGCGGGCGCGAGGGCATCGGCCAGCCGGGGGGTCCACGCCGCCAGGGCGTGCTGCTCCACCACCCCGTGGGGGATGTTCACGAGGCCCATGCCCTCTGCGGCGTCGGCATCGTGGTACTTGAGGTCGCCGGTCACGTAGGCGTGGGCGCCGGCATCGCGGGCGGCGTCCACGAGCGATCCCCCCGAGCCCGTGCACACGGCCACGCGGGTCACCGGCAGGCCGGGGTCGCCGGCCATGCCGGTGTTCACCCCGGCGGGCCGGTAGGCGCCCACCGCCGCGGCAGCGAGGGCGCCGAGGGTGGTGGGGGTCACCTCGCCCACCCGCCCGAGCCCCAGCGAGGGGTCCACCGGGTCAGGCACGAGCGGCGAGGTGGAGGCAATGCCCAGCGCCGCGGCCATCTGGTCGTTGAGCCCGCCGGCGGCGGAGTCGAGGTTGGTGTGCGCGGCTGCCACGGCGATGCCCTCCTCGGCCGCACGCAGCACCAGCGCGCCCGCGGTGCGGGCATCGGTGACCGCCGACATGGCCGGGAAGATCGGCGGGTGGTGCACCAGCACCAGATCGGCGCCCTGGGCCGCGGCCTCGTCGAGCACCGCCGCGCGCAGGTCGAGCGCCACGATCACGCGGGTCACCGGGCGATCGCGGCGGCCCACCATGAGGCCGACGTTGTCCCACTCCGCGGCGAGCCGCGCGGGCGCGAGGGCGTCGAGCGCCGCGAGGAACTCGCCGGTGTTCACTGCCGCTTCTCCGGCTGGAAGAAACGCAGCATCACGAGGCAGTCGACGGCGGCCAGCACGCCGAGCACTCCCAGCACGATGAGCGAGCCCGGGGTGAGTGAGCCCTGCTGGTCGAGGATGACCCCGATGGCGATGCTGCCGAGGAACCAGATGAGCGCCCGGCCCAGGCGCCCGATGTAGATGTGGCCGAGGCCCGGGATGATGAGGCTCAGGATGATCGCGATGGTCACCGACCGCCCGGCGGGGCGGCGGCCCTGGCGCGGGGCCGGATCAGGACTCACGCGGCGTACACGTGCCGCTCGCGCGCCCACTCCACCGGGCCGCCGAAGGCCTCACGGGCGATCTCCACCGACCCCTCGCGGTCGGTGCCGGACTCCCCGTGCACCAGCAGCAGCCGCCCGGCGCCGGCCGCGCGGGCGATCTCGCCGGCCTCGCGGGCATTCAGGTGCATGGCGTCGGCGGGCACGTCCTGGGTGCCGAACGTGGACTCGATAACGAGGATGTCCGTGCCCTGCGCCAGCTCGGGCAGGGCGTCGTTCACCCGGCAGTCGGCGCCATAGGTGATCGACCTGCCGCCGTGCTCCACGCGCAGCGCGTGCGTGGGCGGGAGGTGCGGCACCTCGGCGTGAGTGATGGCCAGCTCGCCGATCTCCAGCCTGCCAGACCCCGCGGGGAGGTCGAAGGCCTCGATGCCCGCCCAGGTCTCGCCTCCGGCGATGCCCTCGAGGCGGTCCATCAGGCCCGGGGGCGCGTGCACGTGCAGGGGGTGGCCGATGCCGGGCCCGTGGGCCATGTACACGCGCGCAGCGAGCAGGTCGGAGAGGTGGTCGGGGTGCAGGTGGGTGATGATCACGGCATCGAGGTCGATGGGGTCGACGAGCGCGAGCAGGCGGTTGAAGGTGCCCGATCCCATGTCGAGCATCACCGAGGTATCCCCCGCCCGCACCAGGTATCCCGCCTGCGCCTGGTCGGGCAGCCCGAATGCGGCGCCGGTGCCGAGGGGAATGAGCTCGAGGGTCGCTGGCACGCGCGGCATGGTATACCGGCTCCATGGCACGACCCCTCATCGCCCTGACCGCTCTCATCGCCGGCGCTGCGCTGCTCGCGGGCTGCGGGGGCGGCGGCACCGACATGACATCGGGAATGAGCGCCGAGCAGGTGCTCACCGAGAGCGCGAAGCGCACCGAGGCCCTCACCTCGTACCGCTTCGGGGTGGACCTGAAGGCGGATGTCGACATCGACGCCGACGGCGCGGTGGGCACCCTGCTCGCCAACCCTCTCGACATCAACGGGGAGGGCGGCGCGAAGGACCCGGGCGACTTCACCCTCGACCTCACCGCCAACCTCGGGCCCGGACCGATCCAGGCCAACATCATCAAGGTGGGCGACGCGCTCTACCTCACGGTGCTCGGCCAGGCGATCCAGCTGGACGTCGACCCCGCGACCGTGAAATCACTCGATGCCACCAAGTTGGCGCCCGCCATCGCGGGGTGGATCACCAACCCGCAGATCGTGGGCACCGAGGACGCCGACGGCGTGCAGGTGGTGCACATCCGCGGCGACGTCGATGAGACGGCGCTGGCCGAGGACATCGGCGGCCTGGCGGGCGGGCTCGGCGCAGAGGGCGCGGTGAAGCCCGGCGCGGCCGGAGCCGCCGGCGACCTCGAGACCGGCGTGGTGGACGTGTGGGTGGGCCAGGAGGACATGCTCATCCACAGGGCCGCCGCGGACGTGGTGTCGAAGGATCCCCTCGCGGCCGCCGAGGCCGTGAAGGCCATCGACCTGCAGATCAGCGCGACCATCTCCGACTTCAACGCGCCCGTCGAGATCACGGCGCCGAGCGGCGCGCGCAAGGTTGGCCTCGACTCCATCGCAGGGCTGCTCGGCGGCTGACCGATGCGCTTCGGTGCCTTCCTCGCGCCGTTCCACGACCCGCGCGAGAACCCCACGCTGGCGCTGGAGCGTGACCTCGACCTGATCGTGCTCATGGACCGCCTGGGCTACGACGAGGCCTGGGTGGGCGAGCACCACACCACCGGCTGGGAGTACATCGCCGCGCCGGAGATCTTCCTCGCGGTGGCCGCCGAGCGCACCCGGCACATCCGCCTGGGCACCGGGGCGGTGAGCCTCACCTACCACCACCCGCTCATGGTGGCCGACCGCATCGTGCTGCTCGACCACCTCACGCGCGGCCGGGTGAACCTGGGCGTGGGCCCGGGCGGCCATCTGTCGGATGCCGCCATGCTGGGCATCCCGGCGAGCGAGATACGCGACCGCATGGAGCAGTCGCTCGAGGTGATCCTGCACCTGCTCACCAGCACCGAGCCCATCACGGCGTCGGGGCCGGGGTGGGAGCTGCACGACGCCGTGCTCCAACTGCGCCCCTACCAGCGCCCCCACCCCCCGCTGGGCATTCCCAGCCTCGAGTCGCCATTCGGCATGGCGCTGGCCGGTCGCGTGGGCGCCGCACCGCTCTCGCTGTTCTTCGGGGCGGGCGACCTGGCCGCGCAGTGGGCCATCACCGAGGAGGCCGCAGACCGCGCCGGCCGCACGGCGTCGCGCGACGACTGGCGCATCGTGGTGCCCGTGCACCTGGCGGAGACCCGCGAGCAGGCCATCGAGGAGGTCCGCGCCGGGGGCGGCGAGTGGATGTTCGAGTACGTGCAGGCGCTCACCGGGCGTCCCGCACCGGTGCCCGGGCCGAAGCACCTGGCCGTGGACCAGATGATCGAGGCCGGGTCGTGGGTGATCGGCACGCCTGACGACCTCATCGCCTTCATCCGCGGGCTGGAGGAGCGCACCGGCGGGTTCGGCACGTTCCTCTGCTGGGGGCACGAGTGGGCCGGGCCCGAGGCCACGCGTCGCTCGTACGAGTTGCTCGCGCGGTTCGTGATGCCCGAGATGCAGGGCTCGCTCGAGGGGCTGCGCGCATCGGGCGACGTCGCGCGGGCCAAGGCCGCGCACCTGCACGAGCAGCGCGTGGCGGGCGTGGAGGCCGCGCGCGAGAAGGCGGCGCGCGACGCGTCGGACAGCGGGGCCACCACCGCCTGACCCTCCGCGCGGGGACGGCTGCCGATCCCCCCGGGCGGCCGCGATGCCGGTGATACGTTCGACGCGTGACGTACGCACGCGCACGGCTTCTGGTGGGAATCACGGGCGTGGGCATCTGGGTGGTGGCCGCCGTGGCCTTCCTCGCGGCAGGCGGACCCGCCGCCCTCCCCGGGGCTGATGCCCACTTCAGCGACCAGGCCGCCGCCCTGGCCGCGGTGCTTGGCATCTATGCGCTGGTGAGCCTTCCCTTCGACGCCCTCGGCGGGTACCTGCTGCCGCGGCGCTTCGGCAGGGCATGCCCGGATCGCGACGCCTGGGTGCTGGGCTGGGCCCGCGGAGTGCTCGTGCAATGGATCGTGATGGCTCTCTCGGTGCTGGCGGTGGTGTCGGCGGGCCGTGCCGGCGGGGCGGCGCTGGCCATCGTGGTGGTCGCGGTGATCGCCCAGCTCATCGGCGTGGCGCGGGTACCGCTCGCCCGCATGGTGGCCGACCTCGGACCCGCACGGC
>JAGWYY010000073.1 GCA_018969105.1 Acidobacteriota bacterium | reverse complement strand
TCGGCGTCCTCGAGGGAGGGGGCGAAGCGGGCGGCGTAGCGCAGCAGGCCCGGCGCGCCCGCCATGGCCGCCAGGCAGAGCCTGCGGCGTGCGTCGGCGTCGCTCTCCCCGGCCACGGGGGTGGCCAGGCGTGGGGTGTCGGGGCCTGAGGGGTCCATTCAGGGGATTTCGTGGGCTGGGAAATATGGCGTCACAGCTGCTCCTCTGCAACGGGAATTGCATGCCGAGGTTCCGGCAGCACGTGTTGCATCAACGCCCGGGCGCGGCGGTTGCTCCCCCCCGGAACGGTTAAGTGCCTGACACCGGGGTGGCGTCGGCCCGCTCGTAGCGGGAAAAAGCCGCGTAGGCTGGCCGCGTGACCCTGGCCCAGGCCCACGCGTGAGCGATTCCTCGGCGCACATCCGACGCGAGACCCGGCGCATCGTGATGTCGGAGATCGACGTGAGCCAGATCCACTTCACCACCGCCTACCGGTGGATGGATCGCGGCCTCTGCGAGTGGCTGGCCGACCTCGACTGGCCGTTCACCCGTCTTCTGGAGGAGGGGGTGGGCATCCCGATCGTGGAGAGCCGCTGCAGGTTCCTCGAGAGGATCCTCCTCGACGACATGATCACCATCGAGACGTCGGTGGGGGGCGTGGGCACGACGTCGTTCCGCAGCCGTCACAGGTTCCTGCGCGGCGACGAGCTCTGCGCCGAGGGCGAGCTGGTGCACGTGTGCATCGAGCGCGAGGGGCGCACCCCCGTGCCCGTGCCCGAGTGGATCAGGGCGGCGGCGACCCCCGAGTGAGGGCCGCCGCCGCGCTGGTGATCTAGTCGTCCTGCTCCACGCGCAGGACGGTGCCGTCGGCGGCGATCTTCACCTCGAAGCGCACGCCGTCGGCGCGGGCCACCTTGACCTCCCAGGCCACGTCGCCCCGGCTCTTGCGCTCCACCTCGCGCACGGTGCTCCCCTCGCCCACGGCGCCGATGGCGATCTGGGCGGCCTGATCGGACGTGACCGATCCGGGGGGCAGCGGGGCCGGCGGCTGGTGGTGGTCGTCGCGCCCGCCTGCCTTGTCGCCCGCCTCCACGCGGGATGACGCGATGGTGCCATCGGCGTTCACGTAGACCTTCACCCGGGCGCCGTCGGCGCGCAGCACCTTGACCTCCCAGGCTGCGCCGTACTCATCCGCGCGCTCCACCTGCACCACGGTGCTGCCCGCGCCCACGAAGGCGAGGGCTGCCGCAGAGGCGCCGCCTGCGTCGACGGCACCGGGGGGAAGCGGTGCGGATGGGTCGGTGGCGCTGCCGTTGTCATCGGCCGCCACGGTGACGCTGTGCGTGGTGGTGGTGCAGTCGTCATCGCAGGCGCGCACGCGCACCGTGATGGTCGATCCCACCGTGCTGCGCACGCGCTTGAGCTTCGCGGTGCTCTGCACGGCCTCGTCGGCGGGCAGGGAGGCGTCCCAGTCGCTCACCTTGGCCCGGGCGAGGCGGCGCTGCACCGTCACCGTGATGCGCGGCGCGGTGGCCGAGGTGCCGCGCAGCGAGAGCACGTCGACCTCGAGCTTGTTCTTGCCGGTCTTGGTGGCCTCCACGCCGGTTACCTCGGGCGCTGCCATGGCGCTGCCGGCGATGCCGAGGCCGGCTGCGGCCACCAGGCCCGTTGCGATGAACGTGCGATACCTCATGCCGAATCCCCCCGGATCGGTCAGTTGACCCACCGACCATATGACGGGGCCCGTTCGGGCCGGGTGCGGGCGGCGTAAGGAATGAGTAAGCGTCAGGCGCCCGTCGGGTGCGCATGTCGCCCGGAGGCTGGGAGCAGCGCGATCGCAGGTCTCCCGATGCAGAAGCGTGCCGATGTCGGCACGCGCAGGCGTGGAGGCGTGACGGGCATCGGGTGAGGCTTGGGGCCGACCGCATCGCCGACGCCGGAGGCCCGCATGAGCGCCATCAAGGTTCCCGTCCACGCCTGGATCGTCCCGGGCTCCCTCGCCATTGCCGAGAGGCCAGGCGGAGGCGGGCGGAGCCATCGGGTGGCGCGCCGCAACGCCGAGATGGCGTGGTGGCATGAGCAGGGGATGCGCACGATCGTGTCGGCCATGCGCAGTCGGCATGCGCTCACCGAATACGCGCGGCTGGGATACGGCACGCGGTGGTTCCCGCTGAAGGACGCCGTGCAGGCGCGCGGGGAGATCCCCCACCTTGCCGACGAGGTGGCCCGGCTCATCGCGCGCGAGCCCGGAGCCGTGCTGGTGCACTGCGACCGGGTGAGCGAGTGGCTCGCGGCGATTGACGCGGCGATCCGCCTGCGGCTCGGCCTCGCGGCTGATGTCGACACGGCCCTTGCGCAGGCGGAGGCCGACGGCATGCCGGTGGGTGACCTCGCGCGCGACCTGCTGGATTCCGGGACGGTGCTGCCGCCCGCGGCATGAGGGATGAGCCCACGGAGGGTCCGGATCTGCCAGTTGGTGCGTTCGTGATAGAGCCGGCGTTCGGCCGGGCAGTGGTGGTTCCCGATCGGGCACTCGCGAAGATCAGGGATGACCACGGCGCGTACTTCATGCCGCGCAGGGACGTGATCCTCGGGGCGGTTGCGAATGCCGATGGTCACGCGAGCGACCCGATCGAGGGACGCCACCGTTACTGGCGCGCAGGCCCAGGCGGTAGCCGCTGGCTCTTCGTGGTCGTGGACTACGATCGGCAGGCGGTCGGCGCAGTGGTGACTGCGTTTCCCCGTCGTCGACTTCCACCTATGCCATGAGCGTGACCTTCGGAGACATCGAGTTCGACTACGTCGACTACGACGATGAATTCGACATCCTGCGGCTTCGCAGCGGGAACCCGACGAAGGTCGGACCCGATGACTGGGACAATTCGCTCGAGGACTACAGCATCGTGTGGAGCGAAGGCAGGATCGTCGCGATCGAGATCATGAGTCCGCGCCTGCTCATGGAGCAGGGCAGGGAGATCGTGGTGACCCTCGAGGACGGCACGGTTCTTCGCTCTCCGGACGTCGAGCAGGCGATCACTCCGCGCAAGGCCGCCTGAAGGGGCGAAAGGCCGCCTGGGCATCATGCCGCCGCGGCGTGACAGCCGCGGGCTGAACACCGCCCTGATGCGCTCGCGCGGGCGTATGCTCAGACTCATCACCGGTCCCCCGCCGAACGCCTGATCGCTCAGGCCTGACCATGGCTTCCGTCCTGCACCGCATGGCGCGCTGGGTGGCGCACCACCCCATCAAGGGGCTGCTGCTGTGGGTGGTGATCGTGGTGGGGCTCACCGTGGTGGTGTCGCTCGTGGGTGCGCGCACCACCAACGACACCAGCCTGCCGGGCACGCAGAGCCAGGACGCCACCAACGTGCTGGCCGCCGACTTCCCGCCCACGCAGAACGGCACGAGCCCGATCGTGTTCAAGGTGAAGTCGGGCACGGTGAACAGCACGGCGAACAAGAACGCCATCACGGCGTCGGTGAACGCCATCGCCAAGGTGCCGCACGTCACGCAGGCCACGAGCCCCTACGGCAATGCGGCGCAGTACCTCCAGAGCAAGTCGGGAACGATCGCCTACGTGCCGGTGCTCATGAACGTGAGCTCGGCGTCCATCACCGAGAAGCAGGCGCAGGCGGTGCTGGACGCCGCCGAGCCCGCGCGCAAGGCCGGCATGCAGGTGGCCGCGGGCGGCACCGTGGGGGCCACGCTGTCGAACCCCAACACCGACCTCAGCACGGTGATCGGCCTCATCGCCGCGGTGATCATCCTGGCGGTGTCGTTCGGCAGCCTCATCGCCATGTTCATCCCCATCATCAGCGCGATCGTGGGGCTCGTGCTGGGCCTGGCGGTGATCGGCCTGCTCGGGCACATCGTGTCGGTGCCCAGCATCGCGCCCACGTTGGCCACCATGATCGGCCTCGGCGTGGGCATCGACTACGCGCTGTTCGTGGTGTCGCGACATCGCGAGCAGCTGGCACAGGGCATGGATCCCAAGGAGTCCGTGGCGCTCGCGGTGGGCACCGCGGGCACGGCCGTGGTGTTCGCGGGTGGAACCCTCATCCTGGCCCTCCTGGCGCTGGCCGTGGCAGGCATCCCCCTCATCTCGTCGCTGGGCTACGGATCGTCGCTGGCCGTGGTGTCGGCGGTGCTGGCGGCCACCCTGCTGCTGCCCGCCGTGCTCTCGCTGCTCGGCCACAAGCTCAATGCGCTGCCGATCTTCCATCGCCGGAAGAAGGGCGCCGCCGCAGGTGCCGGCGCATCGGCATCGGCAGGTGGCGTGTGGGGGCGGTGGGGGAGGTTCGTGGCGCGCCACCCGTGGTGGATGCTCATCGCGGGGCTGGTGATCCTGGTGCCGATGGCGGTGCCCGTGGCATGGATGAACCTCGGGCAGGAGGACGTCGGGGTGTCGTCGCTCAAGACCACCCAGCGCCAGGCGTACGACCTCATGACCGAGGGCTTCGGCGTGGGCTTCAACGGTCCGTTGCTGGTGGCGGTGCAGCTCGATCCTCCCGCCAAGGAGGACCCCACCGTGGCCGCGGAGCAGAGCCAAGCCGAGGCCCTGCAGGCGCAGCTCGAGCAGGAGCAGGCCGAGGGCCAGGCCAAGCAGGCGCAGCTCGAGGCCGAGTCGAAGCGCGTGAAGGCCGAGGCCAGCGTGCTCACGGCGGAGCGGCAGCAGCTGGATGCCCAGGCCGCGGCGCTCGATGCAAAGCGGCAGAAGCTCGTTGCGCAGGCGCAGGCCCTGCGCCGCCAGGCCCGTGGCGCCGCTGATGCCCGGGTGGCCGCGCTGGTGACCCAGGCGCAGGCCGAGGCCGCGAAGGCCCGCGCGGCCGAGGCCCGCTACCGGAAGGTCACCAGCGAGGTGCGCACGGTGCAGGCGGAGATCGCCGCGGTGGAGGCCGAGATCGCCGCGACGGTGGACCCCGTGGTGCTCGATCGCCTGCAGAAGCGCAAGGCCGACCTCGACGCGCGCGTTGCCGCGCTGGTCGCGCAGGCCGACGTGCAGCAGAAGGCCGCCGATGCCGCGGCGGCCAAGGAGGCCGACCTCCGCGCCCAGGCCAGGGCCATCATCACCGCGCCGCTCACCCCGCAGCAGCAGGCGCTGCTGGCCCAGGCGGAGTCGATCGCCTCGCAGGCCCGCACGCTGGCCGGGCAGCGCGCCACCCTGCTGCGAAAGCGCGCGACGCTCGTGCGCGCCGAGGCCCGCCTGCTGGCCCAGGTGGCGTCTCTCGAGGCGCAGAAGGCCCAGCTGCTCGCGCTGCAGGCCGAGGCCAACCAGCAGCTGGCCGAGGCCAACCAGCTGAAGGCCGAGGTGACCGCCGCGCTCACGGCCGCCGGCGGCAATCCGCTGGGCACCGACCCGCGCCTGGTGAAGCTGCAGAACTCCCTCAAGGCCACCAAGGGCGTGAAGGGCGTGTCGGTGCCGTCGGTGAACACCAGCGGCACGGCTGCCTACTACAACGCCATTCCCACCACGGCCCCGGCATCGGAGCGCACGGTGGAGCTCGTGAAGCGCGTGCGCGACGTGGTGGTGCCCAAGGTGGAGAAGGAGACCACGGGCCTCACCGCCTACGTGGGGGGCACCACGGCGGCCAACATCGACCTTGCCGGGGAGATCACCGACGCGCTGCCGCTGGTGATCATGACCGTGGCGCTGCTGAACATGTTCGTGCTGCTGCTGGCGTTCCGGTCGATCCTCATCCCCATCCAGGCCGCGGTGGTGATCACCCTCATCGCGCTCGCCACCTTCGGGCTGCTCACGCTGCTGTTCCAGTTCGGGCTCGGGTTCTCGCTGGTGGGGCTCGACCCGGCGAACGCCTGCTGCTCGATCGACGGCCGGCCCACCGATCCGATTGCCTCGTACGTGCCGCTCATGATGTACGCGGCCATCTTCGGCCTGGCCAACGACTACCAGGTGTTCCTGCTCTCGCGGGTGGGCGCCGACGGCGTGAAGGCCGAGCCCGCCACGGCGGTGGCCGACGGCGTGCGCACGGCGGGGAGGGTCATCGCCACCGCCGCGCTCATCATGCTGTCGGTGTTCGCGGCGTTCATCATCAACGGCGACCCGGTCATCAAGCAGTTCGGCGTGGGGCTCTCGGCCGGCGTGCTGCTGGCCGGGGCGCTCACGCTGTTCATGGTGCCGGGAATCCTGCGCCTCATCGGGCGCCGCCTGCACTGGATGCCCAGGTGGCTCGATCGCATCCTCCCCCACGTGGACATCGAGGGGGAGAAGCTCATCGAGAAGATGGGCGCGCCCGGCACCGGGGGTGCCTCTGCACCCCCACCCGGGCGGGCGAAATAGCGGCGTGAACGACCCCTGTGGGCAGGGGAAAACCGCTCGGAGCCGTAAGGATCTCGTGAGAAGCGGGTATGCCGCACCGCTTTCGCTTGCCGGTCGTCGTGATGCCCACCTAGCCTGCGGGCCGCTCCGGGGCCGCGCGCCCATGTCCTGATGCGCTCGAAGGCCCCACAATCGTGACGATCCACTTCCCATCGGAGGCTCTCCGCCGCATGCGACGCTCGCGCACCCAGGTACTGATCACCCGCGGCGCGCTGGCCGTGCTGGCCGCCGGCGCGCTCGCCGGGTGCGGAGGGGTGGCCGCGCAGCCCAGCGCCCAGAAGGGAACCGTGGCGGGCGTGCCGGCGACGTCGCCGCTGGCGGGAATCCAGGACGACCGGGTGTTCCAGGTGCCGGCCAAGGAGGCCGAGTCGCGCGTGCAGACCATGACGCGCATGGGGGCGTCGATCATCCGCGTGGACGTGCGCTGGGACGTCGTGGCCACAAGGCGGCCGAAGAACCCGAAGGACCAGAACGACCCCGCCTACAACTGGGCGCCCTACGACACCGTGGTGGACGCCGCCGCCCAGCGCGGCGTGCGCGTGCTCATGACCGTGTGGGGCACCCCCGGCTGGGCAGCCGACCCCGCGGTGAAGACCAGCAAGCGCTACCCCGACTACGCCCGCCGCCCGCTGAAGGCCGGCGACTACGGCAACTTCGCCTACGCGCTGGCCACGCGCTACACGCCGCGCGGCGTGCGCGACTGGGAGATGTGGAACGAGCCCAACATCCCGCTGTTCCTGCGCCCGCAGTTCCAGAAGCAGGGCGGCAAGTGGGTGAACGTGTCGGCCGGCACCTACAGCGCGCTGGCCAAGAGCTTCTACGCGAACGTCAAGCAGGTGGACAAGGGCAGCCGCATCGCAGGGATCGTCACCTCTCCGGCCGGCGACCAGTGCCCGTCGTCGTGCCCGAGGAGCGCCGACGCCCGCACCAGCCCCTCGGACTTCCTCAAGGGCGTGAACCAGGCCGGGCGGCGCCCGCCGATGAACACGGTGAGCCACCACCCGTACCCCATCACCAAGCCGCGCGACACCAACTTCCCCGGTGCGTCGTACATCGACCTCTACAACATCAACCGCTTCCAGCAGGAGGTGGACCGCACCTACCTGCGCGGCAAGAAGCTGTGGCTCACGGAGTTCGGCTTCGCCACGGTGAAGGTGAGCGAGTACTCGATGTTCGTGAGCGAGGCCGAGCAGGCGCAGTACCTGCAGGACGCCTATCGCCGCGTGCGCCCCAACAAGCGCATCGGGATGTTCGTGTGGTACTTCCTGCAGGACAACGGCCAGTGGGGGTCGGGGCTGCTCAAGCAGGACGGCAAGGCGAAGCCCGCGGCCGAGGTGTTCTCGCTGCCGATGTCGCCGCTGTCGCCCCGCCCGGTGGCCAGGGGTGCCGCGGCCACGCTGGTGGGCCAGGTGCGCACCGCGCGCCAGCCCACCGAGGTGACGGTGCAGAGCAAGGACGGCGAGAGCTGGACCGACGTCGCGGTGGTCACCACGGGCGCCGACGGCTCGTTCGCCCTCAACGTGAAGCCGGGCGCCACCACGCTCTACCGCGCCACGTGGACGGGCGAGGTGCCCAGCGGATCGAAGACCACCAAGAGCTCGTGGCCGGTAACGGTCCGCGTGAAGTAGCGGGTAGCCTGACCCCGTGAGCTCGCCGCCACCGCCACCTCCGCCGGGCCGCAGCACCGCGACACCGCAGGAGGCCGGCGAGCGCCTGGCATCGCGCGACGTGCGGTTCGTGCCGATCCTGCGGGGCCGGCAGGGGCGCGACTACGTGCGGCGCCTGTTGAGCGTGGTGGCGCTCTTGGCCATCGACATCTCGTCGGTGTTCCTGGGGCTCTACGCCGTGCTGGCGTTCAAGCTGGTGCTGCAGGGGCAGCCCATCGACTCGGGCGCCATCTGGTCGGTGGAGCAGAAGGCGCTGCCGCTCGTGACCATCACGCTGGTGCTGGTGTTCGCGAAGTACGGGCTGTACGCCGAGCGCGAGGAGCGCGGGGGGTCGAGCCGCATCCTGTCGGCGGTCACGGTGGCCACCCTCATCGTGCTGGCCCTGGTGCTGGCGAGCGGCTGGCGCTTCAACACCTTCTACATCTTCTATTCGTCGTGGTTCGTCATCGCGCTGCTGGTCATCGTGCTGCGGGCGTCGTGGGACAGCGTCACCGCCCTGGTGCTCGACTGGATCAAGTTCGAACGCCGCGCGCTGATCGTGGGCGCGTCGGACATGACCGTGCCCATCGCCGAGAGCATCACCCGCGCCAGCACCGACCGCCACGGCGTGGCCTATCGGGTGGTGGGCACCCATTCGCTGGTGTCGGGCGTGGGCACCGAGGACGAGCCGCCGGCGGCGCGCGAGCTCGACCTCCTGCTCGACCCCTCCCAGATCGACGAGGTGATCCTGGCGGGGCAGGCCGGGCGCGACCAGTCGATCCTCGACCTGCTCGATGTCTGCCGGCGGCGGGGCATCCCCGTGCGGCTGGCGCCCACCACGGCGCAGCTGCTCTCGCACTCCATCCGCGCGGTGCCGGCGCCGGGCCTGCCGCTGTTCGAGCTGCGCCCGCCGGTGCTGAGCGGCCTGGCGTTCTTCGCCAAGCGCGCGTTCGACATCGTGGTGGGCGCGCTGCTCGTGGTGGTGCTCTCGCCGGTCATGCTCATCGCGGCCGCGGCCATCTGGCTGGAGGACCGCGGCCCCATCACCTACCGCAACCGGCGCATGGGGGTGGAGGAGCATCCCTTCGACTGCCTGAAGTTCCGCACCATGCGGGTGGGCGCAGATGCGCAGCAGGCGGAGCTCGAGCACCGCAACGAGGCCGACGGCGCGCTGTTCAAGATCGCCGACGACCCGCGCGTCACGAAGGTGGGCAAGGTGCTGCGACGGTTCTCCATCGATGAGCTGCCGCAGCTGTTCAACGTGCTGAAGGGCGAGATGTCGCTGGTGGGTCCGCGGCCGCTGCCCGAGCGCGACTTCCTGCTGCTCGACGACCTGCAGAAGAAGCGCTACCTGGTGCTGCCCGGCATGACCGGCCTGTGGCAGGTGAGCGGCCGCGCCGACCTCTCGTTCGACGAGCTCGTGCGCCTCGACTTCTATTACATCGAGACGTGGTCGATCTGGCTCGACCTGGTCATCCTCGTGCGCACCATCCCCGCGGTGCTGTTCAAGAAGGGTGCGTACTGATGGGTGGTGGCCGGGAATGACCACCGAGCCCGACCCCGACGAGCTGCTGGCGCAGTTGCGCGATGCCGCGGGCGAGCCGCCGCTGCCACCGCTGCGCATCGCCGACTCCGCGCCGTCAGCGCGTGATGGCGTGGCCGGCAAGGCCGTGGGCGAGAGCCGGCGCGCGGTGATGCGCCTCATCACCCCGGCGCTGGCCGACCTGCTGGCGCAGCTCGAGGCCGACCGCCACCGCATGCAGGCCGAGATCCGCCGCCTCGAGGCGCGCATCGACTACCTCGAGAAGCGCGTTTCCCCCGACGCGGACGATTGATGACGCGCCCCCGGGGCGGACCATGAGCATCGCCTTCGTGGTGCAGCGCTACGGCGCCGAGGTGGCCGGCGGCGCCGAGGCGCTCTGCAGGGACACCGCCCGCGCGCTGGTGCGCGCTGGCGAGAGCGTGACGGTGTTCACCACGACCGCGCGCGACTACCTCTCGTGGGATCCGTTCTACCCCGAGGGCGACTGGATCGACGACGGCGTGCGCGTGCGCCGCTTCGCGGTGGACCCCCCCGACCCCACGCGCTCGGCCGACCTCGTGCGCCA
>JAGWYY010000072.1 GCA_018969105.1 Acidobacteriota bacterium | reverse complement strand
CCCGCGGCCTCTGCGGCGTCGTCCTCGGCCTGCCAGCGCTTGATCGACTTGCGTAGGAAGAAGTACTGCCACATGCCCCAGACGATCTGCGTGCCGAGGGCCACGCCGGTCCACACGAGCACGCCGGCCGTGGCGTAGTGCACCTCCATGCCGCCGGCCACCAGCACGGCGATGGCCAGGCCCTGCACCCCGCCGATGCCGCCGGGAAGCGGCACGAGCGACCCGACCTGCCCGATGAAGTAGGCCATGAGCATCACTGGCAGCGCGATGGGCTCCGTGACAGACGCGATGCCCAGGTAGAAGGCCACGAAGTCGAAGCCCGGGTTGGCGAGCATGCCGGTGATCGCGGCGGGCCGGCGGAGCGTGCGGATGGCGTCGTAGGCGCCCGGGGGCAGGCGGTCCCCGATCTCGCGGATGAGCGTGCGGGCCTTGGCGAAGCGCCCGGTGTACGTCTTCTTCGTGTCCGGGTCGGGGGGCACGAAGGTCTTGCCCTTGCGGGCGAACAACAGGATCACGATCACCACGCCCGCCGCGATGGCGGCGGGTATCCACGTGATCGCGGGATGCAGGCTGCCGGCCACGATGCCGGCGCCGATGAGCACGCCCAGCACCATGATCATCACGGTCATCACGGTGTTCGACAGGATGAGGAACGCCGTGGTGGTGCGGGAGATCTGCGCGGCGTTGAAGCCGGCGCGCGCGAGGGCCCAGAACTGCACCGCGAAGCCCGTGGCCCCACCGCCCGGCAGGGTGTCGCCCAGGGCCAGGCGCGACGTGGTGAGCTGCATGCTCTCCTTCAGCGACAGCGGGCGGGCCGGGGTGTCGCTGCCCTGCGAGAGCATGCGCGCGGCCGCGCCGTAGACGGCCCAGAACAGCAGCACGTAACCGGCCACCGAGAGGATCTCGAACGGCACCGCGAGGGCCACCAGCCGGGGGTCGCCGGCCTCCACGTCAGCCCAGATCTTCGGCACCAGCTTGATGACGAAGAAGATGATGATGAGGAAGATCGCGTAGGTGATGACGCGCTTGAGCAGCCCCTTGAGCGCGGCGCTGTCCATGTGGCGCCAGGCCCTGGGATCGATGTGCTTGCCCCGGATGCGCTGGGGGATGAAGCGCGTGAGATGCGACACGGCTCTGACCCTACCCCACGTGCCTCCGGCGCATCTGCGAGGATCGGCCTGATGGCGCCTCCCCTGCTGATACGCGCATGCGCCTGAAGCCCGCCCAGTCGGTGGCGCTGGCGTTCCTCGGCGCGCTGGCCGTGGGGACGATCCTGCTGCTGCTGCCCGTCAGCCGGGCCGGTGGCGGCGCGGTGCCGTTCATCGATGCCTTCTTCACGGCGACGTCGTCCATCACCGTCACGGGCCTCGCCGTGGTGGACACCGCCACCTTCTGGAGCCCGTTCGGCCAGGCGGTGATCCTCGTGCTCGTGCAGCTCGGCGGCCTCGGCGTGATGACCTTCACGGCGATCCTCGTGCTCATCATCGGGGGGCGCCTGGGGTTCCGGCGTCGCGCGGCCGCGCAGGCCGAGCAGGGCATCCTCGCGCCGGGCGAGGTGAAGGGCATCGTCATCGGCGTCGCGGTGCTCACGCTCATCATCGAGGCGGTCATCGCGCTCGTGCTGTTCCTGAGGTTCGTCACGCTGGGCGACGGCGTCGGGGAATCGCTCTGGTACGGCGTGTTCCACTCGGTGACCGCCTTCAACAACGCCGGATTCGCGCTCTTCAGCGACAGCTTCATGGGCTTCCAGGGCGACTGGATAATCCTGGGCGCGCTGATGGTGGCCATCATCGCCGGCGGCCTCGGGCTGCCGGTGTGGGCCGACCTCATCCGCCGCCGGCGCAACAAGCTCCACACCCGGCGGCACTGGAGCCTGCACACGCGCCTGACCATCATCGGCACGGCCGCACTGCTGATCTTCGGCATCGGCGCCGTGCTGATCATCGAGTGGACCAACCCCGGCACCCTCGGGCCCATGGGAGTCGGCGACAAGGTGCTGAACGGGGCCTTCCAGGGCGTGTCGCCGCGCACGGCCGGGTTCAACAGCGTGTCGTACGGCGAGGTGCGCCCGGAGACGCTGATGATCACCGACTTCCTCATGCTCATCGGCGCGGGCAGCGTGAGCACCTCGGGCGGCATCAAGGTGACCACCATGCTGGTGCTGGCCATCGCCACCATCGCGTCGCTGCGTGGCGACCGCGAGGTGCAGCTGCTGGGGCGCAGGCTCCCCCACTCGGCCGTGCGCCAGGCGCTCGCCGTGACCGTCATCTTCACCAGCCTCATCGCGCTCGGCACGCTGGCGCTGGTGGCCACGAGCGGGTTCGACCTGCAACCGGCGCTCTTCGAGGTGACGTCCGCGATCTCCACCACGGGGCTCTCCACGGGCATCACGCCCGAGCTCTCGTCCGGCTCCAATACGATCCTGATCATCCTCATGGTGCTGGGTCGCCTGGGTCCGCAGGTGCTCGGCGCCGCGCTGGTCATCCGCGAACGCTCATCCATCATCAAGTACCCCGAGGAAAGGCCGATCGTTGGGTAGGAATGCCGAGGTGATGGTGGTGGGGCTGGGCCGCTTCGGCGCCGCATGCGCGGAGTGCCTCACGCAGCTGGGACACGACGTCATCGGCGTCGACTCCGACGAGCGCCTGGTGCAGAAGTACATGGCCACGCTGGCGCAGTCGGTGCAGGCCGACGCCACCGACATCGACGCCATGCGCCTCGTGGGCGCCGGCGAGGTGGGCACCGCGGTGGTGGCCATCGGCGGCGACAACGAGGCCAGCATCCTCGCGGCCTCGGTGCTGCTGGACATCGGCGTGCCCCAGGTGTGGGCCAAGGCCATGACCGCGCGCCACGGGGAGATCCTCAAGCGCATCGGCGTGCACCGGGTGATCTTCCCCGAGCGCGACATGGGCGAGCGCATCGCGCACGCCCTGGTGGGGCGCACCATCGACTACGTCATGCTCGACCCGCGCTTCGCGATGGCCGAGACGACGGTGCCCGGCGAGATCGAGGGCCAGTCGCTCGAGCAGGCCCGGGTGCGCAGCCGCTTCGACGTCACCATCGTGTGCGTCAAGAAGCCCGGGGAGGACTACGAGCCGGCGCGCCCCGAGACCGTGGTGAACGCCGGGGACGAGCTGCTGGTGGTGGGCGAGGCGTCGAAGGTGGACACCTTCAGCCAGCTGAACTGACGCCGGGGCCTCGCGTGCCGGACTAGGGCCAGAGGCTGCGGGCCGGCGGCACCTCGATGCCCAGGGGCTTGCCCGCCCGCGCGAGGTCCGCCATCAGCTTCTTCTTCACCGCGGTGGCGCGCTCGTGCAGGCGCGACGTCGGGTCGTTCGTGGGCATGCCGCCCGCGCGCAGGTGGGCCATGGTGCCCTTGTTCGCGGCGATCGACACCTCGAACGCCTCGATCACGTCACGGCGCACGTAGTCGATGCGTGCGGGCGGCGGCGGCAGTTCGCGCAGGCGCGCGAGCGTGTCCACGCGATCGGGGAGGATCTGCTTCTCGATGATGTCGGCACCGGCCTGGGGCGTGATCTCGCGCGCGTGCACGCGGTCGAGGGTGGCGTTGAGGTCGGCGCGCACGGGGCCGTGGCGGTCGAGCTCCGCCAGCACCGCGCGGATCCACGTGCGGGCGTCCATGCCGCCCAGCAGCACCACCGGGGCGCGGAACTTCACGGCCTTCAGGCCGATGACCGGTCGCACGCGGAGGCTGCCGTGCTTCTTCAGCAGGCGACGGCCCACGGCGTCGAGAGTCACCTTCGCGCCGATGCGCGCCCCCGAGGGGCCCTCCATCTTCGCGCGGCCGACGATGGTGACCTGGTTCGGCGCGCGACCGCCCGAGCCGACGCCGACGAGCTGCAGGTCCACCTGGGCCCGGCATCGGGCGGCGAGGGTGCCGCGGCACCGGGCGGCAACCGTCACGGCGTCCTTTGCGCCCTTCTGCGGCGCCGCCTTGGCCTGCACCACCTGGCGTGCATCGGGGGCCACGAGGGTGACCGGGTTGCTCACGAGGCTGGTCACGCCGTCACTCGTCACCTCGCTGCGCACCGTTGCCCTGATGGTGCCCCGACGTGCGAGCGAGCGCTGCAGGGTGGCGGGAAGCTTCGCCGTGAACGATGCGGACTTCCCGCTCTGCACCACGCCGTCGGTGCTCGACACGGCCTTGCCGCCCACCACCAGGGTGATCTTCACCTGGCACCTGCCGCTGGTGCTCTGGCAGCGGGCATCCATCACGGCGTCCCCGCTCTCACGCACCTTCGTGCCCGTGAGCTCGACGGTCGCCTGCTGCGGAGCGGCGGGCGCCGCCGCCGGAAGCGGCACTGCGCCACTGGCCCACGGGGACACGTTTCCGGCGCGGTCCACGCCGCGCACGTACACCGTCTGCCCGGCGGCGGCGGCAACCGTGGTGCTCTCGCGCGAGGCCGGGTTCACCGGACCGGGGTCGGCGGGGTTCACGGTCGCCTGCCACGACTGCAGGCCGCTGCCGGCGTCGCTGATGGCCGGCGTCACGCGCACCAGGCCACCGGCCTCTTCCTGCAGCGAGATGGTGCCGACCACCGGCGGATCGGGGTCGAACATGATCGACGTGGAGCCGGTGGAGGTGACCGCGCCCGAGGCATCGGCGAAGCGGTAGTGCACGGTGCGGTTGCCCGCGGCGCCGGCGGCGAGCGTCCAGGCCACCTGGGTGGAGATTGGGCTGCGGACGGCGTCGGAGTAGTCGGCCTGGTTCGCCAGGTCGATGAAGCGCGTGCCGGCCGGCCAGATGATGTCGGCGATCACCGCGCGGGCGGTGGCGTACTGATCGCCGCCGTTGAGCTGCACGCCGGGGGTGCCCGGTGGCGGGTTCGGCGGCACGAACATCTCCCACGTGGTGGTGGTGATGTTGGAGCCGATGTTGCCCGCCGCATCGAGGATGCGCACCCGGAACGTGTGGTTGCCGGGCGTGATGCCGCTGTAGGTGGCCGGCGAGGTGCATGCCGTCCAGGTGGCGCCGTCGAGCGAGCACTGGGCCGCCGCGCCGTCACTTCCCAGGGTGAAGTTGAAGGTGGCCACCGACGACGCCGTGGGTGAGGTCGGCCCCGACGTGACCACTGCAGTGCCCGTGGGCGGGGTGGTGTCCACCGCCCAGCGCACCGTGGAGAGCGGGCTGGCATTCCCCGCCGCGTCGGTGCTGCGGATGTCCAGCACGTAGGTGCCATCGGCCAGGCCCGTGTAGCCGACCGGGTTCGAGCACGGCTCCCAGGCGCCGCCCAGCAGGCGGCACTCGGTCACCGTGCCGGGCTCGCTGGTGAGGCCGATGCTCGCGTTGGGGCTGTTGGTCGGGTCGGGCGGACGCGGGGCGGTGCCCGGCGCGAGCGGCGGAGTGGTGTCCACCATCCAGCGCACGGCCGTCTCGGACGAGTAGTTGGGCGGGGTCGCCGTGTCGCGCTGGCGCACGACCAGCTCGTGGGCACCCTGCGCGAGGCCCGACATCGTGAGCGGGTTCGCCGGGCACGGGTCGAGCCACGCGCTGCCATCGACCTTGCACTCGAGCACCGCGCCGGGCTCGAGGGTGAAGCTCATCGTGGCCGAGGTCTCGCTGGTCGGGCTGGCCGGGATTCCGCCGATGCCCACCTCGGCCGGCGCGTTGGTGTCGACCGTGAACGTCGAGACCGCCTCGGGACCGCGGTTGCCCGCCACGTCCACCTGGCGCACCTTGAGCGTGTGCACGCCGTCGATGAGGGGATCGGTGGTGAAGGGACTCGTGCAGGGCGCCCAGGCGCCGCCGTCCACCTGGCACTCGAAGGTGGTGCTGCCGTCACCCGTGAAGGTGACGGTGGGCGTGGTGTCGGCCGTGGCTGCCGGGATGTCACCGATGGCCGGCGGGTCGGCCGGGGCGGTGGTGTCGATGGTCCACAGCTGGCGGGCCACCGGGCCGGCATTGCCCGCCGCGTCGAGCAGGCGCGCCTCGATCCAGTGAGTGCCCTCGCTGAGGCCCGCGCGCGTGACCGGGCTGGCGCAGGTGCTCCAGCCACCGCCGTCCACGCGGCACTGGAAGGTGGTGCCGGCCTCACCGGTGAGCGCGACCGAGAGGTTCGTGCTCGACGTGATGGCGGCGGGCACGCCGCTCATGCCCGGGGCAGCGGCCGGCGGCACGGTGTCCACCGCCCATGTGACGGTGACCGGCGCGCTGGCGTTGCCGGCGGCGTCGAGCTCACGCACGCTCACCACGTGGGTGCCGTTGGAGAGCCCCGAGAGCGTCACGGGGCTGGTGCAGGGGGCCCAGGCGCCGCCGTCGATGCGGCACTCGAAGGTGTCGCCCGACTCGGCGGCGCTGAGCGTAAGGCTCGCGGAGGTCTGGCTGGTGGGGCTCACCGGGCGGTTGCCGACCGTCGGCACGGCGGGGGCCACGGTGTCGACGGTCCAGGTGGTGCTGGTGGTGCCACTCACGTTGCCCGCGGCGTCCAGCGCGCGCACCTGCAACGTGTGCGAACCATCCGCGAGGCCCTCGGCGGTGAAGGGCGATGAGCACGCGGCCCAGGAACCGGAGTCGAGCCTGCACTCGAAGGTGGTGCCCGGCTCGGCACTGAGGTTCACGCTCACCGATGTCGCGTTGGTGGCACCGGAGGGCGCGCCCGACATCAGCGGGTCGCCGGGCGCCGCGGTGTCGACCGTGATCGTGCGGGTGAGCGGCGTGCCGCCGTTGCCGGCCTGGTCGACCGTGCGCACCTCGAACGTGTGCGCGCCGTCGCCGAGGCGGGCAGCCGTGAAGGGGCTGGTGCAGTCGGTGAACGGATCGCCGTCCATGCTGCACTCGTATGCCTCGTCCTGGGCGGCACCGGTAAAGGCCCACGCCGGCGTGGAGTCGTTGGTGGGCCCGTTCGGGCCGCTCGTGATGGTGGGGATGGTGCTCGGCGGCTCGGCCATGGTCACCCAAGTGCGCGTGGCATCCGGGCCGCGGTTGCCGGCGGCGTCCACCAGGGCCACGCGGAACGTGTGGGAGCCGCTGGCGAGCTGCGTCGACGTGAACGGGCTGGTGCACGCGGCGTAGGCGCCCGAGTCGATGGCGCATGCGTAGGTCTCGCCCACTCCGGCACCGGTGAAGGTGAGGGACGGCGTGAGGTCGTTGCTGAATGCCGCGGGCCCGGTGAGGATGCTCGGCGCGGATGCCGGGGCCGTGGTGTCCACCACCCATGCGTGAGTGCTCGGCGTGCCGACGTTCCCGGCCGCGTCGGCCAGCGCCACCTGGAAGGAGTGGGTGCCGTCGGCGAGGGCCGGCGCGGTGAAGGGGCTGGTGCAGGCGGCCCACGCGCCACCGTCCACCCTGCACACGTAGGTGTCGGGTGCGGTGGCGCCCGAGAAGGTGAAGGCGGGCGTGGCGTCGGACGACGGGTTGGCGGGAGCCGCCCCGATGGTCACCGACCCGGCGGGCGCCGTGCGGTCGACGGTCCAGGCGCGGGTGGTGCTGGGCCCGGTGTTGCCGGCGGCATCGACGATGCGCACCAACAGCGTGTGCGCGGCCTCGGAGAGCCCGCTGATCGCATACGGCGTGGCGCAGGGCAGCCAGCCACTGCCGTCGAGGTTGCACTGGTACGACTCGCCCGCCCCGGCGCCGGTGAACGTGAAGGTGGCCGACGTGGCCTGCACCTCACCACTGGGCCCGGATGCGAGCGCGGGCGCGGTGGCCGGCGCGACGGTGTCGACGGTCCACGAGTAGGACGACGCGGGACCCTCGTTGCCGGCCGCATCCACCGCGCTCACCGCGAGGGTGTGGCTTCCGTCGGTGAGGCCCGTGAGCACATATGGCGCCGCGCACGGGACCGCCGCCGCACCGTCGAGCGAGCACATCGCCGACGCGCCGCCGGACGGCAGGGAGAAGCCGAACGTGGCGGATGCCGACGGGGATGCCGTGGCGGGCGTGCCGGTGAAGGCGATCGCGCCCGGCACCACGGTGTCCACCGTCCAGGTGACCGATGCCTCGCTGCTGAGGTTTCCGGCGCGGTCGACCGCCCGCGTGCGGAAGGTGTGGCTGCCGTCGCTGAGGCCGCTCACCGGGGCCGGGCTGGTGCAGGCAGCCCAGGAGCCGGAGTCGAGCCTGCACTCGAGCGTGGTGCCCGCGGGAGCCGAGATGCCGAAGCTGCCCGACGACTGGTTGGTGGGATCACCCGGACGGCTGCCGATCACCGGCGCGGCGGGCGGCGTGGTGTCCACCGTCCAGGTGATGCCGGTCTCGAGGCTCTGCGTGGAGCTGCTGTCGGCCAGGGTCTTGCGCTGGCGCACCACCACCGAGTGGTCACCCTCCGAGAGACCGCTCAGCGCGAGCGTGAGGGGTCCGGGAGCCGTGCCGGTGGTCGGGCAGGGCCTCTGCCACCCGGCGCCATCGACGTTGCACTCGAGCGAGTAGGTGGCCACGCCCGGCACATTGGCGCTGATGGTCATCGTGGGCGCCGCGGAGGTGGCGTTCGTGGGGCTCGCCGGGATGTTCCCGAACGCCACGGTCGGAGCCGCCTGCGAATCGATGATCCAGTTGAACGTGAGGTGCGGCGGGGAGCTGATGTTGCCGCCGCCATCCACCTGGCGCACCTCGAGCACGTGGGCGCCGTCCGGCAGCACCGGGGTGGTGAACGGGCTGGTGCACGCCGCCCAGGCGCCGTTGTCGAGCCTGCACTCGAAGGTGCTCGTGGTGGCGCCCGTGAACGTGAACGTGCTCGAGGTGCTCGAGGTCGACGCGGGCGCCACCGAGCCGGCGGGCGCGGGCGGCGGCGTGGTGAAGACCGTCCACAGGCGCGATGCCGCGGGGCCCAGGTTGCCGGCCGCATCCGCCAGGCGCACGCGCCAGGTGTGGGTGCCGTCGGCGAGGCCCGTGAGGGCATCCGGCGAGGTGCATGCGGCCCACGACCCGGAGTCGAGCTGGCACTCGTAGGTGTCACCGGTGGCGCCGCCGGCGAAGGCGAACGACGCCGTGTCGACGTTCACGCCACCGCTCGGGCCGGACGTGATGGTGGGGGTGGTGCTCGGCGCCACGGTGTCGACCACCCACGACGCGGTGGCGATGGCGCCCGCGTTGCCCGCGGCATCCACCTGGCGCACGCGCATCGTGTGGCTGCCGTCGGTGAGGGACGTGAGCGAGCGTGGGCTGGTGCACGCGGCCCACGCCGCGCCGTCGAGCGAGCACTCGAAGCTGCCCCCGGCCTCGGCGCCCGTGATGGTGATCGACGCGGAGGTGGAACTGGTGGGGCTGGCCGACGGCGTGCGGCCCAGCGTGGGCGCGGCGGGCGCGGCGGCGTCAACGGTCCAGGTGGCGGTGGCGGCGGGGCCCGCGTTGCCCGCGGCATCCACGCGGCGCACGCGGAACGTCACGGATCCGTCGGCGAGCGGGCCGATCGCCTCGGGGCTCGTGCAGGTGGACCACGCGCCGGAGCCCACCTGGCACTCGTAGGTCTCCCCGGCAGCCGCCCCGCTGAACGCCATGGACGGCGTGCGGTCGTTGCTGGGGTCGGCCGGGCTCGACGAGATGGTCGGCGCGGCCGCAGGCGGAGTGGTGTCCACCGTGAAGGTCGTCGTGGCGGCGGTCCCGCGGTTGCCCGCGGCATCCACCAAGGCCACCTTGAAGGTGTGGGAGCCATCGGAGAGCGCCGATGCGGTGAAGGGGCTGGTGCAGGCCGCGAACGCGCCCGAGTCGACGGCGCATTCGTAGGTCTCGCCGGATGCCGCCCCGCCGAAGGCGAAGGCGGGGGTGTCGTCGTTGCCGGGGTTGGCGGGGCCCGACGTGATGGACGGCAGGCTCGTGGGCGCCACGGTGTCCACGGTCCAGGTGCGCGTGGCCACGGGTCCGCGGTTGCCGGCGGCGTCGGTGGTGGCCACCTGGAACTCGTGCGCGCCGTCCGCGAGCGACGACAGGGAAACGGGGCTGGTGCAGGCGGCCCATGGCGCGCCGTCGAGGCGGCACGAGTAGGTCTCGCCCGGGTCCGCGCCCGTGAAGGTCATGCTGGCGGAGGTGGTCGCGGTGATGGAGGCGTCGGCCGGGTTCACCGAGGTGATCGACGCGGTGCTGGTGGGCGCGGTGATGTCGACGGTGTACGACCGGGTGGCCGGAGTGCCGACGTTGCCCACCGCGTCCACCAGCCGCACCGACAGCGCGTGCGCGCCCTCGGAGAGGTTCGTGAAGGCCCGCG
>JAGWYY010000071.1 GCA_018969105.1 Acidobacteriota bacterium | reverse complement strand
GGCTGGACCTTCCACGTGGGCGCCTGGCGGGCCCTGATGCACCGGTCGTTCTCGATGGACAGCCTCATCTCGCTGGGCTCGGCGGTGTCGTGGGCCTGGTCGGTGGTTGCCCTGCTGTTCCTGGGCGCCGGCGAGATCGGCATGACCATGCACATGTCGTTCCTGCCGTCCGACGCCGGCACGGCGGAGATCTACTTCGAGGTGGCCGCCGGCATCGTCACGCTGGTGCTGCTCGGGAGGTTCCTCGAGGCACGGGCGCGCCGCAGCGCCGGGCAGGCGATACGCACGCTGCTGGCGCTCGCGCCCGACACCGCGCTGGTGCTGCGCGATGGCGGCGAGGTGGAGGTGCCCGCCGCGTCGGTGCAGGTGGACGAGCTGGTGGTGGTGCGCCCCGGCGACCGCATTCCCGTGGACGGCGAGGTGACCGAGGGGGCATCGGCGGTGGACCGCGCGCTCCTCACCGGCGAGAGCGTGCCCGTGGAGGTGGGCCCCGGCGACCCGGTGGAGGGCGGCGCCCTCAATGCCGGCGGGCGCATCGTGGTGCGGGCCACGCGCGTGGGGTCGGAGACCGCCGTGCACCGCGTGGCACGCCTTGTGGAGGCCGCGCAGGCCGGCAAGGCCCCGGTGCAGCGACTGGCCGACCGCGTGGCCGCGGTGTTCGTGCCCGTGGTGATGCTCATCGCGCTTGGCACCCTCATCGGCTGGCTCGTCACCGGGCACCCCGCCGGCGAGGCCATGACCGCCGCGGTCGCCGTGCTGGTGATCTCGTGCCCGTGCGCGCTCGGCCTGGCCACGCCCGCCGCCCTCATGGTGGGCACCGGGCGCGGCGCGCAGCTGGGCATCCTCATCCGCGGGCCGGAGGTGCTCGAGAGCACGCGCCGGGTGACCGTCGCGGTGCTCGACAAGACCGGCACCCTCACCGAGGGCGTGATGAAGGTGGCGCATGTGGCCCCGGCCGCCGGATGGCACGCCGACGAGGTGCTGGCGCTGGCCGGCGCGGCGGAGGCGGGCAGCGAGCACCCGATCGGGCGCGCCATCTCCGAGGCCGCCGCGGAAGCGCGGCCCCTCGCCGCCGCGGGGTCGTTCCGCGCCGCCGCGGGCGTGGGCGTGACGGCCGAGGTGGACGGGCGCACCGTGACCGTGGGCCGCAGCGACGAGGTGACCGGCGACCTCGCCGCCGCGCGCGATCACGAGCTGGCCGACGGCCGCACGGTGGTGGCGGTATCGGTGGATGGGGCGCAAGCCGGGGTGGTCGCCGTGAGCGACGTCATGCGCCCCGAGACGCCACGTGCCATCGCCATGCTGCGCGAGCTCGGGCTGCGCCCGATCATGCTCACGGGCGACGCCGCCGCACCGGCTCGCGCCGTGGCCGCCGCCGCGGGCATCGACGAGGTGGTGAGCGACGTGCTGCCCGAGGACAAGGAGCGGGTGGTGCGCGAGCTGCAGGAGGCCGGCGAGGTGGTGGCGATGGCGGGCGATGGCGTGAACGACGCCCCGGCCCTGGTGCGCGCTGATCTCGGCATCGCCATCGGCACGGGCACCGACGTGGCCGCCGAGGCCGCGGACATCACCCTGGTCACGCCCGACCCGCGGGCGATCGCCGACGCCATCCGGCTGTCGCGCCGCACGCTGCGCACCATCCAGGGCAACCTCGTGTGGGCCTTCGGATACAACGTAGCGGCCATCCCGCTCGCGGTGCTCGGGCTGCTCAACCCGCTCATCGCCGCCGCCGCCATGGGGCTCTCGAGCATCTTCGTGGTCACGAACTCCCTGCGCCTGCGGGGGTTCACGCCCGCTCCGTAGGCGCGTCGTGCGCGCCGAACCGCAGCGCGTTGCCTCGTGGTACGGTGTTCGCGAGAGAGATCTCCCCTACGGAATGAGCCCCACCTCATGTCGCACGATGCCCCCGCAGCCGAGGTCGTTCCGGTCAATCGCGCGTCACTGTGGGTGGCCGCAGTTGGCTTCGTGGTGGTGGCGATCGGGTCGGTCGGGCCCGCGCTGTTTGCGGGCTATGACCGTCTGAATTTCGCGCTGGGAACCCTCGGGCCCTTGATCATCGCCGCAGCGCTGCTGATCGAATGGCGCCGTCTCGCCGAGCGATGCGGCCGGGCCGCGGTCGCCCTCTTCGTCCTTGCGCTCGTCACCTTTGGCGCCCTGCATCTTCCGTACGTGATCAACCCAGATGATCTGGGGAGCGAGGATGCGACCCAGCTGGGCTTCATCATGGCTGGCTGCGCCTCCATCTTCGCCGCCCTCGGCATCTTCCTGGTGATGATGCGCAAGGAGGCCCAGCTCGATCGCCCCGATGATTCGGTCGGCCCACGCATCGAGGCCACCTTCATGCAGTTGTTGATCTTCGGCGTGGGCTTTCTTCTGTACGGAGTGGACTTTCTCTGGGTTGGTGACGAGCCCACAAATCACGCACAGTTCTCACTGCTCGTCGTTGCTGTGGCGCTGATGCTGATTGGCGTCATCTCGTTTCGGGTGTACCTGACGCTGCAAATGGGACGACTCGCAGTCGCCGCCACCATGTTGGCGCTGCTGCTGTTCGTCGCGGACTGGGTGCTCCACTCGCTCCCCTTCTCGGCGGACGAGGAGTGGCGCATCTCGCTCAGCATGACTGGCGCTGCCTATGTACTCGGCGGAGTCGCCTGCGCACTCGCTGCGGTGCACAAGGCGAATGCATCCAAGGCCGGGGCCTCACCGCGCTTACCCGCGTCCTTGTGACGCTTTTCACGAATGGACGGCCCGGTAGGCTCTCCCCGTGGCCAACGAATATCTGGGAAGCGGCGGACGCCTTGAGGGTGGCCCGGCTGACGAGCTGATCGACGCGGGGTACCGCTACGAGGCCGCCGCCGGGCCCCGCCTCGCGGATGGCCTATCGACGTCCGACCTCGCCCATGTGGTGGCACTCACCGAGGCCGGCGCCATCCCGGCCGACCAGGCGAAGGCCCTCCTCGCCGGGCTGCTCGAGCTCGATGCCATCCCCGGCGATGAGTTCCCCTTCGACCCTGCGATCGGCGACGCCTTCAACAGCCGCGAGCACGAGCTGAAGCAGCGGGTGGGCGCGCAGGCGGCCGGGTGGCTGTCGGCGGGGCGCCCGCGGCGCGAGGCCTTCCGGGTGGCGCTGCGCCTGGTGGCCCGCGACGACGCGCGCGACCTGCACGACGCCTGCCTCGACCTCGCCGCTGCCCTCGTGGCACTGGCCGAGCGCCACGCCACCGATCTCGCCGCCGACTACACCTACCTGCAGCCCGCCCAGCCCACGCGCCTGGGGCACATCATGCTGGCGCATGCCTACCCGGTGCTGCGCGACGCCCAGCGGCTGCGGGCCATCCACGCCATGCTCGACCTCTCGGTGGCCGGCGCCGGGGGCAGTGCCGGGTCGCGCTGGCCGCTCGATCGCGACCGCCTCGCCGAGCTGCTCGGCGCCGCCGGGGTGGTGCCGCATGTGAAGGACGCCATGTGGCAGTGGGACCCCTTCGTGTCGCTGCTGTCCGTGGCCGCGGCCACGGCCGCCCACCAGTCCGAGCTCGCGCAGGACCTCGAGATACTCGCCAGCCAGGAGTTCGGCATCGCCACCCTGGCCGATGAGCACAGCCGCGCCAGCGCGCTGATGCCGCAGAAGAAGAACCCCTACGCGCTCGCCGTGGCCCGGGCCACGGCCGGCACCGCGGCCGGCGACCTGGCCGGCGTGCTCACCACGCTGCACACCGGATCGGCCCGCACCGACCACTTCCATGTGCTCAACGTCGTGGTGCCGCGCGCCCTCGACGAGGTGATCGCCAGCACCCGGCTCATGGCCGCGGTGGTGGCCGGGCTCGAACTCGATGCCACGCGCGCGGCCGAGGGCGCCCGCCGGGGCTTCATCACGGCGGCCGACCTGGCCGACGTGCTCGCGCAGGAGGCCGGCCTCGACTACCGCACGGCGCACCACGTGGTGGGTCGCGCCGTGAAGCTGCTCGTCGACCAGGGCCTCGATGAGTCCGCCCTCACGCCCGCGGTGCTCGCCGAGGCCGCGATGGCCAGCGATGGCATCGACCTGCAGGTGGATGCCGCGCTCATCGCCGGGGCGCTGGACGCCGACGCGGCTGCCGACACCCGCCTGCAGCGGGGCTCATCGGCGCCCGGCGAGACCGAGGCCATGGCCGCCGCATGCGGCGAGGAGGTCGCGGGCGGCAGGGAGTGGGGTCGCGAGGCGGCCGGGCGCGCCACCGCGGCGCATGCGGCCCTTCGTACGCTGGCCCGGGAGATGTCCGCGGGCTGAGCCCGGCCGGGCCGGGCCTCTTGTGGGCTGCAGAGGCCGTGGCGCGTGCGGCGGCCCTGGCTAGGGCGCGGCGGCCTTCGGCGCGGGACCGCTGGTCACCTTCACGCGCGCCGCGTAGCGGGCCAGCAGCCGGTAGAGCGCCGGGCCGATGATGAGCGCGAAGATGACGTTGCCGACGGCCGCGGCGATGTCGAACCACGCGCTGGCGATGCACACCGTGATGAACGCGGGCCACGACACCTCGGGCCCGAAGGTGGCGAGGTACCAGAGGTTCATCGTCCAGCCGAACACGAAGCCCCAGGCGCCGGCGATGCAGGCGAGGCCGATGCGGGTGCGTGTGGCCGGGCGGAGGAGCGCGCCGCTCGCGCCCACGGCTCCCCAGAGCAGCATCTGGGCGGGGGTCCACGGGCCCTGACCCAGGAAGGCGTTGGAGATGAGCGCCGCGAGCGCGCCCACGGCCATGCCCGCCCTCGCCCCGAGGGCCGCGCCGGTGACGAGGCACATGGTGGTGACCGGCTTCACGGACGGCACGGCAGCGAACAGCACGCGTCCGGCTGCGGTGGCCGCGCCGAGGGTGGCGGTGAGGGCGAGCATCTTCGGGCCCGACGGCCCGCGCTCCCAGGCGGTCCAGCCCACGAGCAGGATCGCCACGCTCGCCAGGATCACCACGGCGGCGGCGCTCATGCGCTCATGCCACCAGCAGCGCGGTGGGCGGGAGGCCGGTGGGAACGGCGGCGCCGTGCACCATCTCCAGCACCTCATCGGCCGCCGCCACCGCGAATGGCCCGTCGTGCGTGGCCACCAGCACTGCGGCCCCCGCCGCGGCGCGTGCGCGGATGATGCGCGCGAGCGCCTGCTTGCGCGCGGGGTCCATGCCGCGCGTGGGCTCGTCGAGCACAAGCACGCGCGGGTCGACCACGAGGATCGCCGCCAGGGCCACGCGCTCGCGCTCGCCCACGCTGAGGTCGAGCGGATGGCGATCGAGCATGTCGTCGAGCTCGAGGGATGCGGCCACCGCCGCCACGCGGGTCGCCTGATCGGCGCCCTCCACGCCGATCGACCGCAGCGCCACGGCGATCTCATCGGCCACGCTCTCGGTGAGCAGGTGACGGCCCGGGTCCTGGGGCACCATGCCGAGCGCCGGGAATCGCGCCTCCGGCGGCAGCGCCGACACGTCGTCATCGCCGATCATCACGCAACCGGCCTCGGGGCAGTGCAGGCCCGCGATGGTGCGCAGCAGCGTGCTCTTGCCGCTGCCATTGGGCCCCACGAGGGCGGTGACGCGACCCGGCACCAGGGCGAGGGACGCATCGCGCAGCACCGCATGGCCATCGTGGCCGGCCTGCACGCGCTCCACCCGCAGGGCGGGTGGCCCCACCTGCTCGCACGGGGGCACGGCCTCGGGCGGGGCGTCATCGGGGCCCGGCGGGCCCACCTGGCCGCAGCACACGGCCAGCACGCGATCGGCGATCGGGCGCACCCGCTCGGCCCGGTGCTCGGTGACCACCACGGCGGTGCCGCGGTCGGCCAGTCCGCGGAGCGTGACGGCGAGCGCCGCCGCGGCCGCGGAGTCGAGCTGCGAGGTCGGCTCGTCGAGCAGCAGGATGCGTGGCTCGCGCGCGAGCACCCCGGCGATCGCCACGCGCTGGCGCTCGCCGGACGACAGCTCGTCGATGCGCCGTGCGCGCAGGTGCGTGGCCCCGGCATCCTCGAGTGCGCGATCCACCCGTCGCGCGATCTCGTCGGCGGGGAGCCCGGCGTTCTGCGGGCCGAAGGCCACGTCGCGGTCCACGGTGCCGAGCACCGCCTGCGCCTCGGGATCCTGGAACACCATGCCCACGGATCCGCCCAGGCCCGCGGGAGGGGTGGCGAGGGCGTCGTGGCCCATGACGGTCACCTCGCCCGACACCGCGCCGCCGTGGAAGTCGGGCACGAGCCCGGCGAGCGCGCGCAGCAGCGTGCTCTTGCCGCCGCCGGACGGCCCCTCGAGCACGAGCACCTCGCCGGACCGCACCTCGAGGTTGACGCCGTCGAGGGCCGCGCGCCCGGAGTCGCCGTACGAGAAGGCCAACGCCCGCGTGCGTGCCACCGACTCGCCGCGGGAAGGGGTCACTTCATGTGGGTTCCCATGGGGATCCCCGCGCACCGTCACCTCAGTCCTCGAAGGTCGTGGTGCCAAGGCGGAGGCAGGTCTCCTGGCTCCCGGTCATCGCGCCCCCGCACCTTCCCGGGGACGTGCCCCAGTGGCCGGGCCCGGAGGCCCTCGCGGTGACGCTCGCGGTCACAGTGGCGGGACCGCGCCGGATTCGCACCGGCTTCCCTCACCACCGCCCATGGCGTTGTGCGCGGAGCCTACCCGGTGTCAGGCACGTGACCCAAGGGGCGGCGGCCACCCCTTGGGTTACGTGCCTGGCACCGGGGTTGCCGATCGACCTAGAGCGGGGGCAGCACCACTCCGTGGGCCAGGGCCATGCCGGCGATCACCAGGCTGCCCAGCGCGACGATGCCCACCGCGAGGCGCACGATGGCCCGCCCGCCACCGCCGAGCCGCCGTTGCACGCCCGGCGCCAGCGAGGCCGGTGCCGACCAGGCCATCCAGATGGCCAGCACGCCGCCTGCCGCGAGGTAGTCGACCACCACGAACCCCGAGGGCAGGTCGTCGCGCAGCACCTGCACGGCCATCACCGCCACCGCGGCGAGGAACAGCAGCATGAGCAGCGTGCGCACCGCGCCCCGCACGCCGAGCACGCGCACGTCGTCGACGGCCTGCTGGCCGCCGTGCGCCATGGCCAGCTGCATCCGCCGCTCCCCGGCCATCATGCGCACGAACAGCAGTGCCACCCCCAGCAGCAGGACGAGATGCGGGATGTGCGCGAGCAGCAGGTCCATGGCGCGCTAGGCCTGCGTGCCCCCGCGCACCTGCACCGCCGAGGGATCGTCGAACGGTGACTTCCGCAGGGTGGTCCAGAGGTTGTAGGCGAACACCAGCTGGGCGGCCACGAGCAGCGCGAGGAAGCCCAGCGACACGTGGGTGAGCGTGAGGTACTGGTCGGGCAGCACGGCCCAGCGTCGAGGCGCGCCCTCGAGGCCCTGGATCATCTGGCAGGTCACCCAGCCGTAGGCGCCGATGATCGTGCCCCAGAGGTGCCAGCTGCCAAGGCGCTCGTTCCACCACGGCTTGCCCATCAGCTCGGGCAGGAAGGCGTACATGGCGCCGAAGATGAGCAGGCCCATGTTGAGGAAGGCCATGTTGTGGAAGTGGCCGACGATCCAGAGCGTGTTGTGGAGGGTCTCCTGGAAGGCCGCGGTGGCATTGATCACTCCCTGCAGCCCCGCCACGAGCCACGAGACGATTCCGGCCACCAGGAACTTCGACGCCACGTTCCACTGGAAGTTGGAGCGCCAGATGGTGGCGGCGATGGAGTAGAGCGAGAGCGCCGACGGCAGCACCAGCGCGTAGGTGGTGGGCTGCATGATCGTGCCGAGGCTCTGCTGCACGTTCTGCCCGTCGGGGTAGTTCATGTAGAGGTGGTGCGCCCACACGAAGAGGTTCATGGTCAGCGCGATGAGCCACGCCACCGCCACCGCCTTGCCCGCCACGAGCTCCCGCCCGGCGTACCTGGGGATGAGGTAGTAGTAGGTGGCCGCAGCGGGGAAGAGCAGCAGGTACACCACGGGGTGGCCGAAGGCCCAGAGCAGGTTGCCGGCCAGCAGCACGTTGATGGAGAAGCCCCGGCCGGTGGACTGGATGATCTCGAACACCAGCAGCAGCGCGAACGGCAGCGTGGCCAGGAACATGTCCACGGCGTTCACCGCGAACGGCAGCACCGGGTAGGGCTCCTTGCCGCGCGTGGTCTTGAACCGCGATGGGAAGAGCAGGCCGAATCCGAAGGCGAGCGCGATGCGCTGCCCGAGGGTGTCCTTCGTGGCCTTCAGCGCCGGCGAGATGGTGGTGTGCAGCACCGCGGCGCAGTAGGCGAGGATCGACACCCCGGCCAGCAGCACCGAGAACGCGAACACGCCCGTGACGGTGTCGCTCCACTGCCCCGCCGAGAAGAACGGCAGCGGATACAGGAACACCCATGAGCCCGCGAAGCCCGCGAGCAGCGTGGTGAGCACGATGCCCACGACCCCCAGCACCATGCTCCAATACATGACCTCGGGCAGCACGAAGCTCCGCAGCGGGAAGCCCACCTTCATCAGCACCCAGAAGGTGATTCCCATGAGGAAGAACCCGGCCCACGCCACGAACGCCCCGAGGCCATGGGCGGTCATGATGGCGTACCAGAAGTTGTCGCCCAGGGTGATCACCTCGCCCTGGCGAAGGCGCAGCAGCAGCCCGAGGATGCCCGCGATCACGAGGAACGCCGAGGAGGTCCAGATGACGCGCAGCACGAACCGGCGCGTCTTCGCCTGCACCAGTGCCAGCGGCATCTCGGAGTCGTCGTAGGGCAGCGCCCCGGCGGGCGCGGGCGGCAGGGTGGTGGTCGTCATGCGGTCACCTGGAAGGCCGGGTAGATCATCTTGTGGTGCTGGTACCCGCAGAACTCCAGGCAGCGGATCGTGTAGCTGCCGGGTTCGGTGAACAGGTACGAGCGCGAGGTCGTGTAGCCGGGCACCGCCTCGACGTTCATGATCATCTGGCCCTCCGGGTTGTAGAGCCCCATGGCGTGGTTGACGTCCTTGGAGGCCACGTTGAACTCCACGTGCTGGCCCACGCGCACGGTGGTGGGCTGCACGAGGAACCCGAACTGCATGCCGGTCACCTTCACCTGGACATCCTTCGGGCTGTCGTCCTCGCTGAACCACGGCGCGCGCCAGATGGTGAGGCCGAGCAGGATCGCCAGCAGCACCACCACGAACACGCCCCACCAGGGCTCCGCCCGCTCGGCACGCTCGATGTCCACGCCCTGGCCCTTGTCGCGTCGGCCCGCCTTGGTGGACCACAGCACGCCGAAGGCGATGATGAGCCCAAGCGCGACGAAGATCAGGTACCCCGTCGCGATGCCCCTGCCCAGCGATGTCATCATGGCCGCGACGCTATGAGGCGCCTCGCGGCCCCTCAATTCGTGGTGCATACGGTTCGTGCGTGCGGGTTTTCCGCACGCCCCCCGCAGGGCTAGGGGGCGAGCCGCTCCACGGTCCAGCCCGATGCGCCCCGAACGGCCAGGAGGCGGTCGTGCAGGCCGTCGGGATCCTCCTGCCAGAACTCGATCGCACGCGGCTCGAGGCGCTGGCCGATCCAACCGGCCGGCACCCCATCGGCGTCACCGTCGGCCCGCACGGCGGCGAGGCGCCGGTGCAGGTCGGCGCGCGACCCCAATCGCTCGCCCTGTCGCCACGCGCGTGCGGCCAGGCGGGTCTCCGGGCGACGACGCGCGAAGTAGGCAGCCACCTCATCGCCGGGCACCAGCCGCACCGCCCCCTCCACCCGGGCCTGCCGGGCGAGTCCCGCCCAGTAGAACACCCCGGCGGCGTCCGGACGCGCCGCGAGCTCCCGCGCCTTGCGCGACGCGGAGTCGGTGAGCCAGTCGATTCCCGCGGGGCCCCACCCCCGCACGAACACCATGCGCGCCGAGGGACGTCCGTCCGGCCCTGCGGTGGCGAGCGTCATCGCGGTGGCCTGGGGCTGGGAGGTGGCGCGGGCCTCATCGATCCACGCGGCCAGCACGCGCAGCGGGTCGGGTGCGATCTCCTCGGGCAGGAGGGGGGCCATGCCCGCAACGGTAGCCTGCCCGGCATGGCACGCATCGACATACCCGCATGGATCCCCCGCGTCGCGATGGCCGGGGATGACGAGCTGCCGTCGCTCGGCGAGCAGCCGGTGGTCTCGCCGTACGACCGTGACGAGATCGCCCGCGTGGCGATCTCCGGCGAGGATGCCGTCGACCAGGCGGTGGCCGTGGCGAAGGCCGCGCTGGGCACGGCACCTCCGGCGGCCGAGCGCGCGCGCGTGCTCGACCGCGCGGCTGCTCTCGTGGGCGACAGGGCGGACGTGCTGGCCACCGTCATCGCCGCCGAGGCCGGCAAGCCCATGAAGCAGGCACGCGGCGAGGTGGCGCGGTGCGTGGACACCCT
>JAGWYY010000070.1 GCA_018969105.1 Acidobacteriota bacterium | reverse complement strand
CGCGTGCCGCCGCGCCGAGGCGCGTGCGTGCGTCGGCGTCGGCGGCCATCGACATGAGGGCGGCCGCGAGTGCGGCGGGCTCCCCGGCCGGCACCAGCACGGCGTCACGGCCGTGGGTGAGCACCTCGCGGATGCCCGGGGTGTCGGCGGTGATCACCGGCCGCCCCGCGGCCATGGCCTGGAACACCTTGTTGGGCACCACCCGCGATGCCTTGTCGCTGCGCCCGAAGATGCCGAGCACCACCCCGCAGGACGCCACCTCGTCACCCAGCCGCCCGTACGGCACCCAGGGCACGTGCTCGAGGGCGGCGGGAGGGTCGCGGCGCAGTTCATCGGCGAGCCAGGCATCGAGCTGGCCCTCCCCCACCAGCCGGATGGGCGGCGTGCCCGGGATGCGCGCGGCATCGAGGATCACGTCGATGCCATGCATCGGCGAGAGCTTGCCGTACCAGAGCGCATGGCAGGCCCCCCGCGGCACCGGGCTGGGCGGGAACGCCCCGGGCTCGGCGCCCACGGGCGCCACCACGATGCGCGACGCCCTCACCCCGAAGCGGCGCACGAGGAACTCCCCTCCGGCAGCGGTGTCCACCAGCACGATGTCCGCCAGGGCCAGCGCCGTGCGGTCGACGCCTGCCAGCGCATGCGTGGCGGCAGCGCCGGTGCGGCCGCGATCGTCGCCGAGGGTGTCGGCCAGAGACACCATCATGTCCACCACCAGCGGGGCACGGCGGGCGCGGGCCACCATCCACGCCGGCACCACGTCGGGCTGGGCCGGGTAGCCGGCCACCACGGCATCCACCGGACCCGGCATGCGCGGCTCCGCCGCCGCAAGGCCCGCCCAGGCGCCCGCCCAGGACGCGCCCGCGCCCGCCAGCCGCCCGGGCGACAGGAACCCGCCGGCCTTGTGGCGCGTGCGCTCCCACACCGGGCGATGGTGCTCGGTCACATGCACGCCGTGGGCGCGCAGGCCCTCCACGAGCACGCGCGTGCGGGGATACGCGCGCTCGTAGGTGCCCACCCACTCCACGTGAAGCGGGCGGCTCACCCCTCGATGACGCGCTCGATGCGCGACGCCGCCTCGTCCTCCTCCGACCGGAGGCGGCCCCGCTGTATGAGCTCGCTCACGAGCCCGATGGTGAAGAGCTGGATGCCCACCACGATGAGCAGCACGCCGAGGATCAACAGGGGCCGGCCGCCGATGGCCTCGCCCAGCAGCTTCACGATGGTGAGGTAGATCGAGATGACGATGCCGGCGAGGAACAGCAGCAGCCCGAGCCCACCGAAGAAGTGCATGGGCCGGTGGCGGTAGCGTCCGACGAACGAGATGGTGATGAGGTCGAGCAGGCCGCGCAGGTAGCGCTCGAAGCCGTACTTCGACGTGCCGTGGCGACGTGCGCGGTGGTTCACCGGCACCTCCGCCACCCGGAAGCCCTCCGAGGCGGCGATGACCGGGATGAAGCGGTACATCTCGCCGGGGATGGCCAGCGCGCGTACCACGTCGATGCGGTAGGCCTTGAAGCCGCAGTTGAGGTCGTGCAGCTCCACGCCGCTCGCCGTGCGCGCCACGCGGTTGAACACCCGCGACGGCATGGTCTTGTTCCAGGGGTCGTTGCGCTTCTGCTTCCAGCCCGACACCAGGTCGGCGCCATCGTCGAGCGCGGCCAACAGGCGGGGGATCTCCGCCGGGTCATCCTGCAGGTCGGCGTCCATGGTGATCACCACGTCACCGCGGGCCTCGCGGAAGCCGGCGGTGAGCGCGGCGCCCTTGCCGAAGTTGCTGCGCAGCCGCACCACGCGGATCGACTCGTGGTCGCGCGCGAGGCCGGCCAGCACCACGTCGCCGCCGTCGCGCGAGCCGTCGTCCACGAAGATCACCTCGAACGGCGCGCCGATTCCCTGCATCACGGGAAGCAGCTCCGCCGCGAGCTCGGCGAGCGAGTCGCGCTCGTCGAACACGGGCACCACCACCGAGAGCATGCGCCAGCCGGCCATCAGGAACGGCTCCGGTCGACCGCGCCCTCACGGGCGGCCCGGCGCTCGCGCCCGCGGCGGGTGAGCGAGGGCAGCGGGCGCCGACCGCGGCGGGCCAGGCGCTCGTCCTCGGTGGGCACCGGGCGGTAGGGACCGGCTGCCACGAGCCCGCGCCGCACGCGTGACATCACCAGCGAGCCGAGGCTCCACACGATCACGAGCACGGCGGCGGCGAGCATCGGGCCGATCACGCCGCGACCGCCTGCGACGGTGGTCTCCATGAGGTACCACGACGAGTAGGGAATGCCCCGGTCGATGCGGCTGGATGCCCACCACACCAGCAGCACCACCGGGGTGACGGCCACCGCGGCGAGGGCGATCACCTGCCATGGGCGCGTGGCGCGGGTGACGATGAGTGCGCAGTGCGCCGCGGGCAGGGCGATGAGCAGGGCGAACGGGCTCACCAGCCACAGCAGCACCGTGACGACGCCCAGGGCGATGACGCCCGTGGCGGCACGGGATGCCACCTCGGCATCACGGCGCATGGCCCGGTGGCGCACGATCATCCACGTCAGCACGCCGGCGCCCACCGAGAGCAGGATCGCCACGACGGCGGGCAGGTCGAACGGCACCGCCTCGGCGAGCGGTGGCCACCCCCCGGCCGGGGTCGGCAGCATGCCGGCGATCGCCAGCAGGTGGGCCACGAGCACGGCCACCACCACGGGCAGCAGGCGCCAGAGCAGCGCGGCGACGAAGGGCAGCAGGCGCACGCCGGCGCGGCGCAGGCGCACCGCCAGGTCGAGCGCCGCCACGAGCAGCGGCAGCGCGAGCAGCAGGATCACCACGCGGCTCATGATTGGCCGGAGCTCGCGGCTGTTGATCACCAGCCCGGCAGCGGGGGCGGGAAGCGCATCGGCGCGGTCGAGCGACGAGATGAGCCCCTCCGCCGTGCGTCCGGCGTCGCCGAGGGCGTCCTCGGTGGCCAGGTTGCCGCCCACGAGCGGGCTCTCGGGCCGCGATGCCAGCGACACCGAGGGCAGGCCCAGCGCGATGTAGGCGGCCTGGTCACCGGAGGTCTGCGGCAGCCCCATCGCGGCGATCTGCGCAAAGGGCCCGGGTACCGGGGCGAGCGGGGCATCGGCGCGCGTTGCCGCCTGCTCGGCCGCCGCGGCCATGGGGATGGAGCGCCGGGCATCCTGGCCGTCATCCCAGATGTGCAGCCCGTCGGGCACGCCGGCAGGATCGTCCAGCGACACCGCCGCGGTGAGCGGCGTGCCCGAGAAGCGGCTCACGAACCACCGGGCGCCGGCGTTGCCGAGGGTGGACGCGCCGGTGGACACGATGAACACGGGCCGGTTGCGCGCCACGGTTCCCAGCGCGCGCGCCAGCTGCACGAGCACGGCCGAGCCGCTCTCGCCACCGCGCACGCCCGGCGGGGTGTCACGTGGGGCGGAGATGACCAGGGCCCCGGGGGCGGCCTGCCCGCCGCGCGCCGGGAGCGACACGTAGACGTTCTCGGTGACCACCCGGCCGGACGGCGCGGCCACCGAGAACCGCTGACGCGCCACCGGGCTGGCCCCCGGGATGGCGGCGAGCTGGTCGGCCATCCACTTCGCCGAGGCGGCGTCCCCCACGGTGCCGGGCACCCGCTCGGGCGCGACCGTGGCGAGGTCCGCGGCGATGCCCCGCGCCGCCATGGCGTCGAACGCCGGTGGCAGCGGGGGATCCGGCGTCCCGCCGGGGGATTCAAGGGTCAGCAGGGCAACGAGCAGCGCGAGCGCCGCCACGAGCCATGAGAGCCGGTAGAGGCGCCCGTTCAGCATGTGGGGGCAAGTATCGCACCGGCCCCGCGGTCGGCGTGAAATCCGGGATTACGATACGTGCATGGACGCTCGCCCGCTCATCCTCGTGTCCAACCGGGGGCCCGTGGGATTCGTGGCGGACGAGGACGGCGTGCTGCACGCCGAGCGGTCCGGCGGGGGCCTGGTGACCGCCCTCACGGGCCTCATCGACATCGTCCCCGCCGAGTGGATCTCGGCGGCCATCGAGCCGGGCGACTTCCGCGTGGCCCACGACGCCGACGGCCCGTTCCCCATTCCCGACGCCGGCACGTCCACCACCGGGCGGTTCGTCATGATCGACCCGGATGTGTACGAGCGCTACTACAACGTGGTGGCGAACCCGATGCTCTGGTTCATCCAGCACTACCTCTGGGACCTCTCGAACGTGCCGGACATCCGCGAGGAGGAGCTCGCCGCCTGGCACGACGGCTACCTCGTGGCCAACGATCTCTTCGCCGACGCCGTGGTGGAGTCGCTCGCACAGAACCCCGGCGCCGTGGTGATGCTGCACGACTACCACCTCTACACCGCGCCGGCGTCCATCCGCGCGCGGGTGCCGGATGCCTTCCTGCACTTCTTCGTGCACATCCCCTGGCCGCAGCCCGACTACTGGCGCGTGCTGCCGCCCCACATCCGCGACGCCGTGCTCGAGGGGCTCCTCGCCTGCGACATCGTGGCCTTCCACACGCCGCGCTACGCGCGCAACTTCCTGCTCTCGTGCGAGGACCTCCTCGGCCTCGAGGTCGACTACGCGGCGCTCACCGTGCGCTTCGGGGGCCGCACCGTGGCCGTGCGCCACTACCCCATCTCCATCGACGCCGACGGGTTCACCCAGATGGCCACGGGGGAGGCCGTGCAGGCGGAGGAGGCCCAGTTCCTCCGGCGCCGGCGGCGCCACCTCGTGGTGCGGGTGGACCGCACCGACCTCTCGAAGAACATCCTGCGCGGATTCACGGCCTTCGACGTCTTCCTCGACCGCCACCCGGAGTTCCGCGAGGACATCACGTTCTTCGCGATGCTGCAGGCCTCGCGCCAGGACGTGCCCGAGTACGTGGAGTACGTGGAGCGCATCACCGCCCTGGTGAGCATGATCAACACCAAGCACGGCAACACCGACTGGATGCCCATCGAGCTGCGGTTCGAGAGCAACCTGCCGCTGGCGATCACCGCCTACAAGCACTTCGACGTGATGATCGTGAACTCGATCTTCGACGGCATGAACCTCGTGGCGAAGGAGTCGATGCTGGTGAACGAGCGCGACGGCGTGCTGATCCTCTCCGAGAACGTCGGGGCGTTCGAGGAGATCGGCGCCTATGCGCTGGGCGTGAACCCCTTCGACATCGAGGCCCAGGCGGAGGCCCTGCACCAGGCGCTCACCATGCCCTACGCCGAGCGGCGGGCACGCGGCGATGCCATCCGCACGGTCATCAACGAGAACGACATCGCCAAGTGGCTGCAGGCGCAGGTGGCCGACATCGAGGAGTTGCGCGGCCAGGCCGTGCTGCCACCGGGGGAGCGATGACGCCCGGGGCGCGAGCGGGGAGCCGCGGCGTCCGTGGTGATGGACCCCATCGGGCCCGCGTCGCATCGGGGCTCCGCTAGCCTCGGCGCCGCCATGGGACGCACCCTCGAGCTATCCGCCATGGGCGGGAACAGGCCGCCTGCCGAAGCCGCCATCTCCGCCGCAGTCGCGCGCGAGGCCGACGGCTTCGACGCCGTGTGGTGGGCCGACCACTTCCTGCACTGGTTCCCGCTGGGCATCTGGACCCAGGACCTCGTGCCGCAGGCCGCGACATCACCGAACCCGCACACGTGGATGGACCCCGTGCCGATCATCGCGGCAGCCGCGGAGCGCACCTCCACGGTGCGCCTCGGCATCGGGGTGACCGACCTCGTGCGCCGCAACCCGGCGAGCCTGGCCCAGACGGCCCTCACGCTCGACCACGTGACCGGCGGCCGCTTCATGCTCGGCGTGGGCACGGGCGAGGACCTGAACCTGGTGCCCTATGGCATGGAGAACCCCGCGCCGATGCAGCGACTCGAGGAGGGCCTCGAGGTGATGCGACTGCTCATGGCCGATCCCGGCCCCGTCGATTACGAGGGCCAGGTGTTCCGGCTCGACGGCGCGTTCATGGGCGTGCGCCCGCTGGGCGACGTCCCGCCGCCGATATGGGTGGCCGCGCATCGCCCCCGCGGCCTCGCGCTGGCGGGCCGGCTGGGCGACGGCTGGCTGCCGCTGGCCACCGACGTCGACGCCTACGCGGGCATGCTCGCGCAGGTGCGCACCGCTCAGCATGCAGCCGGCCGCCCGGACGACGCCGTTACCGCCGGCGCGTACTGCAGGGTGGTGGTGGCCGATGACGACGATGAGGCCCGCGAGCTCATCCTGGGCTCGCTGCTCATGCGCTTCATCGCGCTCACCCGTCCGTCGGAGGCCTACGAGGCCGCCGGCGCGCAGCACCCCCTGGGCGAGGGCGCGTTCGGCCTCACCTCGTTCATGCCCACGCGGGTGGGACGCGACGAGGCCCTGGCGCTTGCCGCGGCGGTGCCCGACGAGGTGCTGCTCGGCACGGTCATCCACGGATCGCCCGACGACGTCGCGCGCGAGGTGCTTCGCATCCACGCCGTGGGCGCCGATCACGTGCAGCTCACCAACATGACGCCGCTGGCCGATCCGTCGCGGGCGGCCGCCAGCGAGGCCCTGCTGCGCGAGGCCATCACAACGATCCGGGCGGGCGCCCTGGCCGGGAGCGCCGCCGCATGAGGCATCGCACGGGGATGCTGGCCGCCATCGCCGGCGGCGCGCTGGTGCTCGCCGGTGCGGGATCGGGGGCCGCGTCCGCCGCCGTGAAGATCGGCGATTGGGGGACGATCACCGCCGACATGGCGGGGGGCACCCTCGTCTGGTCGGACACCCAGACGGCCAGGACGAAGACCTTCACCTACTGGCGCACCGACGCGGCGCGCGCGCGGGTGTCGGGTAACGGCATCAGCGGGGTCACCGAGCCGGTGGCCGTGCGCACGAGCGCGGGGCCCATCACCGGCGCCGAGATCCGCGCCACGGGGACCGCACGCGGGTTCGTGCTGACGGCCTCGGGCGCCACCTTCGCCGGACCGGTCTCGTGGTGCTGCACCGCGGAGGCCGTGGAGGTGGTGGTGTCGAGCGATGGCGACGGCGCCGCCCCGCACCCCTTCTCCGTGGGACTCGACGGCGCCCGCGTGCGGTGGATCGCCGCCGCGCCGGGCGGAGCGGGTGGCGCGGTGCTGGGGTCGGCCGACCCCGTGGAGAACGCCGAGCGCGCGACGTCCGCGCCGATCCCCGGCAGGCCGGGGCCGGGCCTGGCCTCGGTGGCGCGTGGCATCGCCGCATGGGCCGACGTGGGGGGATCGAGCGTGCGCTGGGGTACGCCCGCCGATGACGGCGTGTCCGGCATCCGCGAGGCCGCGCAGGGCGGTCGCGTGCTCGCCGTGCGCGCCGTGCCCGGGTTCATCGTCTCGGTGGTACGGGCAGGCGGCTACCGCGTCACCCGCACCGACGCCGCCTCGGGTGCCGTCACGGTGCTGTGGCGCGGGTCCGCGCGGCCGCAGGTCGGCGCCGGCGGCCGGGCAGTGGCCATCGGCGCCGGGCGCGCCGTGCTCACCAGCCGCGGCGGCGCCGCGCGCAAGGTGGGCGACGCCAAGGGCCCCATCGCCGCCGTGGCCACCGACGGCTCGCGCGTGGCCGTGTTCGAGCGCGTCTCGCGCACGGCGAAGGTGAAGGGACGCGTCACGACCGTGCGCACCACCGACGTCCGCATCGCGGGGAAGGTGCGATGAGGATCATGCGCCTGCTCATCGCGGCTCTCGCGCTCGCAGCCGGACTCGTGGCGGCCCCCGCGCAGGGGGCCATCCTCGGCCTGCAGGACGACCAGCTGCAGAACCTCTCGGGCGCAGCGCTCGACCAGCGGCTCGACCTGCTCCAGGCCAGCGGCACGAAGGTGACCCGCGTGGACGTCATCTGGAAGTTCGTGGCGCCCACGAAGCCGGCGGACGCCACCGATCCGGCCGACCCGGCCTATGACTGGAAGCGCTACGACCAGGTGGTCACGGGCCTGGTGGCCCGTGACATCACCCCGATGTTCACCTACTACTGGACCCCCGAGTGGGCGTCGCGCACCGGCAAGACCAACGCCGCGCCGCGCGTGGCCGACGCCGCGGCCTTCGCCGCCGCCATCGCCCGCCGCTACAACGGCACCTGGCCCGACGGCAAGGGCGGCACCCTGCCGCTGGTGAAGCGCATCGAGATCTGGAACGAGCCCAACATCGCCACGTTCTGGTTCCCGCAGTGCCGCAGGCAGGGGGGCCGCTACGTGATGGAGTCCGCGCGGCAGTACTCGGCGCTCGTGGCGGCTGCGTACCCGCAGGTGAAGGCGGCCAGCCCGCAGTCGATCGTGGTGGGGGGCGTCACCGGGCCGGTGGGAAGCTCGGTGTGCGACCAGGCCGACTCCTCGGTGGGCACCATCACGTTCGCGCAGGAGATGATCCGCCAGCGCGTGCCGATCGATGCCTGGAGCCTCCACCTGTATCCGATCGGGTCCCCGCTGCAGGCGTACTTCGTGCCCTCGTGGAAGACGATCCCGCAGATCACGGGGCTGGTGGATAGGCTGAAGCCCGGCGCGCCCATCTACGTGACGGAGACCGGCTATCACACGTCCTACAACCGCTACCACCGCTACTTCGTGAGCGAGGCCCAGCAGGCCGCATGGCTCGTGGAGACCGCCCGGGCGGCCAACCAGTACCCGCGGGTGGAGCTCGCGATGTGGTTCAACCTTCAGGACAACCCGTTCTGGACGGGCGGCCTCAGGCGCAGCAACCTCACGCCGAAGCCCGCGTGGGGTCAGTTCAAGGCGCAGGTGGCCGCCACCCCGCGGCCCGCCACGTGGGCCCCATGAGCGACGACGCACGGGGCGACGAGAAGCTCGACGACGTCCGGGCCTACTACGACCGCATCGCCCCGCACCTCCGGGCGGTCGAGCAGCAGAACTGGCACCTGCAGAGCCGCATCTCATGCGTGCTCGCCACCATCGACGCCTACGGGCCCGGGCCCGGCGGGCGCGTGCTCGACGTCGGGTGCGGAGGCGGCTTCCTGCTCGAGGCCCTCGCGCGCCGCGGCTACTCCGGCGTGGGCATCGACCTCTCGCCCGAGTCGGTGGAGATCGCGCGCACCCGCCTGGCGGACATCGGCGCCGCCGACCGGCTCGACGCCCAGGTGGGCAGCGCATACGAGCCGCCGGAGGGCCCCTTTGACCTGGTGTGCCTCACCGACGTGCTCGAGCACCTCGAGGACCCGCGCGGCTGCCTGCGCGCCCTGCGCGAGCAGATGGCGCCCGGCGCACTGCTGGTGATCTCCACGCCCAACCGCAGGAGCCTGCCCGGCGCGCGCCGCTGGCTGGCCGAGAAGGGCGTTCCCGGCATCCACCTGAGCCTCGCGCCCATCGACAACTGGCAGACCTGGGTCGACCTCGAGTCGCACGCGGCGGCCGCGGGCATGGTGCCCGTGAGCAAGCGCGGCATCTTCTTCCGGCCCGGGGGCAAGGTGGGCTCGCAGATCGGCCGCGTGTACCGCTACGGCTCGGTGCGCAACCTCGAACGCCGTGCATCGGGCACCCCGCTCGGGCGCTTCGGCTTCTACATCGTCCTGGGCTTCCGGCCCCTCCCCTGATGCCCACCGGGGGGCGGCGCGGCATCATCGCGGGGGGAGTGATCGCCCTCGTGCTCGTGGCCTTCGGCGTGTTCGTGCTGCCGTTCGCGTTCACCACGCCGCCGCCCATCATCACCCGGTTCGTGGCCACGCGCGCCTTCAGCCCCGGTGCCGAGCAGGGCCGCGCCACCGCGACGGTGGCCATCCGCCTGAGCGAGCCCAGCAATGTGTCGATCACGATCAAGGACCCCGACACCGGAACGGTGGTCGCCCGCCTGGCCGACGGCGGACAGGTGGTGCGCACGCGCACGCTGGCCGTGGACTGGGACGGCACTGACCTCGACGGCAGGCGCGTGCCCGACGGCACGTACGCGATCGACCTCGAGGCGCGTGCCGGCGAGAAGAAGTTCTCGAAGAGCCGCAAGGTGGTGGTGGACACCACCGGACCACGTCCTCGCGTGACCGTGGTGAGCAGGGCGGCCGGATGCCTCACCACGGTCAGCGCGCCGGGCGAGCCCGCGACCGTGCGATTCTCGGCGCGCAACGCCGGCGTGTCCACCGCGCCGCGTGAGGTCACCGCGCGCGGCACCACCGAGTGGGCCTGGGGCGGACGTGATTCCGGAGGCGGGCTCGTGCCGCCCGGCCTGCAGGTGATCCAGGTGACGGCCCGTGACGAGCGCGGCAACGACTTCGACGAGGCGCGAACCTGCTGGGTGGGCCACCTCGCCGCACGCGCGGTGCCCGGGCAGCCCGCATCAGGGGATGCCGTGGGCGTTGACCTTCCCGGCGGGGGCGACCCCGAGGTGACCCTCACCCTGCGCCAGCGGCTGGGCACGCCCGGTGACCGCGCGGGGCGCCAGGTGCTGGGCGACCCCATCGGCGAGGCC
>JAGWYY010000069.1 GCA_018969105.1 Acidobacteriota bacterium | reverse complement strand
CGGATGCTCTCGGCCAGCCGCCAGCCCGTGCTGCCCTTGTCGGGGTTGGCGTAGTTGAGGCAGTCGGTGGCGGCGATGGGCACGGCCCCCGTGCAGGCCACGTTGCGGGCAGCCTCGAGCACCGACGCCATGCCGCCCTCATAGGGGCTGATCTCGGTGTGCCACTCGGCGCAGTCGAGGGTGACCGCGATGGCGCGGTTGGTGCCGGGAATCCTCACCACTCCGGCGTCGCCTCCCGGCCGGCGCATGGTGTTGGCGCCCACCAGCTGGTCGTACTGCTGGAACACCCAGCGCTTGCTCGCGATGTTGGGGTCGCCCATGAGCCCCAGCCACGCGGCGGCCAGGTCGGCGGGCTCGGGCACGTCGGCCAGGTCGATGGGCTGCTCGGCGGGCGCGGCGTCGCGCGGCACCTCGTAGAACGGCACGTCGTCGGTGAGGTAGAGCGAGGGGATCCTCACCACCTCCTCGCCGCGCCAGAGCGCCTCGAGCTCTCCGGTATCCGTGACCTCGCCGATGTCGGTGGCGTCGAGCTCATGCCGGCGGGCCATCTGCACCACGGCGTCCATCTTCGCGGGCTCCACGATGGCCAGCATGCGCTCCTGGCTCTCGCTCACCAGCACCTCGCCCGGGGCCATGCCCTGCTCGCGAAGCGGCACGCGGTCGAGGTCGATGGCCAGGCCCACGCCGCCGCGGCTGGCCATCTCGCTGGCCGCGCTGGTGAGGCCCGCGGCGCCCAGATCCTGCAACGCCACCAGCAGGTCGGCGTCGTTCAGCGCCTGGCAGAGGTCCATGAGCTTGCGCTCGGTGAAGGGGTCGCCCACCTGCACGCTGGGGCGCTTGTCGGCGTCGTCATCACCCAGCTCGGCGGACGCCAGCACCGACGCCCCGCCGATGCCGTCGCGCCCGGTGCGGTTGCCGATGAGCACCAGCCGGTTGCCCAGGCCGCGCGCCGCGCAGCTCAAGATCTTGTCGTGCGGCACCACGCCCACGCACATGGCGTTGACCAGGCACGAGTCCTCATAGCGCTCGTCGAACTGCACCTCGCCACCCACGTTGGGGATGCCGATGCAGTTGCCGTAGTGGCCGATGCCCTCCACCGCGCGCCGGAACAGGAAGCGGCTGCGCTGGCTGTCCAAGGTGCCGAAGCGCAGGCTGTCGAGCAGCGCGATGGGCTTGGCGCCCACGGCGATGATGTCGCGCACGATTCCGCCCACGCCGGTGGCCGCGCCCTCGAAGGGCTCCACCGCGCTCGGGTGGTTGTGGCTCTCCACCTTGAACACGATCGCCAGGCCGTCGCCCACATCCACGGCGCCGGCGTTCTCGCCCGGGCCCATCACCACGCGCGGGCCGGTGGTGGGGAATCCCTTGAGCAGCGGCTTGCTGTGCTTGTACGAGCAGTGCTCGCTCCACATGAGGCTGAACATCACGAGCTCGGGGTCGGTGGGCTCGCGGCCCATCAGGCTCACCACGCGCTCGTACTCGCTCTCGAGCAGGCCGAGCTCCTCGTAGAGCGGCTTGCCGCTGTCGCCCATGGTCGGGCTCATGCGACCAGCGCCGCGAAGAGCACGCGACCGTCCACGGACCCCAGCAGGGGGTCCTGGGCTTCCTCGGGATGCGGCATGAGCCCCATCACGTTGCCGGCCAGGTTCGAGATGCCGGCGATCTTGTCGATGCTGCCGTTGGGGTTCTCGCCCCGGTAGCGCAGCACCACGCGCGTGCTGCCCGGGTCGCCGAACCACGCGCCGTCGTGGTGCTTGAACGGAATGGAGAGCGTCTCGCCCTCGGCGCGGCCGCCGGTCCAGGCCGTGCCGGAGTCGGCCACCTCGAGCTCGGCCTGCCGGCAGATGAAGCTGAGCGACGCGTTGGGGCGCAGCACGCCCGGAAGCAGCCCGCTCTCGCAGAGGATCTGGAAGCCGTTGCAGATGCCCAGCACCTTGCCGCCGCCGGCCGCGTGGGCCTTCACCGCGCCCATGATGGGCGTGCGGCTGGCGAGCGCCCCGGGCCGCAGGTGGTCGCCATACGAGAACCCGCCGGGGATCACCACGGCCACGGTGCCGTCCGGCAGCGCGGTGTCTTCATGGTGCGTGAACACCGGCTCGGCGCCCACGCCCTCCACGGCCCGCGCCGCGCTCTCGTGGTCGAGCGTGCCCGGGAACCTCAGCACCGCCACCCGGGCTGCGCTCACCCGGCCACCTCCACCGAGTAGTCCTCGATCAGGTTGTTGGCCAGGAGGTCCTCGCACATCTTCGTGGCCTGGCCCGCAGGGTCGTCACCGCCGATCTCGAGCTCAATGCGCTTGCCCACGCGCACGTCGCTCACCCCGGCGAAGCCCATGTGCGCGAGCGCGCCCTGCACGGCCTGCCCCTGGGGGTCGAGCACCCCCTTCTTCGGCATGACGGTGACGACGACCAGGGTCATTCAGCGGCCTCCTTGAGCCATTCATCGAACGAGGCACCGGTGATGCGCTCGTATGCCTCCACGTACCGCTCGCGCGTGCCGGCCACGACGTCTGCCGGAAGCTCGGGGCCGGGCGGCGAGTGATCCCAGCCGGTGCCGTCGAGCCAGTCGCGAAGGTACTGCTTGTCGAACGAGGGGGGAGAGGTGCCGGGCTGCCAGGTGTCGGCGGGCCAGAAGCGCGATGAGTCGGGAGTGCACACCTCGTCGCCGAGGGTGAGGGTGCCCTGCGCCACGCCCATCTCGAACTTGGTGTCGGCCAGGATGATCCCCGCCTTCGCGCAGTCGGCCGCCGCCCGCTCGTACACGGCGATGCTCACCCGCTCCATCTCGGCGGCCAGGTCAGGGCCCACGGCGCTCACCACGTCGTCCATGGTGATGTTCTCGTCGTGCTCGCCCACCTCGGCCTTGGCGGCCGGGGTGAAGATGGGCTCGGGCAGGCGGTCGGCCTGCTCAAGCCCGGGCGGAAGGGTGACGCCGCTGGTGGCGCCGGTGGCCTGGTAGTCGCGCCAGCCCGAGCCGATGAGGTAGCCGCGCACCACGCACTCCACCGGCAGCATGTCCAGCGCCTTCACCAGCATCACGCGGCCGGCGAGTTCCTTCTTGCGCCAGCCGTCGGGCATCTCGCTGAGCCGCCAGCCCAGCAGGTGGTTGGGGACCAGATCGGCCATGCGCGCGAACCAGTGCACGCTGAGCCCGGTGAGCACCTGGCCCTTGCCGGGGATCTCCGTGGGCATCACCACGTCGTAGGCCGAGATGCGATCGCTGGTCACCATCACCAGCCGGCCGTCGCCGACGTCGTGGACCTCCCGGACCTTCCCCCGCAGGATCAGGCTCACAGCGCCTCGACCCTCTCGAACACCTCGTCCACGTGCCGCAGGTGGTGCGATGGGTCGAACATGGCGTCGAGTCGCGACGGGTCGATCTTGCCCTGCACGTCCGGGTCGTTGGCCAGAAGGTCCTTCAGTGACTGCCCGGTGTCCCAGGCGGTCATGGCGTTGCGCTGCACGGCGGCGTAGGCCTCTTCCCGCGTGAGGCCCTCCTCCACCAGCCCCAGCAGCACGCGCTGGCTGAACACCAGGCCGTAGCTGCTGTCCAGCACCTGCTGCATGCGGTCGGGCCGGATCACCAACCCGTCCACCAACTTGGTGGTGGTGGCCAGCAGGTAGTCGAGCAGCGTGTAGCTGTCGGGCAGGATCACCCGCTCCACGGATGAGTGCGAGATGTCGCGCTCGTGCCACAGCGCGACGTCCTCCATGGCCGGCAGCGAGTTTGCGCGGATCACCCGGGCCAGGCCCGTGATGCGCTCGGCCGTGATGGGGTTGCGCTTGTGCGGCATGGCCGACGATCCCTTCTGCCTCTTGCCGAAGGCCTCCTCGGCCTCGCGCACCTCGGTGCGCTGCAGGTGGCGCACCTCCACGGCCAGGCGCTCGAGCCCGCTGGCGGCGATGGCCATGGCCGTCACGACCTCGGCGTGGCGGTCGCGGGGAATCACCTGGGTGGCCACCGGCTCGCACTGCAGCCCGAGCTCCAGCATCACCTCGGCTTCCACGCCGGGCTCGAGCATGGCGTAGGTGCCCACCGCGCCGCTCAGCTTGCCGAAGGCGATCTGCTCGTGCGCCACCCGAAGGCGCTCCTCGTTGCGCCGGCTCTCCAGCGCGAAGCCCGCCAGGCGCAGCCCGAACGTGGTGGGCTCAGCGTGCACGCCATGGGTGCGACCCACGCACAGGGTGTCGCGGTGCTCCAGCGCCCGGGCCTTCAGAGCCTGGGTGAGCGCCGCCTGGCCCTCCACGATGATCCGGCCGCTCTGCACCATGGCCAGCGCCAGGCCGGTGTCCAGCACGTCGCTGCTGGTCATGCCGTAGTGGATCCACCGGCTCGCCGGGCCGATGTTCTCGTTCACGTTGGTGAGGAAGGCCACCACGTCGTGGTTGGTGGTCTTCTCGATCTCCAGCGTGCGCTCCACGCTGAAGGCGGCCTTCGACTCGATCTCGGCCAGGTCCTCCGCTGGAATCACCCCGCGGCGCGCCCACGCGCGGCACACGGCGAGCTCCACGTCGAGCCACCGCTGCAACTTGGCCTCGTCGGTCCAGATGGCGGCCATCTCGGGCCGCGAATACCTCGGGATCATGCGTCCAATCGGGTAGCGGAGACGGGGGCCACCCTACCAATGGGGTTCCCCGTCGCTATGCGGCGATGAAGCCCACTTCGCAACTGCTCGGCGCCGGTGCCGTCTCTCCGCGTTCCTTCAGCCAGTCAAGGTACGCGCCCAGCGCCACGCGCATGCCGTCCTCAACCTCTTCCCGGGTGCGACCGAGTGCGACGACGCCATCGATGTCGGGCAGGTACGCGCCCCAACCGCCGTCCTCCGCGCGCTCGTACACAACGAGATAGCTGTTCACCTGAGATCCTCCAGGCCTGTCCGGCGACGGGTTGAGGCCAACGTTCCAGCGGCCATGGTATCGGAGTCCTTACCCGCGACGGACACCGCGCGCTTGCCGTCGGGGCTCACCCAGAACTGGTGCGATCCCTTCTGGCGAACCACTCTCCACCCGGCATCCCTCAGCGCCCGGCGGACCTGTCCGTAGGTCTTCGGCATGCGCCCGACGGTAGGTCGGCCGCATGTACGCGGGGACCGCGCGTTGCGTCAATAGGGTCACGCATTTCGCATCGCAGATGCGCGACGGGGCTGCGGAGGCTAGGCGTCCATCCCCGCGGCGATGTCGCGCCGCATCTGCATGCCGTCGAAGTGGATGAGCTCAGCCGCGGCGTAGGCGCGACCACGCGCCTGCTCCACGTCGTCGCCCAGGGCCTGAACGGCCAGCACGCGGCCACCGTTGGTCACCAGCTGCCCTTCCGCGTTCAGCGTGGTGCCGGCCTGGAACACCTCGGCCCCCGTGGCCTGCGCGTCGGCGATGCCGGTGATCACATCGCCCGTGCGAGGGTCGCCCGGGTAGTTGGCGGCGGCCAGCACCACGGCCACCGACGCCCCCGGCGCCACGCTCACGGGCCGGTCGGCAAGCCCGCCCGCGGCGGCGGCCAGCAGCACCTCGCCGAGGTCGCCGTCCACGCGGGGCAAGAGCGCCTGGGTCTCGGGGTCGCCGAAACGGACGTTGAACTCCAGCACCTTGGGGCCGCCGGGCGTCATCATGATCCCCGCGTACAGCACCCCGCTGAACGGCATGCCGCGCCGCGCCATCTCGGCGATCACCGGGCGGTGCACCTCGTCCACCAACTGATCGGCCAGATGGTCGGGGATGTCGGGAACGGGGGAGACCGACCCCATGCCGCCGGTGTTGGGCCCGGTGTTGCCCTCACCGATGGGCTTGTAGTCGCGCGCGGCGGGAAAGCGCGCCACGGCCGTGCCGTCGCTGATGGCCAGCAGCGACACCTCGGGGCCGGAGAGCCCCTCCTCCACCACCACGGTGCGCCCGGCGTCGCCGAACACGCCGTCATCCAGCATCGACTCCAGCGCCGCGCGCGCCTCGTCCTGCGACTGCGCGATGACCACGCCCTTGCCCGCGGCCAGACCATCGGCCTTCACGGCCACCGGCAGGCCGAACTCGGCCACCGCGGCCATGCCCTCGTCAACCGAGGTGACGGTCTCGCTGCGACCGGTGGGAACCCCCGCCGCCAGCATGATCTCCTTGGCGAACGCCTTGCTGCCCTCGAGCTGCGCCGCGGCCTGCGACGGTCCCAGCACCGCCACGCCCGCCGCGCGAAGGTCGTCGGCCAGCCCCGCTACCAGCGGCGCCTCGGGGCCCACCACCACCAGGTCCACCTTCTCGTCGGTGGCCAGCGCCACCAGTGCGGCGTGGTCGCTCAGGGGGATGTCACGCACGTCGGCGTCGGCCGCGATGCCGGGGTTGCCCGGCGCCGCGAACACGGTCCAACCAGCGCCCGCAAGGGCGCGCACGAGCGCATGCTCGCGTCCTCCGCTGCCCACTACGAGTGCCCGTCGCGCCACGTCAGCCACCCTACCAATGGGGGCGACGGCTGACGCCGGCGCCAGGCCCCAAGTGCTGGGATATCGCGTGGTGCGGCTCGTGGGCACCGGCCCGGGCTCTGTGGCCACCACCCGCGCCACCGGCTCGCACGCGGCTGCACCCCGCTGCGCGTGCGCGCCGAGATCCCCATCGGGGGCACCACCACCCGCAGCGCCCCATTCATCATGGGCCTGCCCGCCGGGTGCGGATCGGGCGGCGTAACCGGCTGATCTCGGGATACCCCACGCCAGGGCGCGGGAGGTAACCCACAAATCCGGTCCGGTGGGGAGGTAAGGGGTCGTTGCGGCCGGTATCAACTCACCGAGCCCTGCTCCCCGACCGACCTCCCGGAGTTCCCGTGCGCCGCACCCTCGTCACCGCCGCAGCCCTCACCGCCTCGCTCGCCTGCGCCTCGATGGCGCTGGGCGGCACCATCAGCGGGCAGGTGTTCCGCGACTACAACAGCAACGGCGCGAAGAACGCCGGGGGCTTTGTCTCGGGCTCGTCGGTGACCGCCACGGCATCGCGCAACGTGCGGGTGGCCCGCTACGTGGTGAGGGTGCCGGTCACCGGGTAGGCGGGAGGAAGATTCGTGGGTTTTCCCACGTGCCGAGGGCGTGACGTCGGCGTGGCGCGGGCATAGGGTTCAGTCATGACGGACCCCCGCGCCACGTCACCCTCGATCATCCGCGTCGCCGTGGGCGAGGACAACGCCATCTTCGCCCGGGGCATCGAGCAGATCCTCAGCGAGGCCAAGGACATCCGCGTGGTGGGCGTGGCTGCCGACCGCGACGCCCTGCTGGCGCTGGTGCAGCGCGAGCAGGTGGACGTGGTGCTCACCGACATCCGCATGCCTCCCACGCTCACCGACGAGGGGCTGCAGGTGGCCCGCAAGCTGCTGGCCAACCGGTCGGCCGTCGGGGTGATCCTGCTCAGCCAGTACGTCGACACCGCCGTGGCGCTCGAGATGTTCGCCAGCGCCACCAAGCGGCGGGGCTACCTGCTGAAGGACCGCGTGGGTCGGCCCGCCACCCTTCTGCAGGCCGTGAGGGATGTCGCCGATGGCGGCACCGTGGTGGACCCCGAGGTGGTGGAGGTGCTGCTGAACGCCCGGGGCTCCGGCGAGGGCGCGGCGCTCACCGGCCTGACGGTGCGCGAGATGGACGTGCTGCGCCTGGTGGCCCAGGGCCTTGCCAACCAGGGCATCGCCGACCGGCTCAACATCGGCCGCCCGGCCGTGGAGAAGAACCTCACCTCGGTGTTCAACAAGCTGGGCATCGACGACGACGCCTCGCACGTGAACCGCCGGGTGTCGGCGGCGCTCATCTACCTGGCCAACAACCAGGGAGCCGCCGCCGAGGGCAACCCCATCCTGCTCTAGGCCGTCTCGGGCCTGCGGGCCGCGGCCATGGCCGGCACCCGGCCGCGCACGGTGGCGCCGCCGAAGGGCAGGGGGGCGATGGGATCCAGCGTTCCGCCGAGCGCCTGCACGCGGTCGGCCATGCCGGAAAGCCCGCGGCCGGGCGTGAGCTCGGTCGCGAGACCCACGCCGTCGTCGCTCACCGCGAAGGTGATGTCGTCGCCGTCGCGCTCCACCTCGATGATCACCGAGGCACGGGCGCCCGCGTGCTTGGTGGCGTTCTGCAGGGCCTCCGATACGCAGTAGAACACCGCCTGCTCCACATCGGGGCTCACCTGGCCCAGGTCCTCCACGCGCACGCGCGCGCTGAGCGGGGCCGCGCCCGCGAGGTCGCGAAGGGCGTGGCCGAGCTGGCCCGGGGGCACGCGCCGCATGCCGGCGCTCATGCCGCGGATCTCCGCCAGCAGCTCATCGGCCTCGTTCAGCATGGTGTCCATCTCGGCTTGGCTGGCGGCGTCATCGGTGGCCGTTCGGCTGGCCAGCTGCTCGATGCGCCCGCGAAGCAGGATCACCCTCAGCTGCGCGCCGTCGTGGAGGTCCTGCTCGATGCGCCGGCGCTCCTCGTCACCGGCCATCAGCGCCTGCTGCTTGGCGTCGGCCAGGTGGTCGCGCAGCTGCGTCATCTGGCCCTCGAGCTCCAGCTGCTTCAGCGCGAGAGTGGCGGCCGGCACGGCGATGCTGAAGGCCACGGGCTGGTCGGCCTCCAGCCCCGTGCGGTGGCAGAGGGTGGCCACCAGGCGGCCGTCCTGGCCGCGAAGCTCGGTGAGCTCGCCGGTGGTGCCCGGCAGGTCGTCGGTGGGCAGCACCACCGTGAGCGATCGGTCGTCGAGCAGCGAGCGCAGGTGCTGCTGCACCTCGCCGGGGGTGGTGGCCGACCTGATGGCCGCGAAGTCGCGCTCCAGCGTGCCGCCCCGGCGGTGCTCGCCCAGCAGCACGCCTGCGCCGATGGCCACCGGCACCGCGATGCGCGTGAAGAACAGCAGCGGGGTGATGACGGTCTCGGCGGTGGCACCGAGGTTGCCGAGGTCGGCGACGCTGGCCAGCACCCCGGCCACCATGTAGAGCACGCCGATCCACGCGACCGGACGCATCATCACCCGGAAGGTGCCGCCCGATCCGCGGTAGCGCTGGGCCAGCGCGATGGCGGCGGCGGCCATGGCCAGGGCCCGCACCACCAGGTAGAGGTTGGCCAGCAGGGTGCTGGCACCCGGGGCGTCCGCCACGTTCAGCCCGGTGGCGGGGCAGGCGGTCGCGCAGTCGAGGCCGATCGCGCCGCCGGGCAGGCGGGGGGTCACCAGCACCAGGGCGATGTAGAGGGCGACGGCCAGCGCCGAGAGCGGCAGCGTGAACCGGCGGTCGATCCACGACTGGATGCGTCCGGTGTCGAAGAGGGCGAAGGCGATGACCGCCAGGAAGAACAGCGGCGAGCGCACCACGTTGACGATTCCGCTGCCGCTGCCCGTGACGGCAACGAGCAGGCTGGTGGCGGTGATGACGGCCCCGAGGCCCAGCGCAACCCAGGCGTAGAGGCGGTTTCGCGGCCGCGCGATGAGGAACCCGGCGATCACCACGCAGATGAACACCTGGATGGCGGCGATCACCGTCGACCCCAGCACCGCCCCCCGCGTTGCCTCGCCGAGCATGCGGATGAAGACGAAGATGTACGCGGCCAGGAACACCGCGCTCAGCGCCGCCACGAGGCGTCCGTCCCAGGGGGAGGGGATCAGGGGTCGCCGGGGCCGAGGGCCCGAAGCTGTTCCGGGAAGGGCCATCGGGGAAAAGATAGCGGCCGTGCGTTTCGATGGGCAGCACTGAGCAATGATCAGCGTGCCGAAGCTCGTGGGGACCGAGCAGGTGGCGCCGTGCCAGGGCGCGCCGACATCAAGCGCCGCGCGCACGCCGTGGACCCCCGCGCCCGCGGCACCCGACATCGATTACCGCAAGATCCCCCTTCCCCCGCCGCAGCCGAACATGCCGGGGGGCTCACGCCGCTAGCGTTGCGCGCCGTGCACGCGCTCGAGATAACCGACCTCACCAAGGTCTACGACGACGGCACCGAGGCCCTGGCCGACCTCTCGCTGGTGGTGCCCGATGGCGGGTTCCACGGGCTGCTGGGGCCCAATGGGTCGGGCAAGAGCACGCTCATCGGCATCGTCACCGGGCTGGTGCGCGGGCCGGCGGGTCACGTGCGGGTGTTCGGGCACGACGCCGTGGCCGATCCGCGTCGCGCACGCACGCTGGTGGGGCTTGCGCCGCAGGAGGTGCACCTCGATCGCTTCCTCACCGCGCGCGAGGTGCTGTCGTACCACGGGCGCTACTTCGGCATGCAGAAGGCCGACGCCGAGGCGCGGGCCGACGAGCTGCTGGCCGCCTTCGACCTCGAGGGCAAGGCCGGCACGCGCCCGCACCGGCTGTCGGGGGGAATGCGCCGCCGGCTGCTCATCGCCCGCGCGCTGGTGCACCGCCCGCGCCTTGCGATTCTCGACGAGCCCACCGCGGGGGTGGACCTCGAGCTGCGCCAGGACCTCTGGAAGTACCTCAGCCGCCTGCGCGACGAGCAGCGCACGTCGAT
>JAGWYY010000193.1 GCA_018969105.1 Acidobacteriota bacterium | reverse complement strand
GGCGGCGCCCCGGCGCCCCCGGGCACGGGCGCCGCGGCCGTGGCTGCGCCCGGCGTCCCGGCGATCGCGGCCTCCACGTCGGCCTTGACGATGCGGCCGCCGGGGCCGGTGCCACGCACGGTCGCGAGGTCGATGCCCGCGCGCGCGGCGATGGTGCGTGCGAGGGGCGAGGCCGCCGGATGCTCCGCCGTGGCGTTGACGTCGGCGGGGGTGAACGCCGCGGCGATGGATGACGCGGTGCCGTCGTCGGCCGTGGGGATGCCCTGCGCGGCATCCGCCACGCCCTCGGCTGCCGCCGCGGCGACGGCCTCGATCTCCTGCGTGGGAGCGTCGGGCATCTCGATCACGCCCGTCACGCCGGGGTCATCCGCGGCGGTGACCGGCGCAGCGGCCTCGTCGGTCACCGCGGCAGCGCCCCCGCCGCCGATCGAGGCGATGGGCGCGCCGACGTCGAGCACGTCGCCCTCGGCGGCGACGATGTGCAGGGTGCCCGACTCGGGCGCCTCCACGGTCATCGTGGCCTTGTCGGTCTCGATCTCCACGAGCGGCTCGCCCTTCGCCACGGCATCGCCGTCGGCCTTGAGCCACTTGAGCACCGTGCCCTCCTCCATGGTGTCGGAGAGCTTGGGCATGAGCATGTCGCTCACCGGGGCACCTCCCGTGCCAGGGTCGCCATGACGGCCGCCACCACGTCGGCCGGCTGCGGGATCGCCGCCTGCTCGAGGTTCCTCGCGTACGGCATGGGCACGTCGGCGGAGTTCACGCGCCCGATCGGGGCATCGAGCCAGTCGAAGCAGGCCTCGTAGAGATGCGCCGCCACGTTGGCGGCGATGCCGCACTCCGGCCATCCCTCGTCCACCACCACGGCATGCGAGGTGCGCCGCACGCTCTCCGCGAGGGTGTCGAGATCGAGGGGGCGGAAGGTGCGCGGGTCGATCACCTCTGCCTCCACGCCGTTGGCGGCCAGCTGCTCGGCGGCGGCCAGCGCCACCCACACCATGCGCGACGACGCCACGATGGTGCAGTCGCGGCCCGGCCGGCGCACCACGGCCTGGCCGAATGGGATGAGGTGGTCGTCACCGCCCACCGGTCCCTTCTTGCCGTAGAGCCCCTCGCTCTCGAGAAAGATCACCGGGTCGTCGTCGCGGATGGCCGTCTTCAGCAGCCCCTTGGCGTCCTCGGGCGTGGCGGGCACGGCCACCTTGAGCCCGGGCACGTGGGTGAACATGGCGTCGAGCGAGTGCGAGTGCTGCGCCGAGAGCTGGTGCCCCGCACCACCCGGCATGCGGATGACCATGGGCACGCTCACCTGGCCGCCGAACATGTAGTGGATGCTCGAGGCGTTGCTCACGATCTGGTCCATGGCCACCAGCGCGAAGTTGACGGTCATGATCTCGATGACCGGCCGCAGGCCCGCCATGGCGGCGCCGATGCCGAGCCCCGTGAAGCCCGCCTCGGTGATGGGGGTGTCCACCACGCGCTGCTCGCCGAATTCCTCGAGCAGGCCCTTCGTCACCTTGAAGGCACCCTCGAAGTGCCCGATGTCCTCGCCCATGAGGAACACCGACTCGTCGCGCAGCATCTCCTCGCGCAGCGCCTGGTTCAGCGCCTCGCGGTAGGTGATGTCCTTCGCCGCGGTGCTCATGGCCGCACCAGCGCGCTTCCACGCGGGTCGTCGTTCCAGGGCTG
>JAGWYY010000068.1 GCA_018969105.1 Acidobacteriota bacterium | reverse complement strand
CCGTGGTCGAGGTGCTCGCGGGCGGGGTCGTGGTGCACGAGGGCCCTGATGCGCGGGTGGTCACCAACGACCCGCCCCTCGACGACCAGCTCGCCGGGCTCGCGCGCTATGCACCCTTCGGGGGTGATGAGGCGCTGCCGGGGGACGTCGACCCCATCTCGCGGTTCGTGCGCGGCACGTACTTCCTCGATCACCTTCCCGAGCCCGCGGATGCCGATGAGGCCCTCGCCGGTGCGGTGAGCGTGGCCCGCTCGATGTCGGTGCCCTTCGGGGCCCCGTCGGAGCCCTTCGGCACCTACCCCACGTGGTGGGTCTCGGCCACCGATCTCGTGGCGGGCAGGCTCTTCTTCCAGTCCACCCTGTCGCCGTTCGCCGTGTGGCTCGACCTGCCCGAGGCGGTGGCGCGCGCGTCGGACGGCGGGCCGATGGCGGTCGACCCGCTCGAGCCGGACCTCGCCGGGGACATCGTCGACCGGCTGCAGCCGAGGGCCCTGCCCTACTAGGCAGCACGGTCAGTGGGCGGCCACGCCCTCCGGCTTAGGGCCGACGATGCGCGGCGCCGCCAGCGCGATGATGGCGCCCGCCAGCAGCACGCCGGCCGCCACGAGCACTGCGGGGTTGAGGCCGTTGACGTAGGCCTGGCCACTGTCGTACGAGCCCGTCGCGGTGAAGATGGCCGTCATCACGGCGATGCCAAGGGCGCCGCCGATCTCCCGCACGGTGTTGTTTGTGCCGGAGGCCTTGCCGATGTCCACCTGCGGCACCGACTGCACCAGCAGGTTCGACACCGGCGCGAACACCATCGACATGCCGAAGCCTGCGAGCAGGAAACCGCCGAACAGGCCGAGGTACGAGATGGTGGGCGTGATGACCAGGCCCATCCAGAGGAAGGCGCCCGCCATGATGAGCAGCCCGGCCACCATGAACGGCCGCGCCCCCACGCGGTCGCTGAAGAAGCCGGCGAGCGGCGCGATGAACATGGGCATGATCGTCCACGGCAGCACCTTGAGGCCGGCCTCCGTGGGGCTGTCGCCCTGCACGGTCTGCAGGAACTGGGCGAGGAAGAACACCGCGCCGAACAGGCCGAAGTAGAGGCATACCGATGCGGCGTTGGCCACGTTGAGGCCGCGATTGCGGAAGAACTTCAGGGGCAGCATGGGGTGCGCGGCACGCGACTCCCACCAGAGGAAGATGCCGACGAAGGCCACGCCGCCCAGCAGCGTGCCGAGGATCTCCGGTGATCCCCACCCGGCCTCGTTGCCGCGCACGATTCCGTAGACGATGCCGAACACCCCGATGCCGGCGAGCACCATCCCAAGGAGGTCGAGCCCGGTGTCGGGCCCGTACGACTCCCGCAGCTTCCACAGCGTGAGGCCGGCGGCCACGATTCCGATGGGCACGTTCACCCAGAAGATCCAGTGCCATGAGATTCCGTCGACGATGGCGCCGCCGATCACGGGCCCGGCCGCCACCGCGAGCCCGGAGATGCCCGACCAGATGCCGATCGCCAGGCCGCGCTTGCCCGGCGGGAAGGCGTCGGCCAGAAGGGTGAGGGAGAGGGGCAGCACGGGCGCCGCGCCCAGCCCCTGCAGCGCCCGGAAGAAGATGAGCCACTCGATGCTGGGCGCCAGTGCGCAGCCCGCGGACGCCAGCGCGAAGATGATGAGCCCGGCGGCGAACACCCGGCGGCGGCCGAAGCGGTCGCCCAGCGCCGCCCCCGTGAGCAGCAGCACCGAGAACGCCAGCGTGTAGGCGTTCACCACCCAGCCGAGGGTCGTCACCGAGGCGCCAAGATCCACGCGGATCACCGGCAGCGCCGTGGTGACCACCAGGTTGTCGAGGGTCACCATGAAGAGCCCGATGCCCGTGAGCACCAGCGCCCAGACATGGGCCCGACTGGATCCCGCGGCAGGGGGAGTGAGGGCGTGGCCTGTCTCCATCGCCGTCACGCTAGCCCGTGCGCGCCGCCCGGTCGCGGGGTACCGGCACTGACGGCGCCACGCCATGTGCCCGTACTCCCCCTTCGGGCGAGGCCTGGCGCGCTACCCTATTGTTGTACGTGCAAGTACCTCGAAGGGAGACCCCATGGCAGACGGAGCAGAGATCAGCCTGAAGGAGAACGGCCCGATCCTCGTGAGCGGCGACTTCACGCTCACGGGCGAGGACGGCCAGCCGTTCACCGACCTCAACCCCACCATCGCGCTGTGCCGGTGCGGGCTGAGCGCCAACAAGCCGTTCTGCGATGGCAGCCACTCGGCGCAGGGGTGGACGTCCGACTGAGGACGCACCGCATGCGGCATCACGTGAAAGGGGCCCGGGAAACCGGGCCCCTCATGTTTCCGGCGCCTACGCGCTCGCGGCGGTGAGGCGGGCGATCTGGGACAGCCCCTCGGCGGCCACGCTGGCCTGGCCGAGCTCGTCGGGGTCGCTCACGGTGATCTCACCGTGCTCGACTGCCCGCGCGAGGTCGAGCGCCGCCTCGATGGCCCGCAGGTGCTCGGTGGTCAGCGCCACCACCACCGCGTGCTCGTCGGTGCTCTGGGTCTTCGTATCCATACGCCGTATGGTCGCGCGTCCCGCAGGAATCTCAAGGGGAACGGGTGCGGTCGTGGCACATCCGCAACATGTCCGTTTCGTCACGAGGTCCCGCCGGAAGCCCGCCCGATGGCACCCCCCGAACCGGTAGGTTCCGCGCATGCCAGAACGCCGCCGCTTCGGATCCACAGACCTCGACGTTTCCCCCGTGTGCCTCGGCACCAACGTATTCGGGTGGACATGCGACGAGGAGACCTCCTTCGCCGTGCTCGACGCCTATGTCGAGGCGGGGGGCAATTTCCTCGACACCGCCACGGTGTACTCCACGTGGGTGCCCGGCAACCAGGGCGGCGAGTCGGAGGCCATCATCGGCCGCTGGCTGGCCTCGCGCGGGCGGCCTGATGACCTGGTCATCGCAACCAAGGTCGGCTACCCCGGCGACCCGCACATGCGCGCGGGCCTCGACCGCGAGAACGTGCGCGCCGGCATCGAGGGATCCCTCGAGCGCCTGGGCGTGGAGAGCATCGACCTCTACTACGCCCACAAGGACGACGAGTCGATCCCCCTGGCCGACGCCCTTCGCAACCTCGACGAGCTCAAGGAGGAGGGCCTGGTGCGCTACCTGGCCGCCTCGAACTACTCGCCGGGTCGCCTGGCGGAGGCGCTCGACGTGGCCGAGGCCGAGGACCTCGCGCGCTTCCAGGGCTTCCAGCCGCACTTCAACCTGCTCGAGCGCGTGGAGTACCAGGGCGACGGCGAGGACATCTGCGTGCGCGAGCACATCGGCGTGGCGCCCTACTTCACCCTCGCGCGCGGGTTCCTCACGGGCAAGTACCGGCCGGGCGAGGACCTGCCGAGCACCCCGCGCGCCGGCGGTATCTCGCAGGCATACCTCAACGACCGCGGGTGGGCCATGCTGGCCGTGCTCGACGAGGTGGCGGCCGCCCACGACGCCACGCCGGGGCAGGTGGCGCTGGCTTGGCTCATGCGGTATCCGGGGGTGGTGAGCCCCATTGCGAGCGCCACGGGCACGGCCCAGGTGCACGAGATGATGGGTGCCGTGGGGCTGGAGTTGACCGACGACGAGTTCGCCCGCCTGGACGCCGCCGGGCGGTGAGTCCCGGCCCCCGCCGGGATCCCTGTCCCGCCGGGGTGGTTCGCACGTTGCATACCCGGGTGCGGTCATGTACCAATCCCCATCCTCCCGGGTCAGCAAGCGCGTTTTGCCTCACCCGGGTTACTGCGTGACGCGTTCATGATCCACCGCCCGACACCAACTCCGAATCCGCCCCACGGGGCGTCCCGCGCGTAGCGCGCTCGGGGTCCGGGACCGACCAGAAGAGCGAGATGGCAACAACCGACACGCCGCGCATGGTCATTGGGGTGCCACGTGAGAACCGGGCGGGTGAGACCCGCGTGGCGCTCTCGCCCACGGCGCTTCCCCAGCTGACCAAGGCGGGCTTCGAGATCGTGATCGAGTCGGGCGCGGGCAGCGCGGCCGGCTACCCGGACGCCACCTACACCGATCGCGGCGCCCGCGTGGGCAGCCGCGACGATGCCTTCGGCGCCGACGTGCTGGTGCAGGTGAACGTGATGGATGCTGACGCCTCGTGCGGCGACCTCGGCAAGCTGCGCCAGGGCCAGGTGGTGGTGGGCTCGGTGGCCCCGTTCGCCCGGCCCGAGCTCGTGAAGGCCGTCAGCGCCACGGGAGCCACGCTCTTCGCCCTCGAGCTGGTGCCCCGCACCACGCGCGCGCAGTCGATGGACATCCTGTCGTCGCAGGCCGCGGTGGCCGGCTACAAGGCCGTGATCATCGCCGCCGACAAGCTCCCGCGCATGTTCCCGCTGCTCACCACCGCGGCCGGCACCATCGCGCCCGCCAAGGTGTTCGTGATCGGCGCCGGCGTGGCGGGCCTCGCGGCTATCGCCAACTCGCGCCGCCTCGGCGCGCTGGTGGAGGCCTACGACGTGCGCCCCGCGGCGCGCGAAGAGGTGGAGTCGCTCGGCGCCCGCTTCGTGGAGCTTCCGCTTGAGACCGGCCAGGAGGAGGGCTCGGGCGGCTACGCCAAGCAGCTCTCCGAGGACACCATCCGCAAGCAGCAGGAGCTCATGGCCAAGACCGTCGCCGCCAGCGACGTGGTCATCACCACCGCGCAGGTGCAGGGCAGCACCGCCCCGGTCATCGTCACCACCGAGATGGTGAAGCAGATGGCCCCCGGCTCGGTGATCGTCGACCTGGCCGCCGAGCAGGGTGGCAACTGCGAGCCCACCGTGGCCGGCGAGACCGTCGACGTGGACGGCGTGCAGGTGATCGGCGTCGTGAACCTTCCGGGCACCATCCCGGTGCACTCGAGCCAGCTCTTCGGGAAGAACGTCGCCAACTTCCTCACCCTCATGGTCGCCGACGGCGCCGTGAACGTGGACGTGGACGACGACGTCATCAAGGAGAGCGTGGTGGCGAAGGGCGGCGACGTGGTGAACAACCGCGTGCGCGAGGCACTCGGCATGGAGAAGCTGCCCGAGCCGGAGCCCCCGGCGCCGGAGCCCGAGCCCGAGTCCGACGAAACCCCGGCTGCTGAGGAGGCCGCCAAGTGAACGTGAGCGTCGAGTTCATCATGACGGGGCTCTTCGTGTTCGCCCTGGCCGGGTTCCTCGGCTTCGAGACCATCCGTCGCGTGCCGCGCCTGCTGCACACCCCGCTCATGGCGCTCACCAACGCCCTCTCGGCGATCTCGCTGGTGGGATCCATCGTGGTGCTGGGTGGCCAGTTCACCGCCTACACCACGATCCTCGGCTTCATCGCCGTGATCGCCTCCACGATCAACGTGGTCGGTGGCTTCCTCATCACCGACAAGATGCTCAAGATGTTCAAGCCGCGGGAGAAGCTCAAGAAGCCCGAGCCGGCCGAGGCGGAGGCGAGCTCGTGAACACCCTGCTGCCGCTCTCCACCGGCTTCTTCGTGAACCCGGACACCGACACCGTCCGGTACGTGATCATCAGCCTGTTCTACCTCGTGGGCGCGATCGGCTTCGTGCTCTCGCTCAAGTGGATGTCCGACGCCAAGACGGCGCGCAAGGGCATCTTCGCCGGCGAGATCGGCTTCGTGCTGGCCATCATCGGCACGCTGATGCTGCCGGTCATCACGACCACCGGCTACATCTACATCGCCATCGCGGTGCTCATCGGTGCCGCCATCGGCGTGCCGCTCGGCCTGCTGGTGCCCATGACCGCCATGCCGCAGCGCATCGCGCTGTCGCATGCGTTCGGCGCCCTCGCCGCCGGCCTGGTGGGTATCGCCAAGTACTACGACAACCAGCCCGACATCGGCTGGTTCGTGATGGCGGTGCTGGGCATCGAGATCACCCTGGGTGCGCTGGTGTTCACCGGGTCGCTCATGGCGGCCGGGAAGCTGCAGGAGGTGAAGTGGCTGGCGCAGCGGCCCATCGTGTTCCCGCTGCAGAAGACCCTCAACTTCGCGGTGCTCGGCCTGGCCGCGGTCATGGTGGTCATCCTGGCCGTCGACCCGTCGCAGGTGTGGGCGATCCCCGTCATCATCATCGCCGGCCTCGCGTTCGGCGTGCTGCTGATCATCCCGATCGGCGGCGCGGACATGCCCACGGTCATCGCGCTCCTGAACTCCTACGCCGGCATCGCCGCCGCGCTGCTGGGATTCGTGCTCGAGAACAACCTGCTGATCGTGGCCGGTGCGCTCGACGGCATGTCGGGCCTGATCCTCTCGATCATCATGTGCCGCGCGATGAACCGGTCGTTCCGCAACGTGCTGTTCGGGGCGTTCGGCGCCACCGAGGCCGAGTGGGGCGATCAGGAGGTCGGGTCCATCCGCAGCGCCACCTTCGACGAGGCCGGGGAGATCCTCAAGAACTCCCGCCTCGTGGTGGTGGTGCCGGGCTACGGCATGGCCGTGGCGCAGGCGCAGCACAAGGTGCGCGAGCTCGCCGACACGCTCGAGAAGGAGGGCGTGGAGGTCAAGTACGCCATCCACCCGGTGGCCGGGCGCATGCCGGGGCACATGAACGTGCTGCTGGCCGAGGCCAACGTGCCGTACGAGCAGCTGCTGGACATGGAGGAGATCAACCCCGAGTTCCCGCAGGTGGACGTGGTGCTCGTGCTGGGCGCGAACGACGTGGTCAACCCGGCCGCGCGTCACGACCAGAAGAGCCCCATCTACGGCATGCCGATCCTCGACGTCGACAAGGCGGCGACGGTGATGGTGGTCAAGCGCTCCATGCGCCCGGGCTTCGCCGGGGTGGAGAACGAGCTCTTCTTCAACGAGAAGACGCTCATGGTGTTCGGCGACGCCAAGGACGTCATGGGCGAGCTGATCACCGAGATCTCGGGCAACCGGGACTCCATCAACGTCTGACCGATTCCGGCGCTTTGCGCCGGCCCGTGGTTCCACCCGACGCCCCGGCCGCCCGCCGGGGCGTCGGCGTCTGGTAGCACTTGCGCATGGACTACCGCATTCCGCTGGCCGATCTCATCTCGCTGAAGGAGAAGGTGGCGCTGGTCACCGGGGCGGGGCGTGGCATCGGCCGCGCCATCGCGCTGCGCCTGGCGGATGCCGGGGCCGCCGTGGCGGTGTCCGACATGGACGCCGATGCGGCGGAGTCGGTGGCGGGGGAGATCCGCGACGGGGGCGGCACGGCGCTGGCGGTGGTCGCCGACGTGTCGGACGAGGCGGCGGTGAAGTCGATGGTGCGGGCGTGCGCCGATGAGCTCGGCGGGCTCGACGTGGTGGTGAACAACGCCGGCATCTTCCCGCCGTGCCCCGTGCTCGGCATGGAGACCGCCATGTTCGACAGGGTCATCGCCGTGAACCTGGGCGGCGTGTTCCTCTGCACGCGCGAGGCGGCAGCGGCGATGGTGGATCAGGGCCGCGGGGGCACGATCGTCAACGTCACGTCCATCGACGCCCTGCACCCGTCGATGGTGGGCCTCGCGCACTACGACGCCTCGAAGCACGGGGTGTGGGGCTTCACGAAGAACGTGGCGCTCGAGCTGGCCCCGCACGGCATCCGCGTCAATGCGGTGGCGCCGGGCGGGGTGCTCACCCCCGGCGTGGAGGAGATGGGAGGGGGATCGTCCGACGCGGTCGCCGCCTTCAGCGCCCGCATTCCCGAGGGCCGCATGGGCGACCCCGATGACATTGCCCGCGCCGTGCTGTTCCTGGCCTCCGACCTGTCCACCTACGTCACCGGCGCGCAGCTCGTGGTGGACGGAGGCGTGCTGCTCACCTGAGGGGTGGCAGGATCCGCAGCGGCAGGCGCCGCGGCGGCCGACGCCTTTTCCACAACGGTGACTGTCACCTTTTCCACAGGCCGGCCTCCCGCCACAATGCGCCTATGAGGGCTCCTCCGGCACCTGCGTATCCGATCGTTGCGGATTACGTGACGATCGAGATCCGGGCCGATCGCGATGCGGACTCCCCTGACGGGCGGTTGCTCCTGATGGATGGGGTGGAGGCCAGTCATGTGGATCTCGGCGATCCCACGCGCATCCGCTTCGAGTACCTGCGGCACCTGGTGGGGGTGGTGGACGCCATGTTCCCCACGCGCGACGCCCTCGACGCGTTCCAGGTGGGCGGTGGGCCCTGCACCCTCGCCCGGTACCTCGTGGCCACGCGGCGGCGGGCGCGGGTGACCGTGGTGGAACGCGACGCCGGCGTGGTGCAGGCCGCGCGCGACCACCTGATGCTGGGTGAGGTACCGCGCCTCGATGTGCGGGTGGGCGACGGCCGCGAGGCCCTGGCCGCCATGCCCGACGATTCCCTCGACCTGGTGGTGGTGGATGCCTTCGTCGGGCTGATGGCGCCTCACGCGCTGTCCACGGCGGAGTTCATCGCCGAGGTGCGCCGCGTGCTGCGCCCGGGCGGCCTGCACGCCATGAACCTCATCGACGTCGAGCCGCTCGAGCTCGCGCGCGCAGTGGCCACGGGCATGTGCGAGGAGTACGCCGACGTGGCACTGCTCGCCGAGCCCGCCGTGCTGGAGCACCGCACGTCCGGGAACGTGCTGCTGCTGGCATCCGATCACCCCCTGCCACCCGAGGCCACCGGCAGGGCGCTGGCCCGTGACGCCGCCCCGTGGGAGGCCCGGTCGGGGCGCACGCTGGCCCGCATGACCCAGGGCCACCCCGCGCTGCGCGACGACGTGGCGCCCACGCATGAGCTGGCACGCCTCGCCCCCCTGTGGGGGCGGGTGAAGCAGCCCGGAGCCGCGCAGCCCGGCTAGAGCCGGGCGAGCACCTGCTGCGCGGCGCGCTGGCCCGATCGCACGGCGCCCTCCATGAACCCGGAGTAGTCCTCATCGGTGTGCTCGCCGGCGAAGTGCACCAGGCCGTAGGGCCGCCCGAAGTCGGGCCATGTGGAGTCCTGCCCCGGGCGCGCGGCCGAGTACGACCCGCGCGCGAAGCGGTCGCGGGCCCATGCGTGCACCACGGCACCCGAGCGCGCGGAATCCTGCGCGCCCGGCGCCACGCGCCCCACCAGGGCGAGGCGCTCGGCGACTGACGCCGCGGTGGCAGGTCCATGGTCGGGCCCCGGAATCCTCACGCCCGGCAATCCGCCCACCAGCGTGGTGAGCGCCACGCCATCGGCCCGTTGGCCCATGGTGGCCTGCCAGGTGCTGCCGAGCGCGGTGTCGCTCGTGCCATCGCCGTTCCAGCCACGCGACTCCCACGCGGGGTCGTCGAACGGGATGATGAGCTTGGCGTTGGTGCCCATTCCGATCGCCTGGATGCTGCGCACCACGTCGCGGGGCACTCCGGAGCGCCGCATGTCCACGTCTGCCAGCACGCGCGGGGGCAGCGTGATGACCACCCGGTCGGTGGCCTCCGTGCGCAGCCCACCGGGCCCGTCGATGGCGAGTGACGCCCGTCCACCCGACACGGTCACCGCCACGAGGCGCGCGCCGCGGGTGATGCGACCTGCGCCGATGGACCTCTCGAGCGACGTGACCAGCCGCACGGTGCCGCCATCGATGCGGTAGCGCTCGGCGCCATCGGCATGCTCGTCGGCCCCGGCATCCCCCGCCAGGTCGTTCACCAGCCACTCCGCGGAGAGCGCGAGGGGTTCCACCCCGTACTCGCCGCGCACCAGCGCCGCGCCGTAGCGGGCGAAGGCGCTGGATGGCCACCCGGTGATGGCGCGGGCCAGCCACGCGGCGGCGCTCATGCGGCCGAGCCGCGTGGTGCCCACCGCGCGCAGGTCGCGCGCGGCCCGGTTGGCGAGTCGGGCATCGGGCCCCGAGGCCCATGCCCCGCGGTGCACGCGACCGGCCACGAGGTCGCGTGAGGTGCCGGGGATGTCCAGCTGCTGGAGGTCCTGCAGGCTGATTCCCAGGTCGGCGCACAGGCGTCGCATCGCGGAGTGCCCGGCGTCGATGAACTCGCCGCCGCACTCCACCCACGCCCCGGGCACCAGGTTCAGGTCGGTGAGGGTGCGGCCGCCGAGGCGGTCACGGGCCTCCCAGATGCGCACGTCCACGCCCGCGGCCACCAGGCGCGCGGCGCAGGCCAGGCCCGCCAGGCCCGCGCCCACCACATCAACCCGTGCACCCGCGCGCGCGCCCGCCGTCATGCCCGGCAGGCTCGCCACCGACGCCGCCAGCACCGCGCCGCCCGCAGCCGTTATGGCCTGGCGCCGCGTGATGCCAGTGGCATTCCCCACGCGGCTGCTAGCCGGGGCGCCCGGCGGCGAACAGCTCGGAGAGTCCCACGGGCTCGAGCCCCTTGCGCTTCATGCCACGGATTATGTCGGCGAAGGCCGCGGCGGTGTTGGGCTTGGTGTGCATGAGGACGATCGAGCCGGCGCGCGCGCCGCCCACCGCCCGCTGGGTGATGACCGATGCGCTCGGACCGCGCCAGTCGTTGGTGTCGACGTCCCACAGCACCACGTAGCGGTATCCCGTCGCGCGCGCGGCCGCCAGCAGCCCCGAGCCGTAGGCGCCATACGGCGGCCGGTAGAACGGCCCCGTGGCCACGCCGGCGATCTCATCCCACGGCCGGTTGCGCGAGAGGTCGCTGATTCCGGCCGATTCGCTGGTGCCCTTGCCGGTGTTGTGGGCGTAGCCGTGGCTGCAGATCTCGAGCGTGCCGTCACGCACGGCGTCGCGCAGCGCCTGGCGGAACGACTCGCTCCAGCCACCGGAGTTGATGGCGTTGAAGCAGAAGGTGATGGTG
>JAGWYY010000192.1 GCA_018969105.1 Acidobacteriota bacterium | reverse complement strand
TTCTTGGTTTCTCATGCGTGGCAGGGTGGGTGCTGCTTCTCGGCACCTCGGTGATGGTGGTGGTGGCAGCCATCGTGGTGGCGCGCCCGTGACCGGCACGTTCATCTCGCTCGAGGGGGTGGATGGCTCGGGCAAGAGCACCCAGGCCGTGATGCTCGCGGACGCGCTTCGCGACCGGGGTCACGAGGTGATGCATGTGCGCGAGCCCGGGGGCACGCCTCTGGGGGAGGCCGTGCGCGATGTCGTGCTCGGTCCCGACGCCATGACGCCCTGGGCCGAGGCGTTCCTGTTCGCGGCCGCCCGTGCCCAGCTGGTGGCCGACGTCATCGGCCCGGCCATCGACGCCGGAACGTGGGTGGTGGCCGATCGGTTCCTCGATTCGTCGCTCGCCTACCAGGGCGCCGCGCGCGGCCTTGGCATCGACCGCGTGGCCGCCGTCAATGGGCCGGGGATCGGCGACTGCATGCCCGACCTCACGATCATCCTCGACATCCCGCCCGGCGCCGCCACCGACCGGAGGGCGGGCCGCGGCAGCGTGGACCGCATCGAGGGCGAGGGCGAGGCCCTTCAGGAGAGCGTGGCCGAGGGCTACCGGGAGGTCGCGCGCCGCTACCCCGATCGGGTGCACCTGGTGTCCGCCGAGGGCACGCTCGATGAGGTGCACGCACGCGTGATGGCCACGGTGGTGGGAACCCTCTGATGGTGGAGGTCCCCGGACAGGCCGTGGCCGAGAGGATCCTCTCGGCCAGCGCGGAGCGCTCCTCGCCCCCGCAGCAGTTGCTCCTGCATGGGCCGCGGGGATCGGGCAAGCGCCGGGCGGCGCGTGCCATGGCGTGGGCCCTCGTGGACCCCGGGGTCGCGCACGACCCCATGGAGGAGTCGCTCGACATCTCCACGGTCACGGCGTCGGGCACCACCATCCGGCTGCAGGACGAGCTCGAGCCGGTGCTGGCCGACCTGGCGTCGCGGCCCGTGGTGGGAGCGCGACGGGTGATGATCATCGACGGCGCCGAGCGCCTGAGGCCCCAGGAGGGGGCTGATCGCATCCTCAAGGTGCTCGAGGAGCCCCCTCCCCTCTCGCACGTGATCCTCGTGACCGATCACCTCACCGACCTCATCCCCACCATTCGCTCGCGGTGCATGCTGGTTCCCTTCCGCACCCCCGGGTGGCAGGTGATCGCCGGTGAGCTCGAGGCCCGTGGCGAGCCCGCGGGCGATGCGCGCGCCCGTGCCCGTGCGGACGGCCTGCTGGCGCTGCAGGTGGGCCCGTTCGAGCGGCGCCTCCGGGGGCTGGGCACCGACCTCGGCATGGCGAGCCTCGAGGCGGCGGCGGGGGGCGCGACCCTCGTGTACGACATCCAGGTGGCCATGGAGGCGGCGGCCGCGGAGCACCCCTCCGAGGAACTCGAGCGGCTGCGCGCCGAGGCGGCGGCGCTCGAGGGAAAGCGTGGCGGGAAGACCGCCGCGAAGAAGGCCGATGAGGAGGAGCGCCGGCAGCTGCGGCGCCTGGTCACCGAGGGCTGGGGCCATGTGCTCGATGGCGCGGCCTCCGTGCATGCCGATGCCCTCGCGGTGGCCGTTGGCGCGGAGGGCGCCGTGCGGCACGAGGATCTCCTCGAGCGACTGCGCGCCGTAGCCCACCCCGAGCGGCTGCCCGAGATTGAGGCCCGCCTCCATGAGATCCAGCGCACGCGCGCCGGCTTCCGGCTCAACCCACT
>JAGWYY010000191.1 GCA_018969105.1 Acidobacteriota bacterium | reverse complement strand
CCCGTCGCTCGGCCTCGCGGTCGATCGCGCCACCGGGGGTGACGTAGCGGCTCACGTCGGCGATGTGCACCCACAGGCGGATGCCCTCGCCCTCCTCCGCCACGGCGATGGCGTCGTCGTGGTCCTTGGCGCCCTCGGGGTCGATGGTGATCACCCGCTGGTCACGCATGTCGCGGCGATCCGGGTCGGGATCGTCGCGGGTGCGCGCGGCCTGCTGGGCCTCGTCCCGCGCCTTCGGCCCGAAGCCGCGCCCAAGCCCCTCGTGCGCGACGAGCGCGCGGATGGCCGCGCCGGCCTGGGTGCTCGGCCCGTGGATTGCCACCACCTCGCACCCCGCGCCCTTCATGCGGGCGGTCACCAGGTCGCCAATGCGGGCGTCCCCCCGCTTCGCCTTGATGAGCGGTACCTCCGGCCCGGCCTCGAACGCCGGGCGCGCAGCCATGCGACGGCCGGCCGGCACCATCTCGGCCACGAACTGGATTCCCGTGCGGCCCCGGGCCACGGACCTAGCCACCCTGCGCGGACAGGCGGGCCAGCGCGGCGTCCAGCGCCTCGTCGGCCGCGGTGGCGCCCGAGTCGGTGGCCTTCACGTCGGGCTTCACGCCGCCCTCGCCGATGTCGAGCCCCTTGGGGGTGCGGTAGCCCGCGATCGTCACGCGCACCGCGCCGCCGTCACTGGTCTGCTGGGTCACCTGCACCTTCGACTTGCCGAAGGTGCGCTCGCCGACGATCACCGCGCGCCCGGTGTCCTTGAGGGCCCCGGCGACGATCTCCGACGCGCTCGCCGAGCCACCGTCCACCAGCACGGCCACGGGGACATCGGCCGGGATCGGGTCGCCTTCGGCGCGGAACTCGCGCCGCGGTGATGCGCGGCCCGTGGTGCTCACCACGACGGTGCCGGGCTCGAGGAATGCGCTCGCCACGGCGACCGACTCATCGAGCAGTCCGCCGGGATCGCCCCGCAGGTCGAGGATCAGTGCCTTCGCGCCGTCATCGAGCAGCTGCTGCGCCTCATCGCGCACCTTCTCCCCCGCGCCCGCCTCGAAGCGGTCGAGCTCGATGTAGCCCACCTTCGTGCCGTCCGGCGCGGTGAGCATGCGGGCCTGCACCAGCGGCACGATCACGTCACCGCGGGTGACGCCCACCGTGCGCACCGCGCCCTCGGGTGACCTCACGCGCAGCACCACCTTGGTGCCGTCCTTGCCGAGGATGGCGTCGCGGCTCTTCGTGGGGCCGCGACGCGCCACGGGAACGCCGCCCACGGCCACGATGGCATCACCCGCTGCGAGGCCCGCCTTGGCAGCCGGGCTGCCCGGGAACACCTCGCGGATCGCCAGTGCATCCGCGGTGGCGCGCACGCGGATGCCGATGCCCGAGTACCGGCCTTCCGTGGCCCGCTGGATCGCCGCCCATTCCTTCGGCGTGAAGTAGGTGGTCCATCGGTCGCCCACCTGGGCCGCGATCGCCTTGGCCCCGGCGCGCTCGAGCGCGGCGCGGTCGACCTTGCCCTCGTAGCGGTCGGCCACGGCGTTCGCCACCTGATCCGGAAGGGAGACGCTCGACGGCTGGATCGTGGCCCGTACGGGCCCGCCCACGAGGGCCCCCAGCACGAACACGGCGATGAGCACGATGGCCACGCCGGCAATCGCCAGCAGGCGGCGTGATCGGGGCATTCGCGGCACGTCCCGATGTTAGGGCCTCGCGGTGGCGGCGCACCCTCGC
>JAGWYY010000067.1 GCA_018969105.1 Acidobacteriota bacterium | reverse complement strand
GCCGTGGCCGGAGGGCGCACCGGGGTGATCGTGCTGTGGCGGCAGGACGAGGGCGGCGCATACCGCGTGCGCTCGGCCACCCGCGGCCCCTCGGGGGGGTTCTCCCCGGCCGATACCCCTTCGCCCAGCGGCACGGCCGTGATCGTCGATCCATCCGTGGCCCTCGCGCCCGACGGGGCGGCGGTGGCCGCGTGGACGCTCACCCGGGGCGACTCCGTGGTGGTGCAGTCGGCCGTGCGCCCGGTGACCGGCGGCTGGACCGCCCCTGACGACCTCTCGCGCCCGGCACCGCAGGCACGCGGTGCGAGGGTGGCCGTGGACGGCGCCGGGAACGCCGTGGCCGCGTGGTCGCGGGCCGGCGTGGTGCAGGTGGCGGAACGGCCCACGGGGCAGCCGTGGGGCGCCGCCCGCGACGTCTCGGACAGCGGCGTGACGGCCGGCGGGCCGTCCCTGGCGGTGAGCGGAGGTGGCTCGGCGGTGATCGCCTGGCCCGCCGTGGTGGGCGGCGCGGCGGTGGCGCAGGCGTCCCTGCGGCCGCCCAGGGGCGCGTTCACGACGGGCACGACCATCTCCGACGCCGGGCGTCCCGCCATCGCACCTCAGGCCACCGTGAGCGATGACGGTATCGCCCCGGTGGCCTGGCAGTGGACCGACCCGGCCCAGGACCCCACCTATGCGCCGTCCGGGGTGATGACCGCCACGGGCGTCGCGGGCACCGACGTCGCCGGGGCTGCGCTGGTGGTCGACCTGCGGGCGCGGCCCTCGCGCGTGCGCCCCGGGCAGCCGATCCGCATCACCTTCGGGCTGTCGCACGCATCGCGCGTGCGCATCACGGCGCGGCGCGACGGATCCGGGCGCGTGGATGGCGCGATCGAGATGAACGGAGTGGATGGCGCGAACCTGCTCGTGCTCTCCGGGAGCCTCGGAGGGGCGTCACTCGGCCGCGGGCGCTGGGTCATCACGGCGCAGCCCGCAGGCGGCGTCGCCCGGTCGCTGTCGCTGGTTGTGGTTTAGTCCCGGCCCGTGACGGTCGTCTCTCCCATAACCCGTGACCTGGCAATCGACGGCTGGGGGCTCGTCGGCGTCGGCGTCGTGGGCGTCATCGCCGCCGCGATCATGGTGGATGGCGGCGCCGCCCGGGCGATCATCCCCTTCATCATCGTGGCGCTGGTCTTCGGCCTGGCCCAGGTGGTGGTGAGCGGCGGATGGCTGCGCAACGCGGTTGCCGACGCGCCGGCCGCCCCCGCCGACCTGGTGATGGAGCCCGATTCGGCCACCCTGCGGCGCGCGGGCCTCCCCGCCCTGCTGGCGCTCGTGCTGGTGATCGCCGCGCTGTTCGTGTGGGTGCAGTTCGCGGCCCTGCTCGCGGGCCTGGCATTCGCGGCAGGTGGCACCGACCTGCGCTCCCGCCAGTGGATCGCCGCGCTCGAGCGCTCCGACGGGGTGACGATCCTCCGCGAGGTGGGCCGTCTGCCCTTCGCCACCGCCCGCAAGAAGCTGTGGTCGCGCGATGACACCGCCTGAGGCGCGCCCGGCGGCGCGGACCGCGAACCGGGCGCTGGGGGCCACGGGCTAGGAGTCCCCGGGCTCCTCGGCATCGCCGCCGGTGAGCTCCTCGACCTGCGCGCGAATGGCCTCGAGGCGCGCCTCGCACCACGCCTGCAGGGCGGCGCCCCGGCGGAACAGCCGCAGGGCCTCGTCCAGCCCCACGTCCCCCGACTCCAGCTGGTCGACGCAGTCCTCGAGCTCGGCCATGGCATCCTCGAACGCGACCCCCTTCGGGATGTCCCCGGGCTCGGTGATCTCCAGCGACGCAAGGTCGGGCGCGGCATCGCCCATCAGGCCTCCTCCTCCACCCGCGCGGCCACCATGCCATCGCGGAATTCCAGTGACAGCAGCATGCCCGGCGAGATGGCGCCCGCCGATTGCACGAGGCGGCCGGAGTCGTCGCGCACGAGGGCGAACCCCTCGGCGAGCGGGCGCCCCGGGTCGCCGGCCGCCAGCCGGGCGGTGAGCACGGCGAGCCGGGCGGCGGCGCCGGACTGCGCAGAACCGATGGCCAGGGCCCGCCGGGCATCGAGCGCGCGCAGGTCGCGGGCGGGCATCACCACGCCCTCGCGCGCCGCGCGGGAGAGCCGCGCGGCCAATGCGCCCACGGCCTCGAGCGGACGCCGCACCACCGCGTCGTGCGGCCGCACCAGACCCGGGCGCGCGGCGATGAGGTCGAGCTCACGCCGTGCGCGTCCGGCGGCGCGCATGGCGCCCGCGCCCACGCGGCGGCGCAGCGCGGCGAGGTCGTCGCGGAGCACCGCGCGGTCGGGCACCACCAGGTCGGCGGCGGCCGTGGGGGTGGCGGCGTGCGCGTCGGCCGCGAGGCACGCCAGCGTGGTGTCGGGCTGGTGCCCGATGCCGGCCACCACGGGCGTGGACGATGCGCGGATGGCCCGCACCACCTGCTCGTCGCTGAACGGCAGGAGGTCCTGCAGCGACCCGCCGCCGCGCGCAACCACGATGACGTCCACGCGCGGGTCGGCATCGAGCGCCACGATCGCACGGGTCACCTCGTCGGCGCACGCCGCGCCCTGCATGGCGGCATGCGCCACCACCACGCGCATCGGGAACCTCGTCTCGATGCGCCGGAGAACGTCCGCCCGGGCGGCGCTGCCCGCGGCGGTCACCAGGCCCACCCCCGTGGGCACGAAGGGCAGCGGGCGCTTGAGGGAGTCGTCGAACAGCCCCTCCTCCGCGAGGCGCCGCCGGCGCTCGGCGATCATCCGGAGGATCTCCCCCTCCCCGGCCGGCTCGATGCGACGCAGGCGGATGGTCAGGCGGCCATCACGCCGCTGGAACTCCGGCCGCGCCACCGCCTGCACCACCGCGCCGTCCGCGAGGTCGTGGCCGTCCACCACGTCGGTGGCGTAGGCGAAGCAGTCCACGCGGGCGTCGTGGCCCTCGCGGGGATCCTCGAGGCGGAACCACAGCAGGCGTCCGTCCCGCCCCGAGCGCAGGTTCACCACCTCGCCGCGGATGTACACCGTGCGCGTGTGCTCGGAGATCACGCGCTCGAGCGCGCTCACGACCTCGTCGACCTCGAATACCCGCGCGGGCGCGGCGTCGTCAGCCATGCGCAGATGATGCCGCTCAGGTCGGGGGCATCAGGGCCACCATCACGGCCACCGCGGCGAGCACCGCAGCCCCCAGCAGCACCTCGGCCCGCACGCTGGCCTCGAGCGCGGGAAGGCCGTCCGAGGCCCCCGCGGGCTCGAGGCCCAGCGCCACGCGTTCGAGGCGCGGATGCAGCACCAGGCGATTCCACGCCGCGAGCACGAGCATCACCCCGAACACGACGAGCTTGGCCAGCAGCGCGAGCCCGTAATCGGTGCTCCAGAGCGCCGAGAGCGACGGAAGCTCCGCCAGGGCCCGGTACACGCCGGTGATCACGAGGATCACCACGGCCGCCACCGCCACCGTGGAGAAGCGCACCACGATGCCCGCGCCAAGGCGCACGCGATCGGCAGGGGCGAGCGCATCGAGCAGGGGCAGCGCGAGCACCATCAGCATCACCAGGCCACCCAGCCACGCGGCCGTGGCCCACCCGTGCGCCACGTCGAACGCCGTGCCGAGAGTGGCGTCGGTTCCGCTGGCCGCATGCCCCGACCACGACAGCAGCACCGCCCCGATCAGCCCCGGCACCGCGAGGGCGTACATGCGGGCCCCCGCCGGCGCGAGCCCCGGGTCGCCCCCGCGCAGCGCCGCCGCGGCCACGGCGCCGATCACCGCCAGCGCCAGCAGCCCCATCCACGCGGTTCCCCAGCGGGTGCCACCCAGGAGGTCGCCCCACGCCCATCCGACGGCCGCGGCCTGCACGGGCAGCGCAATGGCCAGGCCCACCACCCAGGCCGCCAGCAGGGTCCACAGGGCCGTCCACCACCGGGACACCGGATCAGGGGATGCCGCCGACGCGTGATCGCGCAGCGCATCGGCCCCCTGTGCGCCCGGGGGCGCGACCCCGCCCGCCACCCATGCGCGGGCCAGCACCCATTCCCGCGTGAGGGCCATGCCCGCGGTGCCCAGCACGCCGATCAGCACCAGCAGCCGGGCGATCACCGCCAGCGGGCCCGCGCCGTCGGAGCCACCCGGCGTCACCGGCGCGGCGACGGGCGTGGGTGATCGCACCGCGAACGCGCTGGCGCCCGCGAATGGATGCCCGTCGGTCGTCATGCCCCACCACGCCACGCGGTACGTGCCGGCGCCATCCGGCGGCACGGGGATGACCAGGGCCTGGGGGTCACCCGCTCCGGTGGTGGCGGACCCGCCGGATGCGCCCCGGGGACCGCGCACCTCGCCGCGCACGAGATCGGGCTCCACGGGCGCGGGCAGCGCCACGCGCACCGCCCCGGGGGCCACGGGGACGGTGGCGCCGTCAGGAGGCGTGACCACCGTGGCGGCCATCGCGGTGGACGCACCGGCCGCGCCCAGCGCGAGGGCGGCCAGCATCACCAGCAGCATCGTGCGGGCCGTCCCCATCAGGCCCCCGAGAGCACGAGCACGAGCAGCACCGTGTTGAGGGCGATGACCACCGTGGCGATCGCGATGCCGAGGATCGTGGTGGCGCGCCGGTTGACGAGCACGCCCATCACCTGCCGGTCGGCCGTGGCCTGCAGCAGCGGGATGAGCGCGAACGGGATGCCGAACGAGAGGATGACCTGCGAGATGACCAGGGCCACGACCGGATCGACCCCGATGGCGAGGATGATGAACGCGGGCGCCATGGTGATGGCCCGCCGCAGCCACACCGGGATGCGCCGCTGCAGGAAGCCCTCCATCACCACCTGCCCCGCGAGCGTGCCGACGCTCGATGACGACAGCCCCGACGCCAGCAGCGCCACCCCGAACAGGATGTCGGCATGGCTGCCCACCACCGTGCCGAGCCCCTGGTACACCTGCCCGAGGTCCTCCCCCACGCCCGTCATGCCCGAGGCGTTGAACACGGTCGCGGCGATCACCAGCATCGCCACGTTCACGAGCCCGGCGATGGTCATGGCGATCACCACATCCACCAGCTCGAACCGGAAGAGGCGCCTCTTCGCGGCCGGGTCCGCCACGGGCACGCGACGCTGCGTGAGGGCCGAGTGCAGGTAGATGACATGGGGCATGACGGTGGCGCCGAGGATGCCCACCGCGAGCAGCACGCTGGCAGTGCCGTCGAACCGGGGCACCAGGCCGGATGCCACGTCGGCACCGGACGGCCCCGCCAGGAACACCTGCACCGCGAATGCCACCACGATCACGCCCACGAACGCGGCGATGACGGCCTCGAGGCGCCGGAAGCCACGCGACTGCAGGGCCAGGATGGCGTACGAGGCCACCGCCACGATGACCGCCGACGGCAGCAGCGGGATGCCGAACAGCAGGTAGAGGCCCAGGGCCGCACCCACGAACTCCGCGACGTCGGTGGCCATGGCCACGAGCTCCGCCTGCATCCAGAGGCCGAGCCGCACCCGCCGCCCATAGCGCGCGCGGCAGGCCTCGGCCAGGTTCATGCCCGACGCGATGCCGAGCTTCGCGGACATCGACTGGATGACCATCGACATCAGCACCGCCGCGATGATCACCCAGAGCAGGAGGAAGCCGAACTCCGCGCCCGCCGCCATGTTGGTGGCGAAGTTACCGGGGTCGATGTAGGCCACGGCGGCGATGAAGGCCGGGCCCAGGAAGGGCGTGAACCTGCGCACGCCCGATCGCCGGCCCGAGAGCGACTCCTCGGCCGCGCGCAGCACCAGCGCGTCGCCGGGCAGCGCCTCGGCCGGCCCGGGGCCGGGCGGCAGCGGATCGGGGCGGGGCGCGCTCACCGCGAGCGCGCCGCCCGTATGACGGCCACCGCGGGCACGCCCGCGGCCGACACCACCACGGAGTGCCCGCCCCGGGTGGTGAGCACGGCAACCCTGCCCCCCGACTCGAACTGCGAGGTGGCGGGTCCGCGCACCGGCACCGGAGTGGCCCCGAGGGGCGCGGGCACCGGCGGGCCGTCGATCACCGACCAGGCCAGGCGTCGGCCCGCGCGGGCGTAGACGAGCGTCCGCACCTCGCGGCCGTCCACCACGTCGTCGCGTCGTCCCGAGGGCTGCCATCCGAGGCGCCGGGCCAGGTCGGGGAAGGGCACCCCGAAGGCCTGTGCCAGCGGACGCCCGCCCGCCGTGGTTGCGGGCGCCCCCGCCTCGGACGGCTGGGCCTGCGCCGTGACCACCTCGGTGGCCACCTGCGCGGGAGCGCCCATGGTGGACCCGAAGGCGATCGCCACGCCGATGGCCAGGGTGGTGAGGCCCATGCCCATGCCGAGACCGCGCGGGGGCGGTTCGTCGGGCCCGGTACGGACGGTCGTCCCGCTCTGCGCGGGCGGATGCGGGTCTACCATCGGCGCGTGGCCACCCATTCCGAGACCACCCGGCCCCAGGGGGGCGTGCGGCGCGCCTGGGGCGGCCTCACCTCGGCCCGCGGCGTGCGGTGGATCGCCGGCATCACCATGGCGCTGCTGTGGGTGATCATCCCGAGCGGCGGCGTCGTGCGGCTCACCGGATCGGGGCTGGGGTGCACCGACTGGCCGCTGTGCGAGAACACCAGCGTGATCCCCGCCATGGATGCCAACGCGTGGATCGAGTACACCAACCGCATGCTCTCGGGCGTGGTGATGATCGTCGCCGTGCTCAGCGCGATCGTCCTCACGGCGTCGCGGTCCACCGGCATCTCCACACGGGTCGCGGCCATCGTCGCGGCCGCGGCCACCGTGGGGCAGGTGCCCCTGGGCGCCGTGACCGTGTACTTCGAGCTGCACCCCCTGCTCGTGGCCTCGCACTTCGTGCTGTCGCTCGTGGCGCTGGGCGCCGGGGTGATCGCCTTCCTCGGCACCGACGACGTGGTGCGCCGCGTGCGCCGTGCCTTCACCGCTGCCGCGGGCTGGCTGGCGGCGATCGGCGCCCTCGCGCTCATCGCCACCGTGACCACCGGCGTGCTCACCACCTCCGCGGGCCCCCACTCCGGCGACCCCGAGGTGGTGAAGCGATACGGCAGCCTCGATCCCGCGGCGTACTGGCACGTGCGGGCGGTGATCCTGCTCGGCATCGTGGGCGTGGTCATCGCCTTCGTGGCGCGGCGGCGGCGCACCGACCGCGGCTTCCTCGTGCCGGCGCTGCTGTTCATCCCGCTCTTCATCGCCCAGGTGATCATCGGCGAGGTGCAGTGGCGCACGCAGCTGCCCTGGGACGTCGTGGTGTTCCACGTGGGGGTCGCCGGCCTGGTGTGGGGCGTCGGCGTCGCCGCCCTGTGGCGCCTCGCGCGCCCGATCACGCCGGGATCAACCCCCGCCTAGCGCCGGCGGCCGCCGGATGCGGCCTCCTGGCAGGCCACGCACCGCTCGGCATCGGGCACGATCTCCAGGCGGGCCGCGGGGATCGCGCCGCCGCAGTCGATGCAGATGCCGTACTCGCCGCGCTGGGCGGCCTCGGCGAGACGCAGCAGGCGCTCCTCCTCCTCCTTGAGCTTCAGCTGCGCCTGCAGCTGCCGCTCCCGGGCCTCCGCATCGGTGGCGGCCTCCGCGGGATGGTGGTGCGCGTCGCTGGCCTCGCTGCCATCGGCCGCGAGGTCGAGGGCCTCGGCGCGCTCATGCGCCTCGCGTGCGAGGCGCGCAAGGCGTTCCGCCTGATCCTCCTCCTTCGGCATGGCGCTGACTCTAGCGCCGACGCCCCCGGGCCCGGCACGCCGCTCCGCGTTGTAGGGTGGGGCAAGTGAGTGCACCGGCAGTGGAGACCCGCGACCTCGTGCGCGAGTTCAAGGGCGGCATCCGCGCGGTGGACGGCGTGAGCCTCACCGTGGACTCGGGCGGCATCTTCGGGTTCCTCGGCCCCAACGGAGCGGGCAAGAGCACCATGGTGCGCATGCTCACCACGCTGCTCCGCCCCACCAGCGGCACCGCGGTGGTGGCCGGGTACGACGTGATGGCCGACCCCGGGGCCGTGCGCCGTCGCATCGGCGTGGCGCTGCAGGATGCCGCGATCGACCCCTACATGACCGGGCGCGAGCTGCTGCGCCTGCAGGGCGTGCTGCACGGGCTGCCGCGCGCCGAGTGCCGCGCGCGCGCCGAGGACCTCCTTGCCCGCGTCGGGCTCGAGGATGCCGCCGACCGCCGCGTGGGCACCTACTCGGGAGGCATGCGGCGACGGCTCGACCTGGCGCTGTCGCTGGTGCACGAGCCCGTGGTGCTCTTCCTCGACGAGCCCACCACGGGCCTCGACCCCACGTCGCGCGTGGCCCTGTGGGAGGAGGTGCGCCGCCTCAACGCGGAGCACGGCACCACGATCTTCCTCACCACGCAGTACCTCGAGGAGGCCGACCAACTGGCCGACCGCGTGGCGATCATCGATGGCGGGCGCATCGTGGCCGATGGCGCCCCGGCGGCGCTCAAGGCCGGCATCGGCGAGCCGCTCCTCACGGTCACCGCCGGCGAGGGGTCCACGCCCGAGGCCATCGCCGGCGTGCTCGCCAGGTTCGGGCCCATCATCCCGGGCTCGGTGGAGAATGGCGCCGGAGTGCGCCTGCCAGGGGGATCGTCGGCGATGGCCGACGCCGTGCGGGCCCTTGATGATGCCGGCGTGCGCTTCCAGTCGATCGACCTGGCCGAGCCGACGCTCGATGACGTGTTCCTCAAGTGCACCGGACGCCACCTCGAGGGCGCCGGCGACGAGGCGCCCGCCGCGTGACCGCCGCCGCGCCCGCGCTGCGCCAGACCGCCGCCCTCGCCTGGCGGTCGATCATCACCACCATCCGGCTGCCCCAGGCGTGGTTCCCGGCGCTGTTCTTCCCGCTGGTGCTCATGGCGATCTTCACGGCGTCCTTCGGCGGGGCGCCCGGTGCGGTGCCGGGGTTCCCGCCGGTGCGCGGGTTCCTCGACTTCGCGGTGTGCGGCGCGATCGTGCAGGGCGTGCTGATCGGCGGTACCTCGGCGGGCGCGGCGTTCGCCACCGACATCGAGGGCGGCTTCTTCGACCGCCTGGTGGCGTCTCCCACCTCGCGCGTGGCGATCCTCACCGGGCGCCTCGGCGCCTCGATGGCGCTGGGGCTGTTCCAGGCCGTGCTGTTCATCGGCATCGCCTGGATCTTCGGCGCGCGGGTGGATGGCGGCATCACGGGCTTCCTCGTCGTGCTGCTCATCGCCGTCATCTTCGCCGCCGCCGTAGGGGGCCTCGGCGTGTACCTGGCGATTCGCACCGGCTCGGGTGAGGCCGTGCAGGGGATGTTCCCGCTCTTCTTCGCCCTGCTCTTCTTCTCGTCCGCCTTCTTCCCCATCGAGACCATGACCGGCTGGTATGCCGCCGTGGCGCGGGTGAACCCCATCAGCTGGCTCGTGGAGTCGATGCGGCTGGAGATCATCGGGGGCGCCACGGTGGGCACCACCCTGGCGGGCATTGGCACCGCGCTCGGCCTTGCCGTGATCACCATCGGGGCATCGGCCCTCGCGCTCAGGCGCAGGCTGAGGGTGGCGGCATGAGGGTGGTGACCGTGAGCCTCGGCCTCGCCGGGCGCAACCTGTTGCTGGTGCGCCGGGTGCCGTCGGTGTTCATCCCGTCGCTGGTGATGCCGCTGTTCATCCTCATCGCCACGGCCGGGGCCTTCCATGGCATCGGCGCCCTGCCCCAGTTCGCCGGCGAGTCGTACCTGGCCTTCACCATCCCCATGGCCGCCATCATGGGCGCGGGCTTCGCCGGCATCAACTCGGGGATGACACTGGCCCGCGATCTCGAGGGGGGCTTCTTCGACCGCCTGCAGTCGAGCCCGGCGCCCCGCCTCGCGCTGGTGTTCGGCCCCATGCTGGCGGCGCAGGCACGCGGAATCCTCACCACGGCGGTGGTGTTCATCGCGGGGATGATCGGCGGGGTGATGCTGCCGGGAGTCGGGCCCACGCTGCTCATCTTCGCCTTCGGGCTGCTGTTCGCGGCCGCCGCATCGTTCTGGGCCATCGGGGTTGCGCTTCGCAGCCGAACGGTGCAGGCCGCGCCGATCATGCAGCTGGTGGTGTTCCTCTCAGTGTTCATGTCGGTGGCATACGTGCCGCTCGATGCCATGCACGGCTGGCTGGGGGCCATCGCCCGGTACAACCCGGTCACCTACATCCTCAATGCCTCGCGCAGCGCCGAGCTGACGGGCACCGTCAACTGGTCGGAGACCTGGCCCGGCCTGGTCTCGGCGGCAGCACTGCTGCTGGTGCTCGGGGCCTTCGCGCTCAACCCGCTTCGCCACCTGGAGAACCGATGAGCATCGACCGCACGATCATCGACGCCGACCTCGACGCATGGCTGGAGGGGGTGGCCGACGTGCCGGAGCCCGTGCGGCGCCTTCACGCCGACATGGCCGGGCACGAGCTCGAGAACATGATGACCCACCCTGAGCTCGGCGCGCTGCTCGCCATGCTCGTTCGCGCCACGGGCGGCCACCGGGTGCTCGAGATCGGGACCTTCGTGGGCACCTCGGCCCTCTGGATGGCGCCGTCGCTCGCGCCCGACGGGCACATCGACTGCCTGGACATCAACCAGGATCACGCCGACCGCGCGGCCGACGCCCTGCGCGAGGCCGGGTACCACGACGAGGTGACCATCCACGTGGCGCCGGCGCTCGACACCCTCCCGGCGCTGGCCCCGGGCTACGACCTCGCGTACATCGATGCTGACAAGCCGGCCTACCCCGCCTACCTGCGCGAATGCGCGCGCCTCGTGCGCCCGGGCGGGCTCATCGTGGCCGACAATATCTTCGGCGGGCAGGGCGACGCCGCCCAGGTGGCGATGCTCCGCGACTTCGCCGAGGGCGCGATGGCTGATCCGGCCCTCGCCACCGTGGTGCTG
>JAGWYY010000190.1 GCA_018969105.1 Acidobacteriota bacterium | reverse complement strand
CAGGCCGGTCTCCTCGCGCGCCTCGGCGAGGATCTCCAGCGCGGGCTTGCCGAGGCCCTGGAAGGTGTAGGGCGAGGTGCGCGGCTTGTAGGCGCCGCCACGCAGCATGGCCGCGCCGGCCGCCTTCACCACGCGGGCGGTCTCGAGGGTCTGCTCGCGGGTCTCCACGGTGCAGGGGCCGGCGATGAGGCCGAAGGAGCCGCCGCCCACCTTCACGCCGTCCACCACCACGGGCAGGTCGCCGTGGCGGAACTCGCGGGAGACGAGCTTGTAGGGCTTGAGGATCGGCACCACGCGCTCCACGCCGTCCTGTCCCTCGAGGTCGAGCTGGGCGATCATCTCGCGGTCGTCGCCGATCGCGCCGATGACGGTGACGAACTCACCGCGCGACACGTGGGCCTGCGCCCCGGCGGCGGTCACGCGATCGACCACGGACTGGATCTGCCCGTCGCTCGCGCCTTCCTTCATCACGATCATCATGGCTGCGGTTGTTCCTCGGTCGTTGTGGTGGTGGTTGCTGGTGGTGCCCTACGCGGCGGGCGCCGTAATGCCTGCCGCCGCGCCCAGCGCCGACAGGAATGCGTCGTTCTCGGATGGCGCCCCGATGGTCACCCGCAGGGTGCCGGGGCACCCGAGCGCGGCGCCATTGCGGACGATGACCCCCCGCCTCAGGAGGTCCTCGTGCAGGGCGCGGGCGTCGGTGCCCGGGCCAGGCGGCTCCATGAGGATAAAGTTGCCGTGGCTCGGGGTAAAGGGCACCCCCATCTCGCGCAACGCCGACGACACCCGCTCGCGCTCCGAAATTGCCTCGTCAACGCGCGCCTGGATGGCCGCCGGGTGCTTGAGGCTCTCGAGCGCGGCCACCTGCGCCAGCTGGTTGGTGTTGAAGGGCTGGCGCACGGCATCGAGGGCCGCGGTCCACGACGGCGACCCGATTCCGTAGCCCACGCGCAGGCCGCACAGGCCGAACGCCTTGCTGAACGTGCGGGTGACCAGCAGGTTCGGGCGCGTGCGCGCCATCACCGACACGCGGCCGCGATCGGGCGCGCCCACGAAGTCGTAGTAGGCCTCGTCCACGAGCACGGCGAGGTCGTCGGGGATGAGGTCGAGGAAGGCCTCGATCTCATCGGCCGAGCGGTACACGCCCGTGGGGTTGTTCGGGTTGCAGATGATGATGAGGCGCGTGCGCTCATCCACCGCGGCCGCCATGGCGTGGAGGTCGTGCCCCCCATCGGCCGCCAGCGGCACCTCGATGGCCTCGGCGCCGGCCTCGGCTGCGAGGTGCGGGTACATCGCGAACGACGGCGTGGCGTAGATGATGGTGGTGCCCGGGTCGAGCAGCGCCACGCCCGCATGCACGATGAGCTCGCACGAGCCATTGCCGATGGACACCTGCGACATGTCCACGGCGTGACGCTCGGCGATGGCCTCGCGAAGCGCCCGCGCAGCGCCGTCGGGGTAGCGGTTCAGCCCCTCCAGGCCCTCGTCGATGACGGCCTTCACCTCGGGCAGCGGCGGGAACGGGCTCTCGTTCGATGCCAGCTTCACCACCGACTCCAGGCCATAGGAATCCATGACCTCGGCCATGGTGAGGCCGGGCTCGTAGTGCGGAATTCCCTCGATGCGCGCGGAGGTGCGGATGCCCATCGCGCGGCATCATCGCATGGAGGCGCGAAAACGCGGACAGGGGTCGCCGGAGGCGCCGGTAACCTAGCCCCGGTGCC
>JAGWYY010000189.1 GCA_018969105.1 Acidobacteriota bacterium | reverse complement strand
TTCGCCTCGGCGCTCGACGAGGTCGCGCTGATCGTGGATACGCACGCCGTCGGCCGCTCGCTCTACGGGCTGTACGAGGGGCACCCGATCACCACGGGCACCATTCCGTCGGGGGCGATCCCCCCGCGCATCACGATCTACATGCACCCGATGGTCGACCACTTCCGTGACCCCGCGGTGCTGCGGCATCAGGTGCGGGTGACCGTGCTGCACGAGCTCGGACACCACATGGGGCTCGACGAGGACCGCCTCGACGAGCTCGGCTACGCGTGAGGCACGCCTGAGCCGAGCCCGCCGGGCGGGCGACGCCGCTACCCGGGGCTACGCGCGGGCGGGCGCGTTCTCGAGGCCCGTGACGTTGATCGAGGCCTCTCCGCCGTAGCGCTTGTTGAGGTTGATGATGATGGCGGTCATCCCCTCGATGATGATCGCGTTGGCCAGCGGGCCTGCATCGAGGCCACGGCAGCCCGGGATGTCCTTGGTGAGCTCCACCACGGCCTCGCGGGCCTCCTTGCTCTTGCCGCACACCAGCACATCGCCCTCGATGGGGTGACGCTCCTGAAGCGCGGCGGCAGGAAGGTTGTTGTACGCCACCACCACCTTCGCCTCGGGGGCGAGGTCCTGGATCTGGTGCGCGCACGAGGCGGCCGGGAGGTCGAGCACGGCCATGGCGCCGCTCTTGCCGAACTTGAGCGCGTTGACCACGCTCACCAGCACCTTGCCGGCCAGCGGCTCGGCCAGCGCGGGCATGGTGGCCTCGATTCCCTCGAACGGGATCGACAGCACGGCCATCTCGCCGGCGGCCGCGGCCTCGGCATTCTCCATGGGCACGAAGGTGCCCTCGGGGTAGGCCTCGCGGAGGCCCTCGGCGGCCTGGTCGGCGCGCTCCTGGCTGCGCGAGCCCACGATGATCTCGTGCCCGGCAGCGGCGAACGTGATGGCGAGACCGCGACCGAGGTCGCCGGTGCCGCCGAAGATCGCGATCTTCACGTGATGATTCCCCTCGTAGGTTCGTCCCCCATCCGCCGCTCGGCGGATTGGAGCGTGTTCGCCAATAGGAAAGCGATTGTCATGGGTCCCACGCCCCCGGGAACGGGAGTGATGGCCCCGGCGACCTCCGCCACCTCGTCGTAGGCGACGTCGCCGCAGAGGCGATCGTCGAGCCGGTTCATGCCCACGTCGATCACCGTGGCACCCGGCTTCACCCAGTCGCCACGCACCATTTCGGGCACCCCCACGGCCGCCACGATGACGTCGGCCTCGCGGCACACGGCGGCGAGATCGCGGGTGCGCGAATGCGTGATGGTGACGGTCGCATTGCGCTCGAGCAGCATGAGCGCCTGGGGCTTGCCGACGATCACCGACCGCCCGATCACCACCGCGTTGGCGCCCTCGAGGTTGACCCCGGCATCGTCGAGCAGCCACATCACGCCGCTCGGCGTGCACGGGCGCAGGCAGGGCTCGCCGCGCACCAGATGGCCGATGTTCACCGGCGAGAAGCCGTCGACATCCTTCGAGGGCGCGATGTGCGCCGCGATCGCCGGCTCGGCCAGCGGCTCGGGCACCGGCAGCTGCACCAGCATGCCGTCCACCGCGTCGTCGGCCGCGAGGCGGTCGAGCAGGGCGTCCATCTCGGCCTGCGTGGTGCCGGCGGGCAGCTTCATGCGCTCCACCGACATGCCGGCCTCCTCGGCCTGCTGCGCCTTGTTGCGCTGGTAGATCTCGCTG
>JAGWYY010000066.1 GCA_018969105.1 Acidobacteriota bacterium | reverse complement strand
CACCGGCAGGCGCATCTCGAGCGTGAGCCATGCCTCCTCGCCGTCCTCGCCGGGAATCGTCGTGCGGGGGGCGCGATGCGTGGATGACCGGAAGGCGCGATTGCCCACGCCACCGATGCCGCCACGTGCCACCGGCACGGAATCGCCCGGCTCCATCAGCATGGCCACCTCGTGGCCATCGCGCAGCACGCGCGTGCCCGGCGGCACGTGCACCTCGAGGGCGTCGCCGTTGCGGCCATGGCGGTTGCGGCCCTCGCCCGCGCCCCCGACCTGCGCCTTGTGGTGCACGCGGGTGCGGAACGGGGTGAGGTCGGTCAGCTGGTCATCGGCGACGAGCAGCACGTCGCCGCCGCGCCCGCCGTTGCCCCCATCGGGGCCACCCTTCGGCGTGTGCGCCTCGCGGCGGAACGACAGGCAGCCGTGGCCGCCGCGTCCAGCCTGGACGTGGATCTTGACCCGGTCGGTGAAGGACACGGCGCGGGGCGTGAGCGCCCCGACCCGGCTCAGCCCGCCGGGGCCTCCGTGGGGGTCACCGACACGAACCGGCCCTTGTGGCCGTTGCTGAACTCCACGCGGCCGGAGACGGTCGCGAAGATGGTGTGGTCGCGACCCAGGCCCGCGCCGTTGCCCGGCTTGAACACGGTGCCGCGCTGGCGGACGATGATCGAACCGGCCGGCACGACCTCGCCCGCGAACACCTTCACGCCGAGGCGCTTGGAGTTGGAGTCACGACCGTTGCGGCTTGAGCCGCCACCCTTCTTGTGAGCCATCCCTAGCCCCCGATCCCGGTGATGCGCACGCGCGAGAGGCGCGAGCGGTGGCCCATCTTGCGCTTGCTGTCCTTCTTGGCGCGGTACGTGAACACGGTGATCTTGGGGCCGAGCACGTGCTCCTCGACCTCCGCGGTGACCGTGCCGCCGTCGCTGATGCCGTCGGTGCCGCCCGTGGCGAGCACCTTCGGCGAGATGGTGTCGCCGGGCTCCGCGGCGATGCGGTCCACGACGATGCGCTCACCCTCGCGCACCCTGTACTGCTTGCCCCCAAGGGCGATCACGGCGTAGTCAGCCACGTTCTTCTCCACGTACGTCGATGCGCCCGGCTCCGGACGCGATCGGGGACAGTAGCGAAACCGCCCCTCACGCGCCACGCCAAGCGGTGTGCCCCGCTTACTCCGCGGCAGCCTCCGCCGTCGCCTCCGTGGCGGCCTTCGACCGGGTGCGTGCGCGGGTGCGCCCGGATGCCGACGCCTTGGCCGTTCCCGCCACGCGGGCCGAGCCGGGCGCCATCGAGCCATCGCGCTCGAGCGCGATGGTCACCCCGAGGTCCTCCTCGATCTCCGAGAGCGCGGCATTGCCGTCGGCCTGCAGGAAGTCGGCCACCTCCGGATGCACCGCCACGGCCACCGGTGACTCCGCGGACTGCCCGATGAGCAGGCGGATCTGCCGCTCGGCGTCGATGGCGTGCGTCTCGGCGCTCACCACGAAACCCTGGCCGCCGCAGGTGGGGCAGGCGTGGGTCATGATCTCCCGCGCCCCGTCGCTGATGTTCTGGCGCGTCATCTGCACCAGCCCCAGCGGCGAGATCTCCACCACGAACGTGCGGCTGCGGTCCATCGCGAGGGCATCGTTCAGCGCCTTCGTGACCGCGCGACGGTTCTTGGCGTCATCCATGTCGATGAAGTCGATGACGATGATGCCGCCGATGTCGCGCAGCCGGAGCTGGCGCACGACCTCCTCGGCCGCCTCCAGGTTGGTGCGCGTGATCGTGGCCTCGAGCTGGGTATTGCCCCGCCCGACGTTCTTGCCCGAGTTGACGTCGATGACGGTCATGGCCTCGGTGTCGTCGATCACCAGCGAGCCGCCCGATGCCAGCGGCACGCGCCGGCTGAGGGTGGACCGGATGGCGGCATCCACCCCGTGGGCCTCCATCAGCGGCTTGGCGCCCTCGTAGAGCCGCACCCGGTCGGCCATCTCGGGGGACGTGCGCCGCAGGAAGCCCGTGATGCGCTCGTGCTGGCGCGGGTCGTCCACGAGCACCTCGTCCACGGTCTCGTTGAGGATGTCGCGGATCACCTTGAGCGAGGAGTCGGCCTCGCTGTAGAGCAGCGACGGGGTGTCCACCTTGTCGGACCGCTCGCGGATGGCCTTCCAGAGCAGGTTGAGCGATGCCAGGTCGCGCGCGAGCTCCTGAGCCGAGGCGCCTGCGGCGGCGGTGCGGACGATGATGCCCCCGCCGTCGGTGGGCAGGCGCTTGCAGATGTCGCGCAGGCGGTGGCGCTCGTCGTCGTCGAGGCGCTTGCTGATGCCGATGCCATCACCGAAGGGGACGTACACGAGGAACCGCCCCGCCAGCGACAACTGCATGGTGAGGCGCGCCCCCTTCGTGCCCATGGGGTCCTTCACGGCCTGGACGATGATCTGATCGCCCTTCTTGAGCAGCTCGGCGATGAGCCGCTTGCGCTTGGGCACGCCCATGGCCACCACGTCGTCGACGTGCAGGAAGCCGTTCTTGCCGATGCCGACCTCGATGAAGGCGGCCTCCATCCCTGCGAGCACTGACTCGACGCGGCCCTTCCAGATGTGCCCCACCACGGAGGTCTTGCCACGTCGTTCGATCTGCACCTCGGCGACGCGGCCATCCTCCACGATGGCGACGCGAGTCTCGGCGCGATCCACGGAAACCAGGATCTGCTTGATCAGCTCTTCTCCTTGCGTCCCTTCCGGACGCGGGTGAGCAGCGACCTGAGCGCGCTTCGCGGATCGGCGGGGAGGTTGTCCTCTCCCATCTGATGCGAGATGCGCTCGGTCGCGGCGGCGAGGGCCACCGTCGCGCCCCATGCGACGGCGCCGCGCACGAGCCACCGCGGAGCGGGGACCACGCGCGACGCCCCACGGGCGACGGCAGCGATGACAAGGCCGCTGGCGACTGCCGCGGCGACTTCGGGGACCCGGCGGGCATTGAGCTGATGCCCATCCGCCGAGCCTGACTGGACGACCATGGCCAACTGCGAGGCCGAGGCGCCGGGAAACCAGTTGAGCGCCCCCGCCACGGCGGACTCCCGCGCGGCGGTGGACACGATGCTGCGACGCACGGCGTCGCGAAGAGGGGGATACCGGCGCGCGGCCGGCACCTTGTGCGAGCCGAGGGCGCGGATGATGCCGTCGGTGATGGCGGCGAGTGATGCCTCGCTGGTGGCGTCGGGGGCGAACACGAGGTCGCCGATGGTGACGTCGGGCTCGGCCAGCACCTGGGCCTCGCGGGCCCCGCGGCGGGCATCGGGGCAGATCACCACCACCAGCGTGCGCAGGTCCTGCCGCGCGCGGGCCGCGGCCTCGCGGGCCGCGGCGGTGGCGTCATCGCCGATGCCCAGGGGGATGATCACCAGGTCGGCGTGCGGGCGATCGCCCACCGGGATGCCCAGCAGGTCGGACAGCGCGCCCGTGAGCGCGGGATCGCCGGGAAGGATCGCGATGACGCCGCCCTCGAGGGCGTCCTCGTGGTGCTTGCGGGTGTCCTTGGCGAAGGTGTTGACCCGCTTCGCGAGGCTGATGAGCGCGCCCACGGCTACTTCGTCCGCGGCCCGAGCTCGCGCCCGCGTCGGCCGATGCGAAGGAGCACGCCGACGGCGACGAGGTTGGTCAGCGTATGGCTTCCGCCGTACGACATGAATGGCAGCGGAATTCCCGTGATCGGCATGATCCCCACGTTCATGCCGATGTTAACGAACACCTCGAACGCGAGCATGGCCGTGAGCCCGGCGGCCATGAGGCGGTCGAGCTGGGTATGGGCTGATCGCATGATCACCAGGCACCGCCAGATGATCACGAAGTAGATGGCGATGAGCAGCCCGGCCCCCAGGAAGCCGAACATCTCGGCCACCACGGCGAAGATGAAGTCGGTGTGGTGCTCGGGCAGGAAGTCGTTGATCGTCTGCGTGGCGCCCGACGGCCCCTTGCCGAATGCCCCGCCCGACCCGATGGCCACCTTGCTCTGCTCGAGCTGGTAGCCGGTCTCCGAGCGGTCGGCGCCGGAGTCCACGAATGCCGTGAGGCGATCCACCTGATAGGGCTGGAGCACGTTCACGCCGGCCGCGGGCAGCACGTAGAGCACCAGCGCCACGAGGGTCACCACCACGGCGCCCGCCACGATGAAGTGCGTGATGGGCTGCCCGGCCACCCAGAGGATCGCCACCGTGATGGCGGCGTACACCAGTGCCGTGCCCAGGTCGGGCTGCAGGAACACGATGGCGGCCGGCACGGCGGCGATGGCGCCCACCATCAGCGACAGGCGCGCGGGCTCCATCGTGCGCAGGCGCTCCACCACGATGACCGCCAGCACGAAGGCGATCACCACCTTGCCGAGCTCGGATGGCTGCAGGCGCAGCGGCCCGAGTTCGATCCAGCGCGTGGACCCGCGGGCCGACGAGCCCAGCACCAGCACGATGCCCACGGCCGCGATGAGGATGGCGTAGAGCGTCCACACGTAGCGCGACAGGCGCTCGAGGTCGAGCCGGAGCGCGAAGAACAGCGCGACCAGCCCGATGAGCGTGTAGGCGACCTGGCGCGTGAAGAAGTAGCCCGGGTCCGAGGCGATGTCGCCCTCGGTGGCGATCCGCACCACGTACACGCCGAATCCCGACACCGCGATGGCGCTGCCCAGCAGCCACCAGTCGAGGCCGGCCAGCGCCGACTGCGCGCGCTCGCGCGTGGACCCCCCCTGGACCTCCCCCGGGAACGTGGCCATCAGTTCACCTTGGCCCCGCTGCCGCAGCGATCCTCCGCGAAGCCCAGGTACGACCCGATCGTGCGGCACACCACCGGTGCGGCCGAGTTGGCGCCCTGGCCACCGCGCTCCACCACCACGGCCACGAGGATCTTCGGGTCGTCTGCCGGCGCGTACCCGACGTACCACGCGTGGTCGACCCCGGTCGGGTTCTCGGCGGTGCCGGTCTTGCCCTCGACCCGGAACTGCTCGGGCAGCGCCCCGAACACCGGGGTGGCGGTGCCGCCGTTGCCGTTGGCGGCGCGGCGCAGGCCCGTGCGCACCAGCTGCAGGGTGTCCTTCGAGATGCCCAGCGGGCGTGACGCGCGCGCGCTGATGAGGTCGCGCAGCACACGGCCGTCGGCGTCCACCACGGCCCGGCCGAGCGTGGGCGTCACCACGGTGCCCCCGTTGGCGATGGCCGCGTACGCCACCGCCATCTGGATGGGCGTCACCAGCACGTTGCCCTGGCCGATGGACATGTTGATGGAGTCACCCGGGCGCCACGAGCAGTTGATGGGGTCGACCTTGCGATCGCAGGTGCGCCGCTTGTACGCCAGGTCGGGTACGAGGCCGGAGCTCTCGCCCTCGCTGGTGTCGAGGCCCGTCGGACGGCCGAGGCCGAACTTGCGCGACCAGTCCTGGAGCGGCCAGCCGCGCACGCGGTACGAGCGGTCGCCCATCTCGTAGAAGAACGTGTCGCTCGACACCTCGAGGGCCTCCGAGATGCCGATCTTCCCGTGGTCGAGGTTGTTGAAGCCCTTGAAGCGGGTCTTGTAGAGCACCACCGACCCGGGGGCATCGATGATCTCCCCCGGCTTGTAGAGGCCGCTCTCGAGCGCGGCGGTGGCCGTGATCGCCTTGAACGTGGACGCCGCCGGGTACTCGCCGCCGATCGCGCGGTCGAGCAGGGGACGGCTGGGGCTCGTGAGCAGCCGGCGCACGTCGCGCGCGCTGCCCGACTGGAACACCTTCGGATCGAAGGTGGGGTACGACGCCAGCGCGAGCACCGCGCCCGTCTTCGGGTCGATCGCCACGCCCGCGGCGCCCGTGGAGGTGCCCGATCCACGCACCTCGTCGCGCAGCGCCACCTCGAGCGCCTTCTGCACCTTGAGGTCGATCGAGAGGCGCAGGGTCTGGCCCGGGCGCGGGGGCGTCTGCGAGAGGATGCCGCGGCCCACCACCTCGCCGCGGGCGTCCACCTCCACCTGCTCCCGGCCCGCGATGCCGCGCAGGTACTGCTCGTACTCGGCCTCCATGCCCGCGCGGCCCACGGTCTCGTTGCCGAGGTAGCCGCGGTTGCGGTAGTCGTCGATCTTCTCGGCGGGGATCGGCCCCGTGTACCCGAGCACGTGCGCCGCGGTGGCGCCCGCGGGGTAGTCCCGCACGTAGGCCGCCTGCAGGCTGATGCCCGGCAACTGCGCCCGGCGCTCCTCCACGTAGGCCTGCAGCTCGGGCGTGGTGTCCTCGTCGAGCACCACGGCCTCGAACGGGCGGGCCTCGGCCGCCTTCTTCACCTTGGCGGCGAAGTATCCGGGGGGGTGGCCCAGCGCCACCGAGAGCCTGCGCAGCGCGGCATCGCCCTCGGGGCCCGCGAGCTGGCGTGGCTCGGCCACGAGGTTGAGTACCTCGCGGCTGGTCACGAGAGGCGCGCCGTTGCGGTCGGTGATGGCCCCGCGCGGGGCCTCGGTGATGACGGTGCGAAGCCGGTTGGCCTCGGCGCGCTCCTGGTAGTCCCCTCCGCCGATCACCTGCAGGAACCACAGCCGGGCCACGAGCACCCCGAGCAGCAGCAGCACGGCCACGGTGAACGACGCCATGCGCAGCACGGGCCTCGGCGGGCGGCGATCGCGGCGGCGCGGCGGGCGCGGCTCATCGCCGGGCGGGAGGTCGGGCGGACGCGGGGTGAGGGTGCTCACGCGTCAAGCATTCCCGGCTCGACGTCGTGCGGGGCCCCGAGCAGTCGCCGCACGACGAGCATGAGCGGGAACGACAGCAGCCCCGTGAGCAGGATGGTGGGCACCACCACCTGCACGGCCACGGCGGACACCACGAACTCAGTCCCGAGCAGCAGCTGGAACACGGCGTACCCCACCTGCACGAACGCGCATGCCGCCACCGCGAGCGCCACGGGCAGGCCCAGGCTCTCGGCCTCCGGGCGGTCGACGAACCGGCCGCACCAGTACCCCGCCGCCAGGTAGAGCAGCGCCAGCACCCCGAGCGTGCCCACCGGGGTGGTGAGCTCCACGGCGAGGCCGCACGCGAAGCCCAGGATCGCGCCCACGAAGGGGCCGCGGAACACCGCCACGATCACCACGAGGGCGATGCAGATGTCGGGGGACCCGTAGGCCACGGTGAGGTACGGCATGAGCGTGATCTGCAGCAGCACGGCCACCACGGCCATGATCGCCACGCGCCCGAGGTGGTCGGGGCGCTGCGGCAGGCTGCGAATGCGCCCCACCGGGAGCGGGCGGGCGGCCGGGATGTCCCCCGTGATCTGCTCGGCCACGGCGGCCTCAGCCCTCGGCGCGGCGCTTCGCGGCCGCCGACTGCGGGGTGAGCACGGCCACCGACGACAGCTCGCGCACGTCGGCGAAGGGCGTCACCTGGACCGTCAGGAAGGTGTCCACGGGCTGCGAACCTGCACCCGCCACCTGCCCGATGGGGATTCCCCGCGGGAACACCGACGGCAGCCGGAGGTCGGCCACGAAGCCCGCCGTGCGCACCACGGCGCCGTCGCGCACGCGGAAGTCGCGGGGCACGTTGTCGAGCATCAGCTGGCCGCCGACCGTGGGGCGCAGCACGCCGAGGGCGCCGCCCGAGCCGTCCACCGTGGCCCCGACGCGCGTCGACGAATCGGTGATGAAGGTGACGATGCTGCTGCCCACCGACGCCGAGGTGATCACCCCGACCAGCGACGACCCCGCCGCGGCGGCGGCCACCACGGGGCTGTTCACCACCACGCCGTCGTTGGTGCCGGCATCGATGCGCGCGCGGGAGTACCAGTTGGTGGGCGACCGGCCGACGACCTGCGCGACCACCGGCTTGTAGCCGCCGGGAACGTCATCGGTGATGCGCAGCAGGGCGCGCAGGCGCGCCACCTCGGCCGCCTGGTCGGACGCCGCCAGCACCCGCGCGCGCAGCGCGGCGTTCTCCTCCTTGAGGCGTTCGTTCTCGCCACGGGCATCGACGAGGCCCGTCACCCAGTCCCACGCGCCGGTGAAGGGCTCCACGATGCGGCTGCCCACCGACTGCAGCGGGGCCACGGCCGCGCCGGCGAGCTGCTGCGTGCCGTGCGCCGGGCCGTCGCCGCCCTCGCGGAAGTACACCGTGAAGAGGATCAGGCACACGGCCACCAGCACGCCGATGACGCTGCGACGGACGATCGTCCGTCGCCTCTCCTCGTCGTTCCTGCGCGGGGTTCGGGGAATCTCAGGCCTCCTGCGGCTCGGCCGGGTCGCCTAGCAGCCCACGATATGCCACGCGGGCGCAGCGGTCGCCGGTGCCGGGGCCGCCATCACTCAGTAGCGGCTGCGGCGCCCGCGGCGCGCGCCCTGGGACGAGCGGCGCATCACCTCGAATTCCTCGAGGGACCTGCCGGAGCCCACTGCCACGCAGGTGAGCGGGCTGTCGGCCAGGTGGATGGGCATCTCGGTCTCCGACCGCAGGCGCTCGTCGAGGCCGCCGAGCAGCGAGCCACCGCCGGCCAGCACGATGCCGCGGTCCATGATGTCGGAGGCCAGCTCGGGCGGGGTGCGGTCGAGCGTGGCCTTCACGGCGTCGACGATCTGCGACACCGGCTCCTCGAGCGCCTCGCGCACCTGCTCCGACGACAGCACGACGGTCTTCGGCAGCCCGCTGATCATGTCGCGGCCCCGGATCTCCGCCTCCACCTCGTCCTTCATCGCGAAGGCGGTGCCGATCTCGAGCTTGACCTCCTCGGCGGTCTGGGAGCCGATCATCAGCTTCTCCTCGCGCTTCACGTAGTTGACGATGGCCTCGTCGAGCTCATCGCCGCCCACGCGGATGGACTGCGCCACCACGATGCCGCCCAGGGAGATGACGGCCACCTCGGTGGTGCCCCCGCCGATGTCCACGATCATGTTGCCGGTGGGCTCCCCCACCGGCAGGCCCGCGCCGATGGCGGCGGCCATGGGCTCCTCGATGAGGTATGCCTGGCGCGCGCCGGCCGACAGCGTGGCCTCCTCCACCGCCCGCTTCTCCACGCCGGTGACGCCCGAGGGAACGCACACCACCACGCGCGGATGCGCCCACCTGTTCTGGTGCACCTTCTGGATGAAGTGCCGGAGCATGGTCTCGGTGACATCGAAGTCGGCGATGACGCCGTCCTTGAGGGGCCGGATCGCGGTGATGTTGCCCGGTGTGCGACCCAGCATGCGCTTGGCCTCGATGCCCACGGCGTGCACATCGCCGGTGCGCTGGTCGATGGCCACCACCGAGGGCTCCGAGAGCACGATGCCGCGGCCCTTCACGTACACGAGGGTGTTGGCCGTGCCGAGGTCCACGGCCATGTCGCGGCCGCCGAACCCGCTGAGGTAGCTCATGAAGCCGATCGGGGGCCTCCGGTGCCGATCGCGGTGTTCCTCCACGGCGCCCGTCGGCGCCGCCGGAAAGGGTATCCCACCCCGCTACGTGCGCGAATCGCCCGGGGCGCGATGCACGTGCCGTTGCACCCATCCGCGCACGTCGGGAAAACCCGCCGCCTCACGCGGAATCAGGCCGGGAACAGGCCCTCTGCCCGCAGCAGGGCGGCCAGTTCGGCCACGGGAAGCCCGATGATCGTGCTGGGGTCGCCGGTGATGCCCTCCACGAGCACGGCGCCGGCGCCCTGGATGGCATAGGCGCCGGCGCGCCCCTGCCACTCCCCCTGCGCGAGGTACCACTCCATGAGCGCGTCATCGATCTCGCGAAACCGCACCTCCGCCGTCGAGAGCGCCTCCGCCTCACCCCGCTCGGTGATAAGCACCAGGCCGCTCATCACCTCGTGCGCGCGCCCCGAGAGCGCCGCGAGCATGGCGCGGGCCTCATCGGGCCCCGCGGCCTTGCCGAGCGCCCGGTCACCCAGCACCACCTCGGTGTCGGCGCCGAGCACGGCCCCGCCTCCGGGAATGCCCACGCGGGCGGCCACCTCGCGCGCCTTGCCGCGCGCGTGCGCCATCACCCGCTCGGCCGCCGGCAGGGACTCATCGCTCTGCTCCGCCTCGCCGGAGGTGACCACGCGGAACGGCACGCCCAGCGATCCCAGCAGCGCGCGCCGCTGGGGGGACCGCGAGGCGAGGATGATCAGCCGATGATCTCCGACTCGGAGAAGTGGATGCCGAGTTCGCGCGTGGCCGACTCCGGGCCGTCGGACCCGTGGATCACGTTCTGCCCGACCTCGAGCGCGTAGTCGCCGCGGATGGTGCCGGGCGCGGCGTCCTGCGGGTTGGTGGCGCCCATCATCGTGCGGCACGCCATGATGGCCCCCTCGCCCTCGATGCACATCATCACCACGGGGCCCGAGGTGATGAACTCCACGAGCTCCGCGAAGAACGGCTTGTCGCGGTGCTCCGCGTAGTGCTCCTCGGCGGCGTCACGGGCCATCACGCACTTCTTCAGCCCCTGCACGGCGAAGCCGCGGCGCTCGAAGCGGGCGAGGATCTCGCCCGAGAGTCCCCGCGCCACGGCGTCGGGCTTGATCATCACGAAGGTGCGCTCGGTCATGAGATGCGGGTCTCCTCGGAGAAGCTGGAGCTGGAGGGCGATGCCGGGGCCGCGCAGTACGGGCACACGCGCCACGAGGGCTCGAGGGGCTCGGAGCAGCGGCGGCAGGGCTCGCGCAGCGGGGCGGTGCACATGGGGCACACGAGGAACTTCGGTCCCACCACGGCCTCGCACTCGGGGCACCTGAGGCCCTCCACCTGGGCCTCGAGGGCGAGCGTCTCGAGCTCGCGGTCGTGGGCGTCGGTGAGGTACTCGGGCGGCCGGATGAACAGGTAGATGAGCGGACCGAGGAACGGGATCACGATGGCCAGCACCGTGGATCCCGTGATGGCGCCGGCGTTCTCGAAGCGCCTGCGGGAGTCCTGGTACACCCAGTACGCCAACGCGAGCCACAGGGCGATCGCGAAGACCTGGATGAGCACGAGCGCGATTGTCCACGCCGTCGAGCCG
>JAGWYY010000065.1 GCA_018969105.1 Acidobacteriota bacterium | reverse complement strand
CGGGGACGGCGCCCGGGCCCCGGCGGCGAGGCGGCGGTCACGCGTGCCTACGAGCCGGGTGACGACGTGCGCTGGATCGACTGGCCGCTCACCGCGCGGTCGGGCCAGCCCATGGTGCGCGTGCCCGAGCTCGAGCCGGTGCTCACCACCTGGGCGCTCGTGGACATGTCGCCGTCGATGGCCTTCGGCACGCACGGCGGCACGAAGATCGACCAGGCCCGCGAGGTGGTGGCGGCGCTCGGGGTGGTGCTGCGCCGGCGCGGCGATCGCCTCGGCCTCGCGGTGACCACCCGCGGCGACCTCGACCTGGTGCACGCCCCGCGCGGTGACCGCCGCGGCCTCATCGACGCCGTGGCCGCCGTGGAGTCGGTGGTGCCCCGCGGCGAGGGCCGCACCGACCTGGCCCGGGCCGTGAACCTGGTGGGTCGCGTGGCCCGCCACCGCGGGATGGTGGTGATCATCAGCGACATGCCCTGGGCCGAGGGCCTGGAGCGCGCCATCGGCGGCCTCGGCCGCAAGCACGATGTGATCGTGGTGGAGATCCGCGATCGGCGCGAGCGGGAGATCCCGCCGGTCGGGGTGATCCCCCTTCGTGATGTGGAGACCGGCCGCACCCTGCTGGTCGACACCTCGGACCCGCGCTTCCAGGAGCGCTTCGCCGCCGCGGTGGACGACGCCGAGCGCCGCCGCCGCGCGATGATCGCCCGCACCGGAGCCCGCTACGTGGTGATGGAGCCCGGCCGCGACTGGCTGCTCGACCTCGCCCGCGCGCTCGGCTCGGCTCGCCCCGCCCGGAGGGCCGCGTGAGCATCGTGAGCTTCGCGAGCCCCTGGGCCCTGCTGCTGCTCGTCCCGCTCGCCGCCGGCGTGGCGTGGTGGATCTGGCGCGAGCGCCGCGGCAGCGGTCGCGCGGCCGTGCCGTTCGCCGACCTCGACCTTGTGGCGTTCGCCGCCCCGCGCCGTCGCTGGACCCGCTGGCTGCCCGGCACCCTGCTCGTGCTGGCCCTCACGGCGTTCACCGTGGCGCTCGCCCGCCCGGAGTCGGTGACCAGCGTGCCCCGCGAGGAGGGCACGATCATGCTGGCCATCGACGTGTCGGGGTCGATGGCCGCCGATGATGTGTCGCCCTACCGCCTGCGCGCGGCCCAGGACGCCGCCAAGACGTTCGCCGATCGCGTGCCGCGGCAGTTCCAGGTGGGCCTCGTGGCCTTCAACGGCCAGGCCGACGTGCTGCTTCCGCCGTCCACCGACCGTGAGGCGTTCAAGCGCTCGGTTGACTCCCTGGTGGCCGATGGCGCCACGGCGTCGGGTGAGGCGATCATCTCGTCGGTGGAGGCCATCCGCTCCACCCAGCCCGGGGCAACGAAGCTGAGAAGTGCCCGCGTGCTGCTGCTTTCCGATGGCGCCAACACCGTGGGCACCAGCCCGCAGGACGCCGCCCAGATGGCCAAGGACGCCGGCGTGCCGGTGTACACCGTGGCGCTGGGAACGGCCGAGGGCGTGCTGCCCGACGGCCGTGCCGTGCCGCCCGATCCGGCGTCGCTCGCGGCCGTGGCGGAGATCACCGGTGGCCAGGCCTTCGAGAGCAAGGACGCCGAGTCGGTGCGCACGGTGTACGAGGACCTCGGCACGTTCGTCGGCACCAAGACGATCATGAGCGAGGCCACGGCCTGGCCGACCGCCATCGCGGCGCTGCTGCTCATGCTCGCCGGCGTGGCCGCGTGGCGCGTGGGGCCGCGGCTGTGACCTTCCTCTCGCCGATGTGGCTGTGGGCGCTGCTCATCGTGCCGGTGCTCGTGGCCCTTGCCGTGGTGTGGGAGCGCCAGCGCGGCGATGCCGCCCGGGCCTTCGCCGACCCGCGCGTGATGGCCATCGGCGCCGATTCGCGCGCCCGCATGCTGCGCCGCGTGGCGTTGGGCCTGGCCATCCTGGCCGCCGCCATGGGGCCCATCGCCCTCGCGCGGCCGGCCGTGGACACCACCGAGGAGCGCCGCCAGGGCGCGGTGATGCTCGCCATCGACGCCTCGAAGAGCATGCAGAAGACCGACCTGCAGCCGAGCCGCCTCGAGGCCGCGAAGGAGGCCGCGAACCGCTTCCTCGACGCCGCGCCGGATGAGGCCCTGATCGGCCTGACCAGCTTCAACGACCGGGCGGTGGTGCGCGTGGCGCCCACGCTCGACCGTCCCGCGGTGCGCGCGGCGCTCGACGGCCTCGAGGTGAAGGAGGGCACGGCGCTGGGCTCGGCCGTGGTGGCCAGCCTCGGCGCGCTGAGCGGCGCCGGCGTGCTTGAGCCGCTGCCGCCCACCCCGCAGCAGTCCGCCGGCCGTGTGCTGGTGCTCACCGATGGCGCGGGCAACGTGGGGATCACGCCGGAGGACGCCACCCAACGCGCCCGTGACAAGCGCGTGCCGCTCTACACCGTGATGCTGGGCAACGACCCTGGCCGCCCCGACCGCCCGCCGCCGCCCGAGACCCTGGCCAGCATGGCCACGCAGACCGGCGGGGTGTTCGCCCAGACCACCTCCACCGACGACCTGGTGCGCATCTTCGAGGACATCGGCGGGGCGCTCACGCAGGTGCCCACGGTGCGCCAGCTCACCGTGCTGGCCCCGCTGCTCGCCCTGCTGCTGCTGGGTGGCGCCGGCGTGCTCATGCTGGTGGCGCGGAAGAGGCCCGTCGCCACGGGTCCGGGAGCCGTCACCGGGGGGCTTTCCCCCCTCAAGTAAGCCGTTTCCGGGTCCGTCGGAACATCGATGGTAGGGATAACCCACAAGTTCCGGGCCCTGACGCTCCGCACGGCATTTTTGCCGCGGATAGCGCGGGATACTAAGGAGGCACAGCACGTGCACCCTCTGTGTCCCGGACGTCCTCGAAAACCCGCCCGCCGCGCCGCATCGCGGCGCGGGTCACCGCTGTCGCAGCGGCCGCCCTCGCGTGCCTCGGCGCGGCGTGGGCGGCACCGGCCCCCGCCGACGCCGCCACCATCACCAAGCAGTTCAACGGGAGCACCTGGCAGCTGATCGCGGGCTTCCGGCAGCCGACCACCTCGGCGCTCGCCACCACGGGCATCCGGTCACTCTTCACGACCGACCAGAACTCGGGGCTCACCTCCACCGCGGGCATCTTCTCCACCGTCACGAGCGACGGCGGGCAGTACGCCAACCAGGACGTCTTCGGGGTGCGCCACAACGCGTACCTGCTCGAGGGCTACGAGCCCGGCGGCGCGAGCCGGAACATCCAGGGCATCATCACCACGGGCGCCCACACGTGGACGCAGCTGGGCACGGCGACCATCGGCGCCAACATGGCGCTGCCCTCGGGCATCACCGTCACGGGGGCGTCGCTGTTCAACGCCGCGGGCGCGGTGACCCCCACCTACCGGTACCTCGCGCAGGGCACCGGCGCGGCGTCGGGGCTCTTCACCGCCAACACCGGCGACTTCATCCTCATGGGTGTCACCGACTCGGGCACCCAGGGCACGGCCGACGCCCTCGACACCACTTTCAACGGCGCGTCCAACTCCATCGGCCTCGGCCTGAGCGACGGCAACGGCGTGGGGCAGACGGTGGCGGCCAACTGGGCGCAGCCGTCCACCGGCAACATCGGTGCCATCACCACGCGCTCGGCCGGAAACGCCCACGGCGGATCCGTCTCGCAGGCCGGCGCCAACACCACCGGCTGGGTGCTGGTGTGGGGCCGGCCCGAGGCCATCATCACCCCGGTGGCCGACGCCGTGCGCACCAACTCCCTGCAGTTCAGGCTGGACTTCGCCGCCGGCACGCCCACGGGCCTCACCGCGAGTGACTTCACGGTGGGCGGCACCAGCACCGGCTGGTCGGTCACCTCGGTCACCGGGTCGGGCGGCGGGCCGTACACGGCCACCCTCGACGGCGTCGCGCCGACGCAGGGCACGGTCACGCTCGCGCTGAATGCGGGGTCGGTGACGATCGGCGGGAACTCCTTCCCGTCGTCATCGATCGCCGGCACCGGGCCCGTCACCTACGACACCGTCGCACCGGCGGTGTCGTCGTTCACCGCGAGCGCGCTCACCACGGTGGCCGGGCCCATCACCTACACGCTCAACCTCAGCGAGGCGCCGTCGCGCGCCCCCCGGGCATCGGACTTCGTGGTGAGCGGATCGTCGAGCGGCTGGACGGTGTCGTCGGTCACGGGGTCCGGCACCGGCCCGTACACGGTGACGCTCGCCAACAACGCGGCGGTGGTGCCCAACGGCACCGTCAACGTCGGGGTGCGCGCGGCGTCCATTCCCGACGCGGCCGGCAACCTCGGCCCGGTGAGCCAGGTGAACGCCGGCACGGTCACGGTGTTCCGGGGCCTCGACTCCGGCACGCCCACCGTGAACGCGCTCACCACGTCGGCGTCCACCGTGAGCGCGAGCCCCATCACCTACACGTTGATGTTCGACCAGCGGGTGACCGGGCTCGCGGCCAGCGACTTCTCGATCGGCGGCACCTCCACCGGGTGGGCGGTGTCGTCGATCACGGGATCGGGCGCGGGCCCGTACACGCTGTCGCTCACCCGCGCCACGCCGCTTCCCGGTGGCACGGTGGTGCTTACCCTGCGCGCGGGGTCGGTGCTGGACGGCGCGAACGTCCAGGGCCCGCTGCTGTCGTCGGTGGCCCCCACGGTCACGGTGGACACCTCGCCGGTGAACACCGTGCTGCCGGTGGTGTCTGGGCCGGCCACCACCAACGGCGTGCTCACGGGAACGGCCGGCACCTGGACGGGCCCGCCCACCATCACCTACGCCTACCAGTGGCAGGTGTCCGAGAGCGGCACCGGTGGCTGGGTGAACGCCACCGGCACGGGTAACGCCACGGCCACCTACTCGGTGGCCAACGCCGACCTCGGCGACTACCTGCGCCTGCGGGTGACGGCCACCAACAGCAGCGGGTCGGTGTCCGCCGTCTCGGCGGTGACGGCTCGCGTGGTGCCGGGCGCATCGCTGCTGGTGGCGCAGCTCGGCACCAACACCGTCGGCCAGTTCCCCATCGGCGCGGGTGGCGCGCTGGGGCCCGTCACCACCGCGGGATCCACCGACTCGGGCCCCCGCGGCATCACGGTGACCCCCGACAACGCCTACGCCTACACGATGAACACGTCGGGCAACAGCATCAGCCAGTTCGCGGTGCAGCCCGACGGTTCGCTGTCGCCGCTCTCCACCCCCAGCGTGTCGACGGGCTCGGGCACGACGCCGTGGTACATGGCCATCACGCCCGACCAGCGGTTCGCGTACGTGACGTACAGGGGCACCGGGGCAGTGGGCCAGTTCCGGGTGCTCTCGGACGGGCGCCTCGTGCCGATGCCCACCCCCACCATCGCCGCGGCCGCCGCCCCCGAGGGGCTGGCCGTCAACCCCGCCGGCACGTATCTCTACGCGGCGAGCCGCAGCACGAATCAGGTGTTCCAGTACGCGATCGACCAGGTCACCGGCCAGTTGTCGCCGCTGTCCACCCCGGCCGTGTCCACCTCGGCCGACCCGTGCACCGTCGTCATCAGCCCGAACGGCCAGTACGCGTACGTGAGCTCCCAGAGCGGCGCGAAGATCGACCAGTACGCCATCGGTGCCGGGGGCCTGCTCACGCCCATGACCCCCGCCAACGTGGCCTTCACCGGCGCGCACGGCGGCGCGGTGTCACCGGACGGCCGGCACTTCTACGGGGGGTCGTACGGCAACGCGGTGGTGGGCCAGTTCGGCATCGGCGGCAGCGGCGCGCTCACGCCGCTGAGCCCGGCGACCATCGCGGCATCCACCAACCCGGTCGGCATCGTGGTCACCCCCGACGGCGCCAACGTGTACCAGGTGAACTACGGCGCCACGACCGTGTCGCAGTACTCGCGCAACGCGAGCACCGGCGTGCTCACCGCGCTGTCGCCCGCGACGGCGGCCTCGGGCAGCGGACCCTGGGGCGCGGCGTTCCTCACGCCCCGCCCGGCCGCCACCCTGCTGCGCGCCGGCCTGGCCACGGGCACCGCGAGCACCATGACCTTCACGGTGCGGTTCAACCAGTGGGTGAGCGGGCTCGACGCCAGCGACTTCTCGGTGGTGGGAGGCGCCACCGGCTGGACGGTGCAGTCGGTCACCGGCAGCGGGGCCGGGCCCTACACGGTGACAGTCACCGGCGGAGGGGCCGGCACCGCCAACCTGCGCCTCAGCGCAAACGCGGTCACCGGCAACCTCGGCAACGCGGGTCCCACGGCAGCGCGCCTGGGCATCGGCGGCACCATGGGCCCCACCCCTGACCCCACGATCCCGGCGAGCGTGCGGGTGTCCACGCCCGCCACGGCCGCGCCCGGTAGCTGGGTGGGGGAGGGCCTCACGTTCGCCTACCAGTGGCAGGTGAGCGATGACGGCGCCACCGGGTGGGCGAGCGCCACGGGCACCGGCAACGCCACGGCCACCTACACGCCGGCGACCGGCGACCTGTGGAAGTACGTGCGGGTGAGGGTGACCGCCACGTCGCTCGACGGTGCCACAGCCACCATGACGTCGGCGGCGCAGCCCGTGCAGCCGCCCGAGATGCTCTACATGACGAACTCCAACGCCAACACGGTGGGGGCGTTCCGGGTGCAGGGCGATGGGTCGCTGGGCACCATGGTGCAGGCGGCCACGGGCGACGTCGCGCCGCGCCAGATCGCCCTCACGCCCGACCGCCGGTATGCCTATGCGGCGAACTCCGGCGGCACCACCGTGAGCCAGTTCTCCGTGGCCGCGGACGGCACGCTCACGTTGCTCAGCCCGCAGAGGATCACCGTCGGCAGCAATTCGGGCGGCGTGCAGGTGACGCCCGACGGGCGCTTCGCCTACGTGAGCATGTCCGGCACCCCGGGTGCGGTGGCGCAGTACGCGGTGTCATCCAACGGCCAGCTGGCGCCACTCGGCCCCGCGAACCTCACGGTGGGCGGCGATTACATGCGCATCTCGCCGAACGGGCGGTTCGTGTACGTGGCCAACTGGGTCACCAACCGCCTGCACGCGTTCTCGGTGGGCGCCACCGGCGCCCTCACCCTCATCGCGTCGTACACCACGGCCACCGCTCCGAGGCGCGTCTCCATCTCGCCGGACGGATCGGTGCTCGCCCTCGCCGCCGACACCGGGAACGTCATCCAGCGATACACCATCGGCGCCGACGGGGCGCTCACCGAGGTGACCCCGGCCGTGACCGTGACGAACCCGTGGGGGGCCTTCTTCGCCCCCTCGGGAAGCCGTGCGTACGTCACGGCCTATGCGGGCGCGACCGTGACCCCGTATTCGGTCGGGGCCGGCGCATCGTTCACGGCGCTCCCCGGCACGGCGCCGGCAACCGCCGCGAACCCGATGGAGGTGGTGTTCCGGTCGGGTGGCGCAAACGCGTACGTCTCGAGCTTCACCGGGAACGTCGTCTCGCAGTACGCCGTGGGCGGCGATGGCGCGCTGGCACCGCTCTCGCCCCGTGATGTCACCGCAGGGTCGGGTACCCAGTCGGGCGTCACCACGCCGCTCGGCCCGGGGGTCACCGACCTCACGGCCCTGCCCGTGCTGTCGAACGGCGGCACCGCCACCTGGGCCGTGTCGTTCAATCGCCCGGTCACCGGTCTCGCGCCCTCTGACTTCTCGCTCGGCGGAACTCCCGGCGGCTGGACGGTGCAGTCGGTGACGGGATCCGGCGCGGGCCCGTACACGGTGACGGCCACGGGCGGCACCGGCGTCACCGCACCGGTGCTCACGCTGGCCGCGGGCACCGTGACCGACCCCGCGGGCAACGCGGGTCCGGCCGCACCGCGCTCGGCCGCATCCATCTCGCTCGACTCCGGCGCTGCGTCGGCACCCACCGCCAGCCCGTCGGTCATTCGCGTGGGGCAGCCGATCACGGGCACCGGTGGCACCTGGGCCGGCGCCGGGGTCACCCTCGCGTACCAGTGGCAGGTGTCGAGCGACGGCTCGGGTGGCTGGGCCAATGCCACGGGCACCGGCGCCGCCACCCTCACCTACACCCCGGCTGCAGCCGACGCCTGGAGGTACGTGCGCCTGCGCGTGACGGCCACGAATGCCGCCGGCAGCACCGAGGCGGTCACCACGAACGTCGCCGTGCGCGGCCAGGAGACCCTCGCCATGCCGGGCATCACGGCCGGCACGGTGTCGATGTTCCCGGTGCAGGCGAACGGGGCGCTCGGGACGGCGACCACCATCACCGCGGGCACCGGGCCGTCGCAGGTGTACATGAGCCCGGATGGCGCCTACGCGTACGTGCTCAACTCCTCCGCGGGCACCATCTCGCAGTATGCGGTGGACGCCGGCGGTGGCCTCACCGCGCTGACCCCGGCGACGGTGTCCGTGAGCGGCCTCAGCGGCTGGAGCCGGATCATCATGACCCCCGACCAGCGCTTCGCGTACGTGACGGCCAGCCCGGTCATCAGCGGCGTAACCACGGGGCGCGTGTACCAGTTCGCCGTCACGGGGACGGGACGCCTGGTGCCGCTGGCGACGGAGGCGATCGCCGCGGGCAACGCACCGCGCCTCATGGCCGTCAACCCCGCGGGCACCCGCCTGTTCGTGCTGGCCAACACCGACAACCAGGTGCGCCAGTTCGTCATCGACCCGGCCACGGGGCAGCTGTCGGCGGCATCCACCCCCACGGTCACCGTGCCGTCGAACACCGCGCAGATCCTCATCACGCCCAACGGATCAAACGCCTACGTGTCGGCGACGGGCGCGGGTTCGGTGAGCCAGTTCGGCTTCACCGCCGGGGGCCTTCTCACGCCGCTCAGCCCGGCCACCGTCTCCCTTGCCGGGGCCTACTTCATGGCGGCGACGCCCGACAGCCAGTCGCTCTACGTAGGGGTCGGCTCGGGAACGACCCTCGCGCAGTACACCATCGGCGCGGGCGGGCTGCTGTCGGCGAAGTCGCCGGCCACGGTCGCGGTGCCATCGTCGCCGAACCCGTTCGTCATGCGCCCGAACGGGCAGAACCTCTACGTGGCATCGTGGGGCACCAACGCCGTGGCCCAGTACGCCGTGGCCGCGGGCACCGGGAACGTCACGGCGCTCTCGCCGGCCTCCGTCACCACATCCGCGGGTCCCGGCGAGGGCGTGGTGCTCGGCGCCGGGGGCCCGGCGCCGAGGTCGATGGAGGTAGTGCCCGCGCTGTCCACCGCCACGTCGCTCTCGTGGAAGGTCACGTTCAACCGGCCGGTCTCCGGGGTGGAGGCGTCCGACTTCTCGCTGGGCGCATCGGCCGGATCGTGGGCCATCACGGGCGTCACGGGCAGCGGTGAGGGCCCCTACACGGTCACTGCCTCGGGGTCCGGGAGCGCCACGGTGGCGCTGGAGCTGGCTGCCAACTCGGTGACCGACGTGGCGTCGACCACCGGGCCGTCGGTCGCGCGCCGCACCACCTCCCTGGCGATGAACCCCGCCGGCACCGCGCTGCCCACGGTGCCGGCCGGCATGGCGCCGGGATCGGTGGGCACGGCCACCGCCGGCACCTGGGTCACCTCCGAGGACGCCACCACCTACGCGTACCAGTGGCAGGTGAGCGATGACGGCGCCACGGGTTGGACCAACGCCACCGGCACCGGCAACGCCACGGCCTCGTACACGCTCGCCACCGCCGACCTCTTCAAGTACCTCCGCGTGCAGGTGACGGCCACCACCTCGGCGGGCTCCGCCAGCGCGCTGTCGCAGCCTTCCTACGTTCCGGTGGGCGACCGCGTGGTGGCCACGAACAACTCCGGCAGTTCGGTGACCACGTTCGCCGTCCGCCCGGGTGGCGGGCTGGCCGCCACCGGAACCATGGCCGGCCACACCGGCGCGCGCGGAATCGCCGCCACGCCCGACGGCCAGCGCGTCTACGTGGTGAACGGCAGCGCCGACACGCTGAGCCGCTTCAACATGGATGACAACGGCGTGCTGATGCCGCAAGGGACGATCCCGGTTCCGTCCGGCGCGTTCGGCGCCACGGTGTCGCCATCCGGCGGCCATCTCTACGTGGCCAACCGCAGCGCGAACAGCATCTCGCAGTTCTCCATCGGCGCAGGCGGGGCCCTGACGGCCCTCTCCCCGGCCACGGTGTCCACCGGCTCACAGCCGCATTACGTGACCATCAATGCCGCGGGCACCCGTGCGTACGTGGCCAACCGCGCCGCGAACACCATCTCGCAGTTCTCCATCGGTGCGGGCGGCACCCTCACCGCGCTGAGCCCGGCGACGGTGGCCGTGCCGAACGCCGATCCCGTCGCCATCGCGCTCACCCCGAATGGCAGCTACGCCTACGTGACCTCCTACAGCACCGGCAAGGTCACCCAGTACGCCGTGAACGCCGATGGCACGCTGGCCCTCCTCAACCCGAGCACGGTGAATGCCACCGGCGCGTATCAGGCACGGGTCACACCCGATGGCGGCTCGCTGCTCGTCACCTCGTGGAGTGGCGCCGGGGTGTTCCAGTTCGCCATCGGCGCGGGCGGGCAGTTGTCGGCGCGCAGTCCCGCCGCCGCCGCCACGCCCACGGGCGCCGCCAACCTGGTGCTCGACCCGGACGGCCTGTTCGGGTACGTCGGGGCGGGCTCGGGCAGCGACGTGGCGCAGTACTCCCTGAGCGGCGGCCTGCTGACGGCGCTGTCGCCGGCCACCGCCGCCTCGGGTGGCGCAGCCCCGGTGGAGCTCGTGTACACCCGCTCGCGTGCCCGCGTGGCGCAGATGACGCCGGCGGCCACCTGGACGAACGCGACGTCGTTCACCTACTCCGTCAAGTTCTCGCGGCCGGTCACGGGGCTTGCCGCCTCCGACTTCACGCTCGGCGGCACGGCCGCGGGGTGGACGGTGCAGTCGGTCACGGGCTCGGGCGCGGGCCCCTACACGGTCACCGTCGGCGGCTCCAGCACGGGCACCGTGTTGCTCACGCTTCCCACGGGCACGGTGACCGATGAGAACAACCTCGCCGGGCCG
>JAGWYY010000188.1 GCA_018969105.1 Acidobacteriota bacterium | reverse complement strand
CCGGCCCCGCCCGCCCCCACCAGGTGGATGCGCTTCGCGATCACCGGCGACGCAGGCGGCGGCGCTGGCCGCGGGGGCGGCGCGCCACCGATTCGACCATGTCGGCGATGCGCTCCGCGGCATCGGGTCGCGCCGCCGCGCGCGCGGCGTCGCCCATCACCTCGAGGCGCCCGGGCTCGGCCAGCAGCGCGCCCACGAGCTCGCGCAGGCGGTCGCCGGTGCACTCGTCGTCGGTGAGCATGATCGCCGCGCCGGCCTCCGACAGCCAGCGCGCGTTGCCGGTCTGGTGGTCGGCCGTGGCGTGCGGATAGGGGATGAGGATGGCCGGCCGGCCCACGGCGGCGAGCTCGAACACCGATCCCCCCGAGCGCGAGATGACGAGGTCGGCCGCCGCGATGGCCTGCGGGAAGTCGTCGAGGAAGCCGTACACGTGGTAGCGCGGGCCGCAGCCGCCGGCATCCACCCGGGCCCGCACGTCGGCCTCGTTGCGCTCGCCCGCCACGTGCACCACCTGGAAGGGCGGCGTGGGGCAGAACGCCTCGATGGCGGCGTCGTTGATGGACTGCGCGCCCTGGCTGCCGCCCGCGATGAGCACGCACGTGCCCGAGGGGTCGATGCCGAGCTTCAGGCGCCCGCCCTCGCGCGTGGCCTCGCGCACCGCGCGGCTCACCGGACGCCCGGTCACCATGTACTTGCGACCCCGCCGGCCGGCCACCGGGAACGCCAGGGCCACGCGCTTGGCGAAGGGCGCGGCCAGGCGATTGGCCAGGCCGAGGCGGGAGTCGGCCTCCATGAGCACCACGCGACGGCGCGTGAGGCGGCCCGCGATGGCGGCGGGCCCGGCCATGTATCCCCCGCCCCCCACCACCACGTCGGCCTTGCGGCGGCGCAGCACGCCCATCATGCGCGGAACGGCGAGCACGGCCAGCACCGCGCGCCAGAGGTTCCTGATCGAGAGCTTCCGCTCGAAGCCCCGCAGGGGCACGTGGTCCTCCGGGTAGCCATTGCGCTCGGGGATTCCCGACCCGGCGCGGCCGCCTACGCCGACGAAGCTCACCTCATGCCCGCGGTCGCGAAGCTCCTCAGCCAGCGCGAGCGCCGGCATGATGTGCCCGGCGGTCCCCCCGGCCGCGATCACCACGCGCAGGGGCGTCGGGGACGGCCGTGAGGCGTCGCTGCCGTGAGCGTCGGCTGATTCCCACGAGGATCCCGCTGGCTGCGGTGAGGACGACGAGGCTGCTTCCCCCATAGCTCACGAAGGGCAGCGGCACGCCGGTCACGGGAAGCAGGCCGAGCACCGCGCCCAGGTTGACGATGGCCTGGATGCTGATGAGCGACACGAGCCCGCCGGCCAGGAACCTCAGCCGCCGATCGGGTGCCGCGATGGCAATACGGTAGCCGCTCCATATGACGGCCCCGAGCAGGGCGATGACGCCCAGCACGCCGATGAGCCCGAGCTCCTCGCCGATGGTGGCCATGATCATGTCGGTGTGGGCCTCTGGCAGGTAGTTCACCTTCTGCAGGCCGTTGCCGAGGCCGACGCCGTCGATGCCGCCGCTCCCCAGCGCCAGCTGCGCCTGGGTCACCTGGAAGCCGTTGCCCGCGGCGTCCGACCACGGGTCGGTGAACGACGTGAGGCGCGCCATGCGGTAGGGCGCGATCACCACCAGGCCCGCCGTGATGACCGCCGCGGCGCCGGCGAGCATGAGCAGGATGCGGCCCGGCACCCCCGCGATCATC
>JAGWYY010000187.1 GCA_018969105.1 Acidobacteriota bacterium | reverse complement strand
TACGGCGAGCGCGCCGACGACCTCGCCCTCGCGGTGGACGAGCTCATCGCCAACGCGCAGGAGCATGGCGCCACCCCGATTCACGTGGTGGCCGAAGCCAACGGCGATCACGGCGTGCATGTGGAGGTGTGCGATGCCGGCAGCGGCTTCGACTGGGGCGAGGCCGTGCGCGAGCACCCGCCGCGCCCCGACTCCCGCCGCGGCCGCGGCCTGTGGATCGTCCGACAGCTCGTGGACCGCGTCACGGTGGAGCGCGACGCGGACGACGCCACGCGCATCCGGGTCGACCTGGAGCAGGCCGCCTAGGCGCCCCGAAGGGGTGGAACCCGGTCGCGCCCGCATCGGAGCGTCACCGGACCCCGACCAGCAGAAGACCGGGCGCCGGTGTGGCGCCCCGAAGGGGTGGAACCCGGGTCGATCGACTAGTGCTTGTGGCCCGCCGGGCTGTGGGCGCAGCAGTGGTGCCCGGCCGCCTCCGGCCGGGGCATGGCACCGGTGCGGGCTGACCCTTCGCCGGTCGTGAGCGACATGCACATGCGGGCTTTTCTCTCCTGAGGGGACGTGCTGCTCCGGGAACGCTACGCGGCGCCCCGGCGATCAGCGGCGGTCTTCGGTCACCGCCGCGCCTGCCCGCTCATGGGTTGGGGGCCGGCGCTATGCGGCGTCGGCGCGGGCGTCGGAGGCCAGGCCGCCCACCCGGATGACGTCACGCATCGAGAGGATCCCCACGAGCTCGGGCCCCTCGAACACGAGCACGTGGCGGATTCCGTGGCGCACCATCTGGTCGGCTGCCGTCTGCAGCGGCCACTCGGGCGCGGCGGTGATGAGCGAACCGGTCATGTGGTCGCCCACCACCTCGACGTCCATGTCCATGCCGGCGGCCAGCGCCTTGAGCAGGTCGCGCTCGGTGATGACGCACGGACCCGGCAGTTCGTGGTCCATCACCACCGCAGCACCGGTCTTGTGCTGGATCATCTTCTGCGATGCCTGGCGCAGCGAGTGCTCGGGACCGACCATCGCATTGAGCGCGCTCATGGCGTCTTTCACCTGCTTCATGTGCGGATAGTGTCAATCCCCCGCTGCCGCGTCAACCGGCGCTTCCGGCGCGGGGCGCTACACTCCCGCGCTGTTCATGGGATGACCTTGGAGGGTTGATGCTCTACGGAAGCCGGCTGGATGACGCACTCGAGCACGTCGACGGCAGCCGCTACGCGCTGGTGCACGCCGTGTCGAAGCGCGCGCGCCAGATCACGCTCTGGCTCACCGCCGACCCCGCAGAGCTGCGCTCCGAGGACGCCCCGCCGCCGGCTCCGGGCGAGCTGTCCTCCCGCGACCCGGTCGCACTGGCCGAGGCGGAGATCCTCGCCGGCGAGGTGGCCGTGCACTGGAACCCCGATGGCAGCCCCGAGGAGCGCGAGCTCCCCGACGCCACGGTGTTCGAGGCCGACCCGCTCCTCCTCGAGCTCGAGGACGACGAGGTGATGGAGGCCGAGGACGACGCCGCGGAGGGAGTGGCCACCAGCCTGGTGGAGGCGCTTGAGGCCGTGGCATCCGGTGAGGCCGACACGGTCGAGGAGACGGCGGACGCCAGCATCGTGGACGCCGAGACCGCCGACGCGGTGGAGGATGTCGACGACCTGCTCGACGACGGCGCCGAGATCGATGCCGACGTCGAAGTCGACGTCCCCGAAGAGGACTGACCGCCCCGGCCCGATGACGGGCCGGTGACGCCCCTCGGGGTCGCGGACCTCGCG
>JAGWYY010000064.1 GCA_018969105.1 Acidobacteriota bacterium | reverse complement strand
GGGCTCGTCGCGTGCTGCGTGATGGCGGTCACACCCGCCTCGCCAGCCGGCGGCCATGCTGGAGTAGCTTCAGGTCAATGCGGTTCTGGCTTCCCCCCACCACTGCCACTCTGACGCTCGCCAACATCCCCTCTGCGGCAGCGTGGTCACACGGAGGGCCCGCGCCCGACAAGGTGCTTGCGGGCGCCGCCACCGGCCTCGGCAACATCCAGGGCATCGCCACTGCCGGGTCAGGCGCGACCTTCGCCGCTAACGACGCCTTCGAGACGTTGACGGCCTACGACGGTGACCGTGGCCATCGCACCGCATTCCGGCTGGACCACGGTCACGGGCTAGCCTTCGCGATCAGTCCGACTTCGACGGGCGGTCCCTGATGCAGCGGTTCGTTGACGGCTACCGACGCCTGCGTGGCCTGTCGTGGCCCGCTCAGTACCCCATTGCGCAGTTCCCCAACCCGCCACTCATCATCGGGCTGCTGGCGCTGGGCGCGCGGTACCTGGCCTCGGGCACGTGGGCCGATGCGCTGGCCGCCATCGGGTACGTGTTCATCGCCATCTGGGCGTATCTCGAACTCACGGCCGGGGTCAACCTGTTCCGCCGTGCCCTCGGCCTGGCCGGGCTCGCGTACATCATCGTGATCATCGCCCAGCGCTTCGGCGCCTAGCGCTCCCGCGTGCAGCACGCCATCGCGATCGTCAGGGCCGGATGCGTGCTCGCACGTCCGTTCGCACACTGCCCTTTTCGGGCCCTGCCGATCCAGCCCCAGAACGGCGAAAGCCCCGCGTTCGCGGGGCCTTCGACTGACGGGAGTGACGGGACTTGAACCCGCGGCCTCAGGATTGACAGTCCTGCGCTCTAACCAGCTGAGCTACACCCCCAGTTGGCCGCTCGGGGAGAGCATGGGCGGTGACGGACTTGAACCGCCGGCCCCCTGCTTGTAAGGCAGGTGCTCTACCAACTGAGCTAACCGCCCCAACGGGCCGGGGGACAGTAGCAGTCAGTCGATCCAGTCGGGGACCTCAGCGGACCCCCCGATCACGGCCACCAGCTCGTCGGCCACCTCGCGCGGATCGCGCCCCTGGGCGAGCCCCGGCGCCTCGCCGGCGAGGGGACGGGTGGCGAGCCCGGTCTCCATGTGCGGGGGGCGGGCATCGATCACGCGGATGCCTGCGCGGCGCATCTCGCGCCGGAACGCGATGTCGAATGCCGTGAGCCCCGCCTTGGCCGCGGAGTAGGCGGCCAGGCCGGCCATCGGCTGGTCGGCCACCACCGCCGACACCTGCGCGATGACCCCATCCTTCCCCAGGTGGCGGGTGGCGGCCCGTGCCACGAGGATCGGCGCGACGAGGTCGAGCTCGATCACCTGCCTCAGCACGGCCTCGTCGAGCTCGGCCACGGGACCGAAGGCCACCGCCCCCGCCGACATCACCACCACGTCGAGGCCGCCGAGCGCCTGCGCCGCCTCGTCCATCACGGCATCGGGAACGCCGGGCTCGGTGAGGTCGCCCGCCACCGGGTGGCCGCCCACCTCGGCGGATATCGCCTGCAGGCGCGCGGTGTCGCGCCCGTGCACGGCGAGCACCGCGTCCTGTGCGGCGAGCGACCTCGCGATCTCGGCGCCGAAGCCGCCGGTCGCGCCCAGCACCACTGCCCGTGCCCCGTTCATGTCCATGCCCGAACGATAGGTCGGCATGGTCGGCGCACCCGGGGTGAACGGCTAGGCCAGGTCCTCCCCGGCCTCGGCATCCGGGTGGGTGCCCTCCGGGTGCGGGCGCCCCCGCATGTAGGCGTAGAGGGCCACGCCGATCAGCGCGCCGATGATCGGGCCGATGAGGTAGGCCCATAGGGCCGTGTATTCGCCGGTGGCCACCGCGGGGCCGATCGACCGGGCCGGATTCATCGACGCGCCCTCCATCAGGCCCATCACCAGCCCGATCACGGTGACCGTCAGCCCGATGGCCACGGCGGCAAGCGCCCCCTGCGCGCGGGTGTCGGTGGCCACGGCCATCACCACGAGCATGAGGATCGCCGTGATCACGATCTCGATGCCCACGGCGCCGAGGTCGCTCACGTCGAAGGGCTGCGTCACCGAGAGCCCGCTCTCGGTGCCGAACAGGCCGGCCACGGTGAGCGCGCCGGCCATCGCGCCGGTGATCTGCGCCACCCAGTAGGGCGCCACCTCGCGCCACGGGAAGTGCCGTCCGGTGGCGAAGGCCAGCGTGACCGCCGGGTTGATGTGCGCGCCCGAGAGGTGCCCGATGGCGAAGATGACCATGGCCACCACGAGGCCCCAGGCCACGGCCACGCCGATGTGCCCGCCGAGCATGCCGTCGAAGCGGTAGTTGGCCGCGGCAGCCGCGCACCCGCCGGCCACGAGCACGTACGTGCCGATGAACTCCGCGACGAAGCGGCGGGGGAGGTCCGGTGTGCCGTGCACGTGGGGAACGCTACCGGCGCGACGGCCCTACCATGCCCAGCGTGAGCACCGATGCAACAACCACCGTCACCCTGGTGGGCGACCGCGGCATTCGGCTCGAGCGCGTGTTCCCCGGGCCGCCCGAGCTGGTCTGGGACGTCATGACCGACCCGGCATTGATCCCCCGCTGGTGGGGACCGGCGCATCACGCCCCCGCGGTGGTGGAGATGGACGTGCGCCCGGGCGGCCGCTGGCGTTTCGAGATGGACGCCCACGGCACCATCTTCGGGTTCAGCGGCGAGTACATCGAGGTGCAGCGCCCCGATCGCCTGGTGCAGACGTTTGTATTCGACCCCTACCCCGACGCCGGCACCCGCGAGGAGGCCGTGCTCGCGCCCCACGGGGACGGCGCCACCCTCTTCACGGTGGACATCACCCACCCCGCGCCCGAGGGCCGTGACGCCCAGCTGGCCGGCGGGATGGCCGAGGGCATGCAGGAGACCCATCGCCGGCTGGCCGCGCTCATCGCCGAGGCACTGGACGCCTGACACGAGGGAACCGCAGGGTTGGCGGCGAATGCCCTGCCGGTGATACCTTCGGAGCCGATAGGGAAGATCTACACGGGTACGGAATGCCCGGTTCCTCACGAGGAGGGACGCACATGAACACGATGCGCGCGGAGCGCGATCGCCAGGCCACCGAGGGAGTGGTGGCCCACTACAGCAGGGGCGGGTTCGGGCAGTACCACCGCCTCGACTGCCCAGAGGCGCCTCATCGCGGCGACCCCGGGGTGCGCGACACCATCCACGGCCCGTGGAAGTACCTGGCGTCGCACTGGTCGCCCTGCCCGGTGTGCCGCCCGCCGGCGGACGCCCTAGACGGCGAACCCGGGGTGCAGGCCGCCTGACCCCTCGCGGGGCCAGGTAGCCTCACACCTCCTGGCCCCCATCGTCTAGCGGTCCAGGACGCCGCCCTTTCACGGCGGTAGCGCGGGTTCGAATCCCGCTGGGGGTACTGCTCAGGTGACCTTGATGGTCCCCTTCATCATGCTGCTGTGCGGCACGCACTCGTACTTCACCGTGCCCTTCTTCAGCGTGACCTTCACGGTCTTCGAGCCGCTGGAGAAGACCGGCGTGGCGGCCGACCCGACCTTCAGGTTGTGGCCGATTCCCGAGTTGTTGACGTACGTGAAGGTGTAGGTGCCCGCCTTCAGGGTCGACGGCATTCCGCTGAAGCTGAACGGGCTGCTCTTCGGGGTGGTGACCGTGATGCTCTTCTGGGCCATGGCGGGCGCGGCGGTGAGAGCCAGCGCGGCGGCCGCTGCGGCCCCGACTGCGACTGCGCGTGTGCGGATCGACATCTCTCGTCCTTTCGCACTGATGCGGTGTTTCCCCGCACGGTAGGCCCATATGTCCCGCTGGTAAGGGGGTTCGGTCGCGGTACGTCCCGGCATGGGCGTGACGACCGTCCGGGAAGCGCTCGCCGGGGTGCCCGAGGGACATATGGCGCCCCGGGCGTCTGGTGGAATGCCAGCGGTTCCGGAAACCCGTTGAGAGAGAGCCGATGGCCGAGCTGCCGCCCATCCCGCCGATGCCGAAGTTCATGACCGCCTTCATCACCGCCACGGTGTGCGTGGTGATCGCGGTCATCGTGCTGATCGTCGTCTTCAACTCCGCCGGCTAGGCCGGCCGCACTCCCCCCCACCTGTCGCCCTGCGGCGCCCTGACCCGTCGCCCCGCGGCGCTCAGGCGAGCGCCATGCCGAGCGCGAACCCCGCGGCTCCGATGATGAGCCCGCCCGCCGCGGGCCCCACCAGGTTGAGCAGGGCCGCGTTCCACCGCCGTTGCTCGGCCAGCCCGTCGGTCTCCGCCATCCAGGTGGAGAACGTGGTGTAGCTGCCGAGGAAGCCCGCGCCGAGTATGAGCACGAGGCCATCCCCCGGGTTGATGCCCACGACCAGCCCGAGCAGGAACGTGCCGATCAGGTTCACCGCAAGCACGCCCCACGGGGCATGCAGCCCGAAGCGGTGGGCCATCACGCGCCCCGTGCCGAACCTGGCCAGGGCCCCCAGCGCACCGGCGGGGGCGGCCAGCACCCACGCGAGGGCGCTCATCGCAGCACCCGCGTCATGGCGCGGCGGGTGGCGACCACCGCGATGAGCCCCAGCACCACCGTGGCCGCCACGTAGAGCACGGCTGACGCCGAGATGCCGCGGCGCATCATCCCGAGCGCCTCGAGCTGGATTCCCGAGAAGGTGGTGAGCGACCCGCAGAAGCCCACGGCGGCCAGCGGGTGGAACCAGTGCGGAAGCGCGGGGCGCCACGCGATGATCGCGGCCACGACGGCCAGCAGCACCGTGCCCGCGATGTTCACCACCAGCGTGCCGAGCGGCCACTGCTCGCTGGGCAGTCCCTCGGCGAGGCCCGCCCGCACGAGCGCGCCGATGGCTCCTCCCACGGCGATGGCGACGAGTGCTGCGGCACGGGGGCTCACCCCGCCAGCCTAACCGCGTGTCGCGTAGCATCGCGCCGCCGCCCCGCGCCGGCTGCCGCGCCGGGTCCGCCCCGCGGCGGTGATCCCCATGCCCGACGACCCGGAGTTCCCACGCATGCCCCACCGCCTCCGCACCCTGACCGTGTCCCTGGCAGTGCCCGCAGCCGCCCTCGCCGTGGCCGCCCCCGGACTGGGCGCGCACCGCCCGATCGAGGCCGTGGGTGGCTCGCTGGCATCGCTCACCGGGTCGGCCAGTGCCTATGGCGTGTCCCAGGCGCGCGGGGCGTCGCTCGCCGCGGCGGAGACGCGCGGCCAGCCGGTGCGCGTGCGGCTGCACCTTGCCGATGACCAGTCGGCCAACCAGATGGCGGTCTACCAGATGACCGGCTTCGTGGGAGCGCGGGTGTCGGCCGTGCTGGGCCCCACGCTCTCGGGCGTGGCCGCCGCAGCAGACCCCATCGCGGGCGCCGCGGGCATCCCGGTGCTGGGGGTCACCAACACCACGCTCGACATCGCCGCGGCGGGGCCCACCTTCTGGAGGGTGAGCCTGTCGGAGAACCGCCTCATCCCGGCGTCGGTCGCATATGCCAACGACAAGCGCGACATCACCACGGCGTCGCTGATGTCGGTGACGGGCGATGGCTACTCGGAGGGGGCCGCCCAGGCATTCCGCGCGGCCGCGGCCGGTCAGGGCATCCGTCTGCTCGCCGACGTCAGCATGCCCGCGGGCAGCGGGCGCGCCGCCCAGGTGGTGGCCGAGGCCGTGGCACCCGGACCGCAGGCCCTCTTCTTTGCAGCGCGCAGCGCGGACGCGGTGAACCTCGCCGTGGCGGCGGCGGGATCGTCGCTCATGAAGGTGGGGGGCAACGGCTACAACACTCCCGACGTGCTGCAGTCGGCGGGGTCGGCCACCAACGGCTTCGTCGTGAGTGCCTCGTGGAACCCGAACAAGCGCGACACGGCGAGCCGCGCCTTCGTGCGCGACTACCGCGCGACGTACGGCAGCACCCCCGATGCATTCGCGGCGCAGGGCTACGGCGGAGTGCAGTTGCTGGCGGCCGCGGCCGGTGCCGGCCACGGCGGGACGCCGGATCGGGTTCTCGCAGGGCTGCGAAAGGTGCGGGCCGTGCCGTCGGTGCTCGGATCGATGCGCTTCACGCCGGGCGTGCGCGAGGCGGTGTACCCGGCCACCGTGCAGGTGGTGCAGGGCGGCAGGCTGCTGCTCGCGCCCTAGCCCCCTACCGCCTGGCCCCCTGGATGCCTCCGCCCCGGCCGGGCGCGGCCTCAGGCCTCGATGCCCGCGGCCACGCGCCGCTTCACGCGGGCGAGCATGCCGGCCATGCCGCGCATGCGCAGCGGGGTGACCAGTTCCTCGAGCCCCATCGAGAGGTAGAAGTCGTTGGGGGTGGCGAGCACCTCCTCGGGGGTGGCGCCGTCGAGGCCCTCGTGCAGCACCGCGGCGAAGCCGCGCGAGGTCGGCGCCTCGGGCGGTGCATCGAAGTAGAGCCGCACCTCGTCGGGAGCCACATCCACCGCGAGGAACAGCGGCGCTTGGCACTCCTCCACCGGCTCCATGCCGTCGCGGTCCTCGAGCAGTCGCTCGGGAAGCGGCGGAAGGGAGTTGGCGAAGTCGAGGAGCAGCGGCAGCCGGAGCTCCTTCGGCGTGTCCGCGAACTCCTCGACGATCTCGTGGAGCTTGTCCCTCACTTCTCGATCGGCACCCGGACGGCGTTGCCCCACTCCACCCACGAGCCGTCGTAGTTGCGCACCTGGTCGAACCCCAGCAGGTGGTACAGCACGAACCACGTGTGGCTCGAGCGCTCGCCGATGCGGCAGTAGGCGATGACGTCGTCGCCCTTGTCGAGGCCGATCTCACCCTCGTAGATGGCCCGCAGGTCGTCAACGGGCAGGAAGGTGCCGTCGTCCTCGTTGGCGGCGCGGCGCCACGGCACGTTGGCGGCCGTGGGGATGTGCCCGCCGCGCAGCGCGCCCTCCTGCGGGTACTCGGGCATGTGCAGCAGCTCGCCCGAGAACTCGCCGGGCGAGCGCACGTCCACGAGCTTGCCGTTGCCGATGTGCGCGAGCACCTGCTCGCGGTAGGCGCGGATGACGCTGTCGTCGCGGTCGGTCACCGGGTAGTCGGCCGGGGCGGGGGAGGGGACGTCGGTGGTCATGGGGCGCCCCTCATTCACCCACTTCTTGCGGCCGCCGTCGAGCAGCCGCACGTCGGCGTGCCCGAAGAGCGAGGTGACCCACAGGGCGTAGGCCGCCCACCAGTTGTTCTGGTCGCCGTAGAAGACGATGGTGGTGTCGGGGGTGATGCCCCTGGCGCTCATGAGGGCGGCGAAGCCCTGGGCGTCCACGTAATCGCGCGTGAGCGGGTCGTTCAGGTCGAGGTGCCAGTCGATCTTCACGGCGCCGGGGATGTGGCCGGTCTCGTAGAGCAGCACGTCCTCGTCGCTCTCGGCCACCACCAGGCCGGGGTCGCCGAGGTGGGCCTCGAGCCACTCGGTGGTGACCAGGCGCTCGGGATGCGCGTAGGACTGGATCTTGGGGTCCTGGTCGAACTCAACCGGCATCGAACGGCCTCCTCGGCGTGGCGCCTGCGCTCATCGGGACGCGCAGTATTGCAACCCCGCCATCGCCCGCGCCGCGGTCAGCCCCCGTCGGCGGAGAAGTGCTGGTAGTCCTTCGCGCCCGACCACCGGCCGCCCCAGTCCCAGCCCTCGCGGTCGAAGGCGCGCACCAGGGCGCCGCCCTCCACGGCCACGCCCGGGCGGGCCGTGCGCTTCACGAAGGGCCGGCTGGCCGTGTGGTACACGACCCCGCCGGGTTCCACCCATGGGTTCTCGATCGGGTTGATGTCGATCGCCTTGCCGTAGGCGTGATTGCTCCAGCGCCCGCTCGAGCCGGTGGCCTTGCGGCAGTTGAAGGCGGAGGTGTTGTCGGCCTCGATCGACGCGAAGTCGCTGCCCTTGTACTTCTCGATCGGCTCGATCCTCCGCACGGGCACGCCGTCGCGGTAGAGGCTGCGGAACACCCGGGCCACCACCGGCGCGACATCCTCGTGCACCACCAGCGTGCCGGTGGCCTCGCCGCCGCCGAATGTGCGGTGGGTCACGCGCACGGCGCGCAGGTCGTTGGGGCCAACGGGGCAGCCCTTGCGCCACACCGACGGGGTCATGGCCTTCACCTGCGCGGGGGAGAGTTCGGAGATGCTCGACGCGTAGCCGGCCATGGCGGTGGGGGCCTGTGCGCCCGCTGCCACGGCGATTGCGGCGGCGGCCGCGGTGATGGCCGTGAGCACTGGGCCCCGTGGGGTGGAGGATGCGCGCATGGCCGGAATGTTCGCCGCATGCCGGACGATTCCCCCGGCCGGCGGTTCAGGCGGACCGGTGCCGGCGCGGGTCAGGCGGGGTCGGCCTCGGAGGGCTCCCGGCCCCGCCCGGCCGCCCAGAGCACGGCGCCCCCTGCGATGGCGGCCACGACCGATCCGGCCAGCACGCCGATGCGCGCGGCGTCCTGCAGTGCGGCGTCATCGAAGGCGAGGTCGGTGATGAACAGCGACACGGTGAAGCCGATGCCCGCCACCAGCCCGATGCCGGCCATCTGCGTCCAGGTGGCGGCGGTGGGCATGCGGCCGAGGCCGGCGCGGATCGCCACCCATGCCCCCAGCGGGATGCCGATGGCCTTGCCCACGAGAAGGCCGATCGCCACCCCGAGGGTGGCGGCCAGGGCACCCTCCGTGCCGAACTCGTCGGCCGCGAACACGATGCCCGCGTTGGCGAGCGCGAAGATGGGAAGCACCAGGAACGACGACCACGGGTGCAGCACGTGCACCGTGCGGGCGAGGGGCGCCCGGTCGGGGGTGCGCCCGGCCATCGTGGCGGGGATGAGCAGGCCGATGGCCACGCCGGCGATCGTCGCGTGCACTCCCGACATCGCCGTGAAGGCCCATGCGGCGATGCCCAGGGCCACGTACAGCGGCACCCAGCGCACGCCCAGGCGGATGAGCAGCCAGAACGCGATGAGCGCCGCCACCGCGCCGGCCAGCCATGCGCCGCTGATGCCGTCCGAGTAGGCCACCGCGATCACGATGATCGCGCCGATGTCGTCGATCACCGCCACGCCCAGCAGGAAGGCCCAGAGCGACGCGGGCACGCGTGATCGCAGCGACGCCAGCACCGCGAGGGCGAACGCGACGTCGGTGGCCATGGGGATTCCCCAGCCATTGGCGGCCGGGGTGGATCCCGCGATGATCAGGAAGATGCCGGCGGGCAGCACCATGCCACCGAGCGCGGCGGCGAACGGCACGACGGCCGCGCGGCGGTCGGCGAGCTCGCCGATGGCCAGCTCGCGCTTCACCTCGAGCCCGATGAGAAGGAAGAAGATGGTCATCAGGCCGTCGTTCACCACCGACAGCAGGGCGTGCCCCGCCACCTCCGTGGCCCAGAACGACGCGTAGGCACCGGGCGCCGCGTTCGCCCAGATGAGCGCCACCACGGCGGCTGCCAGCAGCGCCGCGCCGCCCGCCGCCTCCCACCTCATGAACGAGCGGATTGCACCCACGTAAGGAGGCTACCCGTGGCCTGCTGATACACATGCATGACCATGCCACGCGCCTTGCGACACCGTGTTCCAATGGTGACTGTCACCGGGGCTGTACTTCTCGCCGCCTTCGTGCTCGGCGGCACCGCCAACGCTGCCCAGCCGGTGGTGCTGCGCGGCACCGTCACCAAGGTGGTGGACGGCGACACCATCAAGTTCCAGTCGCGCGGGTTCGAGAGCACCATGCGGCTCATCGGCATCGACACGCCCGAGACCAAGCGGCCGGGCTACCCGGTGCAGTGCGGCGGGCCCGCGGCGTCGGCCGAGACCGCGCGCCTGCTCCCGACCGGCACGGCCATACGCGTGGAGAGCGACCCCTCGCAGGATGCCCGCGACAAGTACAACCGGTTCCTGGGGTACGTGTACGTGGGCAGTGGCGGGGGCGCCCGCGGATCGGTGAACTATCGCCTCGTGCGCACGGGCTTCGCGAAGACCTACATCTACGGGGACATCCCGTTCCGCTACGCCGGTGCGTTCCTCGGCGCCGAGATCAAGGCGAAGAAGTCCCGCGCGGGCGTGTGGGGACCGCCGTGCAACGGGGACACCACCAAGCCGCAGTACGGCGGTGGGGCGTCGGGCGGTGCGGGCCCGGCCGGTGGGTCCGGATCGGGCACGTCGGCGGCGTCGGGGAAGTGCGACCCGAACTACGCGGGGGCATGCATCCCGCCACCTCCGCCCGACCTCGACTGCTCGGACATCACCGCGCGGCGTTTTCGCATCGTGGGCGTGGACGTCCACCGCTTCGACAGCGACGGCGACGGCATCGCCTGCGAGGGATCCCGCCGCTAGCGGTGCCTAGGCCCCTGCGGTGACCGGGCTGCCCGCGGCGGGCGCCCACCGGGCAGCGGCGCCGCCCTTGCTGCCGAGGTTCCACGCCGAGTTGACCAGGCCCACGTGCGAGAAGGCCTGCGGGAAGTTGCCGCGCATGCGGCCCGCGATGGGATCCCACTGCTCGGCCATGAGCCCGACGTCGTTGCGCAGCGTGAGCAGGCGCTCGAACAGCGCGCGGGCCTCATCGTGGCGCCCGGCCATCGCGAGGTTGTCCACCAGCCAGTAGGTGCAGAGCAGGAAGGCCCCCTCGCCGGCCGGCAGGCCGTCCACGCCCTCGCTGCCCACGTCGGCGTAGCGCATCACCAGGCCATCGCGCGTGAGGTCGCGCTGGATGGCGTCAATGGTGCCGATCACCCGGGGGTCGTCGGCCGGCAGGAATCCCACCAGCGGGATCATCAACAGGCTGGCGTCCAGCCGTGGCACATCGTAGGCCTGCACGAAGGCGCCGATGTCTGCATCGAAGCCCTCGCGGCACACCTCGTCGTGGATCTGCTGCCGGATGGCCTTCCAGCGGTCGGTCGGACCCTCGAGCCCCGACTCCTCCACCGCCCGGATGGCGCGGTCGAAGGCCACCCACGCCATGATCTTCGAGTGGGTGAAGTGGCGGCGCGGACCCCGGACCTCCCAGATGCCCTCGTCGGGCTCCTGCCACCGCGATTCCAGGGCGTTCATGAGCGCCGTCTCGAGCGCCCAGGCATCGGGGTCGGGCTCCACGCCGATGCGCCGCGCCACGTGCAGCGAGTCCATCACCTCGCCGTACACGTCGAGCTGGAACTGGTCGACGGCCGCGTTGCCCACGCGCACCGGGCGCGAGGCCGCGTAGCCCGGCAGCCACGGCACCTCCCACTCGGCCAGGCGCCGCTCGCCGGCCGCGCCATACATGATCTGGATGTCCTCGGGGTCACCGGCCACCGCCCGCAGCAGCCAGTCGCGCCACGCCACCGCCTCGCGCGTGTACCCCCCGAGCATCAGCGCGTAGAGCGTGAACGACGCGTCGCGCAGCCAGCCGTACCGGTAGTCCCAGTTGCGCACGCCACCCAGCTGCTCGGGCAGCGACGTGGTGGCTGC
>JAGWYY010000063.1 GCA_018969105.1 Acidobacteriota bacterium | reverse complement strand
CAGCGCGGCATGGAGGTGGCGCTCACCAAGGGGCCCATCGGCACGCAGGATGAATTCATCGCCTGGCTGCACGTGGTCATCCGCAACGAGGCCACCACCCTCGCCCGGCGCCACGGCCGCGAGACCCCCGCCGGCGACGACATCCAGGTGGCGGTCGACTCCCGTGGCCACGAGGCCCGCGAGCCCGCCGCCGTGGCCGAGTGGCGCGAGCGCTACCGCACGCTGCAGGACGCCATGACGTCCCTCAACGAGGCCGAGCGGGTGTGCCTGCTGCTGCGCACGGCCGGGGTGAGCCGGGCCGAGATCGGATCGATGACCGGCTACACCGACCGGAAGGTGGAGCGCTCGATCGTGCGCGCCCGCAAGCGCCTGCATGCGTGGCACCTCGACCTGGCGACGGGCGAGAAGTGCCAGAAGGTGCAGGACGCCCTCGAGCGCGTGGCCGACCACGAAGCCGACGACCGGGAGCGGCGCATGGTGTCGCGGCACGTGCGCCACTGCGGCGCCTGCCGCGCCACCCTGCGCGCGCGGCGCGAGACCAACGCCGGCATCACCGTGCTCGTGCCCGTGGCCGTGGTGGGCGCCGCCGCGGCCGGCCTGGCCGTGCCCGACCCCAGCCCCGCCATGAGCGTGGTCGAGCGCGGCACCGCCCGCATGGCGGTGACCGTGGGGCAGGCCTGGCAGGCCATGCTCGACCTCCCCACCCTCATGAGCGCCCGCATGGGCGCCGGCGCCGTGGCCATCACCGTGGCGGGCTTCGCCGGCGTGCCGCTCGTGGCCAAGACGGTCGGCGACGGACAGCGGCAGGCCACGCAGCCCGTGGCCGCGCAGGTGCGCACCGTCGCCGACGCCGCGGGAATCAGCACCGTGGGAGGCCCGGGCGGCACGGGCACGGCGCCGGGTGCGCCTACCGCGCCGGGCACCTCCACGGCGCCCGGCGACCCCACCGGCGGCACGGCGGCACCCGGCAGCGCCGCGCAGGCCGATGCCGTGGCTGAGATGGAGCGCCTGCGCGCCCAGGCCGAGGAGCGGCGCCGTCAGGGCGAGGCCAGGGCGCGGCGCGATCGCCAGCAACGCGAGGCCGCGGCGCGCGAGCGCGCTGCGCAGCGCGCCGGGGCATCCAGCGACGCATCCGGCAGCGCCCGGGGCGGTGCACCCGCCACCGCATCCAGCAGCACTCCCTCACCCAGTCCATCAGCCCCCGCCGCCACACCCGCGGCGCAACCGCAGTTGGAGTTCGGACCATGACCAATCCACCACGCATCACCCGTGCGCGCGGGCTCGCGCGCATCGCCGTCGCCATCGCATCGGCCGGAGGCCTGGGGATCGCCCTCGCCGCCGCGCCCGCCGCCATGGCCACCGACGGCAACCTCTACCCGCAGGGCTCCGCGCCCTTCACCACCGGCTCGATGCTCTCGGCCAGCCAGCCGAGCGCCGCCGTGGTGCAGCTGAACGCCCCCGCCACCACGGCGGCGCCCACCGGCACGCAGTTCTCGATGGGCTGGGGATGCCCGGTTCCCGGCAGCGAGATCGCCTCGGTGCAGTGGAGCGCCCTGCGCTACGCGGCGGCATCGAGCGCCGGGCTGCAGGTGACCGCCAACGGCCAGCGGGTGTGGTCGGAGGGCGATGTGGGCATGCCGCAGTCGCCGGCCGGCGGGCGCGGGTACGGGCTGGGGCTGCCCGGTGGCACCTGCGACGTGAAGCTCGAGCTCGTCCAGGGCGAGCGGCGCTCACAGCACGCGCGGGTGTGGTGGATCGGCGGCACGGGCGCGGTGATCCGCGACGTGGCCCCGCCGAGCGCGCAGGTGGTGAGCACGCCCCCGGGCTGGCTCAATGCGTCCACCAGCGCCGCGCGCATCGGCTGGCAGGCGGCCGACAACTTCGGCAGCGACGGCATCACCGGCCAGCGCGTGCAGGTGGCTGGCGAGACCCGCTGGTCGGGCGCGCCGGGGCAGGGCCAGCACGCGGCCGACGTGTCGCTGGCAGGGCTCCCCGACGGCGCCCATGCCGTGCGCGTGGAGGTGGATGGCGACGGCACCGGCGGGGCGACGTCGGAGAGCACGATCCGCATCGACCGCAGCACTCCCGACATCGGTGAGGCGGAGGTGGCCTACGCACCCGGCAGCACCCGTGGGCAGGTGACGTTCTCGGCCAGCGACGCCACCAGCGGCCTGCAGGCCGCGCGTGCCGAGGTGAACTCCATGCCCAACGGCGCGGCCACGGGCACATGGCTTTCGGTGGCGAGCGTGGGCGCCACCTCGGCCGGCCAGCGCATCACCCGGGCCGTGGGAGCCGGGCTCTCCGACGGCCTGCACGCGTGGCGCGTGGCGGCATCCGACCAGGCGGGCAACGCCACCGAGCAGCTGGCCCCCGAGCCCCTCGTGGTGGACACCCAGCCGCCCCGCATCGGCCTGCAGCCCATCCCCTCGGAGTGGACATCCGTGCTGCCGCTGCAGATGACCCTCAGCGACAACCTCGACCAGCTCATCGGCCTCGGCGACTTCGAGGCGGAGATCAACGCGGCGGGCGACGGCAGCACGCGGGGCGAGTGGATCCCCATCGCGCAGGAGGCCCTCGCCCCCGGCTACACGCAGATGCAGGTGCCGCTCACCGGCCTGGCCGATGGCGTGCACGTGGTGCGCCTGCGCCTTCGCAACGGCGGCCCCTTTGCCCAGACCCTCGTGACCAGCCGCATGGCGCTGGTGCGTACCGACCTCACGCCGCCCGACGTCTCGCGCGCCGCCCTCACCACGCAGGCGGACGGCAAGGTGAAGATGACCTGGTCGGGTGAGGACGCCCGCTCGGGAGTTGACCGCGTGCGCCTGCAGTGGCTCGACGGCTGGACCTGGCGCATGGTCACCCAGCTGCCGGCGTCCGACGGCAGCGGCATCGCCACCATCGACCCCGACCTGCTCCCCGACGGCGCCACGCGCCTGCGCGTGCAGCTGGCTGACGCCGCGGGCAATGCGCGGGCCATCGAGGTGGAGCCGCCCGCGCGCCGCGCGGCACCGGGCGCCCCCGGTGCACCAGGCACGGGGCAGCCGGGCGCCACCCCCGCGCAGCAGATGGCCGATGCCGCCCGCGAGGGAATCCTCACGCTGGGAATCCGCGATGGCGTGCCCGAGCGCGTGGAGGGCCGCGACTACAAGGTGGTGAAGCTCGCGGCGGGCAAGCCGGTCACCATCACCGGGCGCCTGCTCAACCGCCAGGGCCAGGCGCTCGCGGGCTTCGCCATGGTGGCCCGGCAGGGCGGCCGCGACCTCGGCGCCGGCATCACCGGGCCCGACGGATCGTTCGTCATCACCGCCGTGCCCATCCGCACGGGCCCCATCGACGTCGGCGTGCCCGACGGCTCGAAGGTGGTGCCCGTGCCCACCGGCCCGGGGGTGGCCGTGCGGCTGCGCGCAAGCGTGACCCTCACGGCCTCGCGCACCGAAGCCAGCGCGAAGGGGGCGCCGGTGGTGTTCACGGGGAAGATGTCGCCGGCGCCTGGCGCCGAGGGGGGCCGCAAGGCGATCGTGCTCGAGTGGCTCGACCCCTTCCGAAAGGCCTGGCGCCCGGTGGTGAACGCCCGGGCGGCCGCCGATGGCTCCTTCAAGATCCCCTGGCGCTTCCAGGCCAGCGGCCTCACCGTGCCCTTCCGCGTGCGCGTGCCCCGCGAGCGCGGATGGATGATCGAGCCCGGCACCTCGCCCGTCATCAAGGTGAGGGTGCGGTAGCGTAATGACCATTGCCAATGGTCATGTGAAGGAGGCCTCCGTGGCCACCCGCACCATCGCCATCACCGAGGTGAAGGCCAACCTGCTCAAGCTCGTCACCGAGATCGGCGAGACCGGGGACGAGATCGTGATCACCCGCAGGGGACGGCCCATCGCGCGCCTGGTGCCTGCGGCGTCCGCCCATCCGCTGAAGGGGTCACTCGTGCTGCCCGACGACATCGCGGCGTACGACCTCTCCGCGGAATGGGCGGGTAGCGATCTCGCATGAGCGCTGCCTGCGTGCTCGACACCTATCCCTGGCTCCACCTCATCGAGGACACCGGCCGAATCCCGCGCACCGCGCAGCGGCTGATCGGCGGCGGCGTCACGCTGCACGTGCCGGCGATGTGCCTGTGGGAGGTCGCGATGCTCATCGAACGGGGCCGGGTGACCATCGCTGACCCCAGCATGACCGCCGAGCGGTGGCTGCGCACGGCGCTTGCCCCACCCTGCGAGCTTGCACCTCTCACGCCGCGCATCGCCGCATGCTCCGCCGAGCTCGGGCGCGAGGGCTTCCACGGCGACCCCGCCGACCGCATGGTCTATGCCACGGCCCGAGTGCTCGATCTCCCCCTGATCACGGGCGACCAGAAGATCCACGCATTCGAGGCCACGCTGCCGCGCCGTGCGAAGCGCCTCGCCGTGTGGGACTGACCTAGCGCACCACGGCGTTGGCGGTGGAGCGCGCCGTGGTTGCGGTGCCCCCCACGGGGCTCACGCGCACGCCGGCGCTCACCGACACGCGCTGTCCCGCGCGCAGCGCGCGCGCCGCCGACGCCCCCAGGGCCACGCGCACGGTGGCGCTCGCGGGCAGCGAACCGTCGGCGCCCACCCGCACGGTGGCCACCCCGCGGCCGAGCGTGGCGCCGCGTGCCGAGCGGCGGATGGTCACCGCGGCGCGCACCGTGGCCCCCTGGGGGGCGCGCCCGCCGAGGGACACGGTGACAGGCACGCTCACCCGACTCGTGCTGGTGCGCACCACGGCGCGACGGGTGACGCGCGCGGTCACCGATGCCGCAGCCAGGCCGGTGGCGGATGCCGCCCCCGAGCCCCCCGACCCCGCCGACCCGTCACCCGATAGCCCGCCACCGCTCCCGCCGCTCACCGGCCCCGACGGCCCGAGGGTGAGCACGTCGCGCACCGCGCCGTCCACCGACAGGAACTCCGCGGTGAGCAGCGTGTCGGTGGCCGTGATGCGCATGGCCCCGTTCGACCCGCTGTAGTGCGCGCGGCTCTGGGCCACCGCCGTGGCGGGGAAGGCCGTCACCGACTGACCGCCGATGCCGTTCACCACGTAGGGAAGGCCATCCACCTCGAGGCGCTCGTAGTAGTGGTCGTGGCCGTTCAGCACCAGGTCGGCGCCCCACTCGCGGAAGGGCCAGCGCATGCCCGCGTACGGACCGCGCGCGCTCGAGGTGTACGGCGGGTGATGCACCGCCACCACCTTGAAGGGCGCGTCCGAGGCAGCCATCGCCGGCTGCAGCCAGGCCTTCTGCGCGGCCATGTCGGCAGAGTTGCGGAGCGCCTCGTCGGAGTCGAGCATGAAGAAGTGCACCGGCCCCATGCGCACGTCGTACCAGCGCTCGTTGCCGGGCAGCGTGAAGTAGCTCAGGTAGTTGGAGATGCCGGCGTCGGAGTATTCGTGGTTGCCCGCGATGGGCCACAGGCGGTTGGTGGGCGACGTGCGCCCCGCGCAGTTGGGCCCGCTGGCCGCGCCCGCGAGGAAGGCGCAGTAGTACTTGCCCACCGTGCGGTCGTACTTGCCCGTGCCCGTGCCGCCGGCCGACGAGTAGTAGTTGTCGCCAAGCAGCACGAGCTGGTCGGGCGCCCAAGCGGCCACCATCGACGCCACCGCGGCCTGGTTGGCGGTGTCCACGCCGGGGTCGCCGATCACGCCGATCTCGGTGGCGGCCGACGCAGCCGCGTCGATGACCGGCGTGGGCGCAGCCAGAACCGCCGCAGGGTCAGAAGCCGCGACAAGGGCCACGGAGGCAACGGCTGCGGAGAGTGCCGCGATCGCCGCGGCGCGGGAGTGGCGGAGGGCCATGCGGGCATGCTTCCGCCCCCCGAGCGACTGGGCAGCCCGAACCCCCCGGTTCATACCTTTTCGCAACAGATCCCTTGCCCGTGGCTCACGCCGCAGGCGTGGCGCAGCCACGGGCATGCGGTTTCACGCCCCGCGATCGGCCCCACCGCCACTACCCTCCCGGCCATGAGCACCTCAGCCTTCCGCGGCACCTCCGACTACATCGCATCCCCCGACCTGCAGGCGGCGGTGAACGTCGCCGTATCCCTCGAGCGCCCCCTGCTGGTGCGCGGCGAGCCCGGCACCGGCAAGACCCTCCTCGCCGAGGCCGTGGCCGAGAGCATGGGCATGCGGCTCATCACCTGGCCGGTGAAGAGCACCACCCGTGCGCAGGACGGCCTCTACGTGTACGACACCGTCCAGCGCCTGTACGACAGCCAGTTCGGCGAGGGCGACCCGGCCGATGTGGCCAAGTACATCCGCCTGGGGCAGCTGGGCGAGGCCTTCGCGGCTCCTGAGCGCGTGGTGCTGGTGATCGACGAGGTCGACAAGGCCGACCTGGAGTTCCCCAACGACCTGCTGTGGGAGCTCGACCGCATGAGCTTCCACATCCCCGAGACCGGCGAGACCGTCTCGGCCAAGCAGCGGCCGGTGGTGATCATCACCTCCAACGCCGAGAAGGAGCTTCCCGACGCCTTCCTCAGGCGCTGCGTGTTCCACTACATCGCGTTCCCCGATCCCGTGCAGATGGAGCAGATCGTGCGCGTGCACCACCCGAACGTGGAAGAGGTGCTGCTGAGGAACGCCATGGAGGGCTTCTACCTGCTGCGCGAGCTCGACGGGCTGCAGAAGCGCCCGAGCACCTCGGAGCTCGTCGACTGGGTGCAGGCCCTGGCGGTGGCGGGAGTCGACCCCGACACCATCGTGGATGAGCTGCCCTTCATGGGCGTGGTGCTCAAGAAGCAGGCCGACCTCGACATCGCGCGGCGCCACATGGCCATCCGCGCCCGTCGCGCCGCGATGCAGCAGGAGAAGAGCTAGGCCCCATGTTCGAGGGCCTCTTCACCGCGCTGCGCGACGAGGGGGTGCCGGTGGCGCTCGATGAGTGGCTCATGCTGCACGAGGGCCTCGAGCGCGACCTTCACGAGAGCACGCTCTCAGGCTTCTACCTGATGTCGCGCGCGGTGCTGGTGAAGGACGAGTCGCACTACGACGGCTTCGACATCGCCTTCGCGCGCTACTTCTCGGGGCTCGAGCCCGCCGGCGAGGCCGTGGACGAGCGCGTGTGGAAGTGGCTCGAGGAGAACCCGCACTTCCTGCATATCTCCGAGGACCAGCGCGCGAAGCTCGACGCCATGCGCGACCAGCTGGAGCTCGACGAGCTGATGGAGAGGCTGCGGGAGAAGCTCGAAAGCCAGGAGGAGGAGCACCACGGGGGCTCCGAGCACATCGGCACCGGGGGCACCTCGCCGTTCGGGCACTCGGGCTACCACCCCGGCGGCATCCGGATCGGCGGGCAGGGCCGCTGGAGGAGTGCCGTGCAGGTGGCCGGCGACCGGCAGTTCCGCGACCTTCGCACCGATCACGAGATCGGCGCGCGCGACTTCGGCGTGGCGCTCAGGCGACTTCGCCAGCTCTCCACCCGCCTCGACGGGCCGGCCACCGAGCTCGACGTGGACGACACCATCCGCCAGACCGCCGACCACGCCGGGCAGCTCAGGCTCTCGTTCCGGCGCCCCCGGCGCAACACCGTGCGCGTGCTGCTCATGCTCGACATCGGCGGATCGATGGACGACCACATCCTGCTGCTCGATCGGCTCTTCACCGCCATGCACCAGGCGAGTCACTTCCGCGATCTGCAGGTGAGGTTCTTCCACAACTGCGTGTACGACCGCATCTACTCCGGCGTGGACATGAGCCCGCGCCAGTCGGAGAGCACCGACTCACTGCTCGCGCAACTCGACCCCGACTACAAGCTGGTGATGGTGGGTGACGCCTGCATGGCACCGAGCGAGCTGCTCGCCCCGGGCGGCGCCATCGACTACCGGCACATGAACGAGGAGCCCGGTGCCTGGTGGCTCGAGCGCCTGGAGCAGCACTTCAGCCGTGCCGCGTGGCTCAACCCGCACCCCAAGCGCTGGTGGGACACCATCCACGGGGCCTACACCCTGAACATCGTGCGGAGGATCTTCCCGATGTTCGAGCTGTCGGTGGATGGGCTGGACCAGGCCGTGCGGCATCTGATGGTACGAACCGCGGGATCTTGACCCGGTGACCGCCATGGTGATCTAGGCTGCCGTCATGCCCGGCCCCCGCCCTGCACTGATCGGCCTGGCCAGCATGGGCCTCGTGGCCTTCGGTGCGGTCGCTGCCTCACCGGCATCAGCCCAAGGCCTCGACACGGCCAGCTTCACCCCCACCCAGGCCATCCAGACATGGCAGGTGCCCATGGGCGTGCAGTCGGTGGGTGTCGCCCTCGCCGGCGGGGCCGGCGGCAAGGGGGCCAACGGCGCATTCACGTTCGCGTCCACCACCACCGCCACGCTCACCATTCCGCCGGGCGTGTCGGCGCTTGACGTCGCCGTGGGTGACCCGGGCGATGACGGCACCAACGCAGTCGGACGATCGGTGTCGCGGGGCGGGTGGCCCAATGGGGGATCGTCGTCCACCAACGGGTACTGGACCGGTGGTGGTGGTGGTGGCTCCACCGACATCCGCCCGAGCGGGGCGCCCTTCACGAGCGCGCTCATCGTCACCGGTGGCGCGGGTGGCAGCGGGGGTTACGGCGAATCGGCGTGGGGCGGCGTGGGTGGATTCGGAGCTTCTGGCGCGGCAGGGTTCGGCCAGGCAGGCCAGGGCAGCGATGGCGGCGCGGGTGGTGCAGGGGGGATCCTGCCCACGGGGTCCACCGGCCAGGGCGGCGACGGGCAGGGCCCGGGCGGGGACAATGTCAACAGCGGACCCGGTGGTGGTGGTGGTGGTGGCTGGCGCGGTGGCGCGGCGGGATCGCCCGGCACCGCGTGGGTGGCGTCCTTCCGCAGCGGCGGGGGTGGTGGTGGCGGCGGTGGCATGGGCTCCGCCGTGCCGCAGTATGTCGCGGGTGTGTCGTCGTACGCGGGCAACACGTCGTCGTTCGCGCAGGTCCAGTACCTCACCGTCACGAGCCCGCGCATCCCCACGATGGTCGTCGGCACCTTCGCCACCTGGACATACAACGCCGGCCCGGGAGCCCTGTACGCGGTCACCTCCGGGGCCCTTCCGCCCGGCCTCACCCTCGATGGCAACACCGGCAAGGTGCAGGGAGTGCCCACGCAGGCAGGCACCTTCGCCTTCACCGTCACCGCCTCGGTGTACCCGGGGGGCACCTATGCCGTGAGCACGGCGGTCCCCGGCACGGCCACCGTCGACACCGGCGGGCCCGCGAGCATCGTGGCCACCAGCGCCACGAACATCGGCCCCACCTCCGCGACCATGAACGGCGCGGTGGCGGCCGGCGGCGCACCGGTGACGTACCTCATGTGCGAATACAGCACCACGAATCCGGGGGGAGGCGCGATCGATGGCCCCGTGGTGCCCGCGACGCCGTCGTCGGTCGCGCCCACGTCCACCGGGGCGGCCACGGCGGTGTCATGCCCGGTCGCCGGCCTGGTGGGCAACCGCACCTACTACTACCAGGTGCAGGGATCGCAGCTGGGCCGCCCCGTGCGATCGGGCACGGCGTCATTTCGCACCAGCAGCACTGCCGCGAGGCCCATGGTGATGCCGCCAAGCGCCATCACCCGGACATCCGCCACCGCCAACGGCGTGGTGAGCGCCACCCAGAACGTCAACGCGCTCTTCTGCCGCAGGGCCACCACCGTCAGCGGCGTGGCGGACGGCACGCGCACCACCGCTTCGCCGGCGTCCACCAAGGGCGTGGTGCTGTACACGCCGCTCTCGTGCGCGCTCACGGGCCTCCGCCCCAACACCACCTACCACTACGCGGTGTTCGCCACCGACGCCTTGGGCACCACCATGTCGCCGAAGCTGCAGAGCTTCACCACGCGCGTGTCGCCGCCGCGGGTGGGCACCATCTCGGCGCGCGCGGTCACGTCCACCACCGCGGTGATCAATGGGTCGGTCATCCCCACCAACGAGGCCGTCACCGGCATCCAGTGCCGCGTCGCCGCGAGCCCCGGTAATCCCGCCACGGGCACGCCGGTGGTGGCCGCGCCGGCCCGCCTCTCAGCTGCGCCGAAGAAGCAGGCGGCCACCTGCAACCTGGCGGGCCTCGCGCCATCCACCGCCTACCAGGTGCGCATGGAGGCCACCGATGCCGCGGGCACCGGGGCGTCGGGCAACATCGTGCGCTTCACCACGGCGGCGAGCGGGGGTGCATCCGGAACGTCGGGCGCATCCGGGTCGTCGGTGGCGCCCACGGTGAGCATCACCCAGGCCCGGGCCATGGCCGGGCAGCGCATCGACCTCCGGGTGCGGGTGAATCAGCCCGGCACCGTCCGCGTGGTGGGCACCTACCCGCTGGGCGCGGCTGCCGCGCGCTCGCGGGCCACGGCCACCTCGCATGCCACGGGCACCGCCTGCACCGCCACGCGCGCCGCGAAGAGCGGCGGCACCGTCGCAATCGCATGCGCGCTCACGCCGGCCACCCGCGCGCGGCTGCGCATCGGCCCGCTGCCCATCGCCCTTCGCGCCACCTTCACCACGGCCGCCGCGCAGGCGGCCACGGCCGGGCGCACCGTGCGCGTGCCGCGGTTCCCGCCGCGCACCGCGCCGGTCACGGGCTGAGCCATCCCTCCTAACCTGCGGGATGTGCGAACCCGCGTCATAGCCCTGCTGGCCGTCCCACTGCTGTGCCTCGGTGGCATCGGCGGCGTGGATGGAATCGGTGGCCTCACCCGCGCCCAGGCCGCGCCCAACGACGTCATCGCCGATTACTTCGTGGATGGCCAGTTGGACGCCGTGCACTCGGTGGACGATCTGCGTGCCGCGCTTGCCTTCGCGCAGCAGCGCGTGGGGAGCGGCGCGCAGTACTCCGCCTTCGCCGACATCGTGAGCCAGGCGATCACGCAGGACCTCGCGGGCACCAGCGGCGCCGCCGAGGAGCAGCTGCAGGCGCAGCAGCCGCGCACCCGCACCCAGACCACCCCCGCACCCGACCCCACGGCCACCGTGCAGCAGGACGAAGGCATCCCCACGCCGCCGCCGAGCGACCCCTCCGACGAGCTTCCGCTCGCGGTTCCGATCATGGGCTTCGTGGCCCTCGGGCTCGTGGCGTTCGGGTCGATCTCGGCGATCTGGAGACGCCGGCGCCGCTGACCTCCCGAGGCGCGGCACCCGGCTACGCTCCGGGTGATGCACGCTGACGTTCTCTTCGACGCCACGCCGCTCGATCGCGACCACGCCGCGCGTGGCATCGGGGCGGCTGTGCGGGGCATCGCCGAGGGGCTCGCGGCGCTGCCGAATGAGCGGCGACCCGCGTTCCTCATCTCCGGTGATGGCGAGAACGCCCCCCTCACGCCCGAGCGCTACTCCGTGCGCTGGCCCGACTTCCGCGTGCGCCGCCTGCCCGACCCCTGGCCCGCGGCCACCGTGGAGCGCCACGTGCGCAAGCTGGCCCCGCGGCTCTTCCACTCCACGCAG
>JAGWYY010000062.1 GCA_018969105.1 Acidobacteriota bacterium | reverse complement strand
CGCGGCAGCCCCGCGGCCTCCTTCGCGAGCATGGCCAGCGCCCGCCACCGGCGCGATCGCAGGCGGTCGTCGCCACCCGGCATGCGGCGTATCTCGTCCTCCACCGCGTCGGCCGACGACCAGCCGTCCGAGAGCCGCGCGAGGCGCTCGATGTCGGCGGGGGGCAGCGCCAGCGCCGCGCCGATCTCGCGTATCGCCATGCGGGCGCGGAAGGTGGGGAAGGCCGCCACCAGCGCGGCGTGCTCGCTGCCGTAGCGGCGCACGACCTCCTCGATCAGGCGCGCACGCACGTCGCGCGGGAAGTCCAGGTCGATGTCGGGCACCGAGCGGATGTCGCGGTTGAGGAATCGCCCGAGGAAGAGCCCGCTGGCCACCGGGTCGATGTGCGAGAGGCCCGTGAGGTAGCAGACGATGGATCCCACCGACGATCCGCGGCCGCGGCCCGGTGGCAGCGCTCGGCGGGCCGACCCCTCGGGGCGCACATCCAGCGCCACCTCGCGCGCGATCTCGAGGATGTCCCGGTGCAGCAGGAAGAACCCGGAGAGGCCGTGGTACCGGATGAGGCCGAGCTCCTCGTCGAGGCGCGCGAGGGCCTCGCCCAGCTGGGTGCCATCGGGGTAACGGCGCCGGGCCTCGTTGGCGCAGATGCGCGCGAGCGCGCCATCGGCGTCCTCACCCGGGTGCCCCGCGACGAAGTCGGGGAAGCGGTAGCCCATGTCGCGGGTCAGGTCGAACGCGATCATCTCCGACAGGTGCAGGGTCTCGGCCACGGCCGCGGGGTGCTCGCGCAGCCGGCGCGCCATCTCGTCGGGCGGCACCAGCACCGCCTGGCGGTTGCCGCGCCGCATCTCCTCCGATGCATCGAGGGTGAGCCTGTGGCGCATGGCCACGAGGGCGTCCTGCAGGAACGCCCGGCGGGGCGCGTGTGCGTGCACGTCGCCGGTGGCCACCGCGGGCACGCCCACGTGATCGGCCAGCTGCTCGAGCGCGCGGGCCAGGGCGCGGTCGCCGCGAAGCCCCGGTCGCTGGATCTCCACCCACGTGCGACCCGGCCCGAAGATGCCCACCAGCCGCCTGAGCATGGCCTCGGCCTCCACGCGCCGTCCCGCCGCCAGGGGCGCGGCCACCAGCCCGTGCCGCGCGCACCCCGACAGGCACGCGAGCCCCTCGTGGTGCACGGCCAGGGCATCCAGCGGCAGCAGGGGATCGCCCGCGCCGCGATCGGGCGAGTCGCGCGTGTGCGCATGGGCCATGGTGATGAGCCGGCAGAGGTTGGCGTACCCGCGGGCGTCGATGGCCAGCAGGGTCACATGCCGCTTTTGGGAGATTTGGTGACTGTCACCGATCGGGGCCGCCGTGACGGTCAGCTCGGCTCCCGTTATCGGGCGCACTCCCGCTGCCGCAGCGGCGTGCGCGAACTCCAGGGCGCCGCACAGGTTGTCGTGGTCGGTGAGGGCCAGTGCCGCGTGACCCAGGTCGGCTGCGCGGTCGGCCATCTCGGCGGGCAGCGACGCGCCGTCGAGGAAGCTGAACGCCGAGTGCGCGTGCAGCTCCACGTAGGGCGGGCTAGCCATGGATGAACCACTCGCCCGAGGCCTCGCGGTACACGAGGGCCACGCGGCCCGGCTCGATGACCACGTCGAAGTAGGCACGGTCGACGGGGTCGTCGGTCCACCAGCGGTCCTGCACGCGCCAGGAGTCGCGCACGGCCACCACCAGGCGGCGCGTGCCACCGGTGATCACGGCATGCGGAGCACCCCCGGGCGAGGCGATCACGCGGGCGGGCTCAGGGCCGCCTAGGCCTCGTATGGACCGAGTGCCCATCGGCGCTCCGGGAGCCTGCTCCAGGGCTCGATCTCCACGAGCCTCATCACCGTGGCGTCGCCCTCGCTGGCGCGTACCTGGTCGAGCGCCGCCGCCGCGCGCCTGCGACGCTCGTCGTCCGGGCGCGCCACCAGCGTCATCTGGCCCGCGTCGGCGGGGCCAGCGGCATCCACCTCGATCGCCAGGTGCGCCACCGGCGCGCCGATGCCCGACAGCCGCGGGATGCACGCCAGGCCGATGCGCCCGGCGTCGGCCGTGGCCTCGCGCAACGCCACTGCGCTGGTCCACGAACCGCCGTCCTCCAGGCGGGCGCGCAGCACCACCGCGCGCGCCGATCGGCCTCGCGCGATCACGCGGTCGCATGCCCGCGTGATGAGCATGCGCATGGCCGCCTCGAGCGCGGGCAGCGCGCCCACCGAGTCGGGGAACTCCACGCACTCGCCGAGGGGCTCGGGCGGCACCCGCGGCTGCAGCCGCGGTTCGTCCTCGCCACGCGCCATCAGCCACGCCTGCTCGCCATCCCTGCCGAGCACGTCGAGCACCGACGCATGCGGCAGCGCGGCCACCTGTCCGATGGTGCGCAGCCCCAGCGACGACAGCAGCCTGCGCGCGCGCGGCGCGAGCGGCAGGCGCGATGCGGGGAGGGGGGAGAGGAACCCGGCCACCTCATCGGCGTGCACCACCACGCCGCGCCGCGCGGCCTCGCATGAGGCGAATGGGGCCGGAGCGGCGCCCACGCGGCCGTCGCAGCCCACCGGCAGGGCGGCCCGTGCACGGCGCATGAGCGGATCGAGCCCGCCGTGCAGGCGCATCAGGCCGCCGGCCATGAACGACCACATGCCGTCGTCCATGGGCTGCACCGCGGCGCCCATGTCCTCGAGCCGCGCGCTCACGCGGTCGGTGGCCATTCGCACCGCGTCGGGATGCGGCACCACCAGGTCGAGGCCCGGGCAGCGCGCCATGGCCTCGCCCACGCGCAGTCCCGGGCGCACGCTCTGCGCCCACGCGGCGGGCGTGCATTCGCCGATCACCTGGGCCTCGCCCGGTGCCGGGCCGAGCGCGATGGGGTCGTCCCATGCCACCCGCGCCTCCAGCACCGCGATGCGGAGGGCGAACAGCGGTATGCGCGTCGTCACGATCATGCGAACACATGTTCGCATGTCGTGACGACGCGCATCAAGGGGCGCGCATGGTCAGCCCGAGGCGCCGTCCTGCTTCATGAGCTCCTCGGGGCTCACCGCGCCTGCGGGGGCGGTGACGCTCACCGGCCCGTTCCAGTCGCTGAACGCGATGTTGCCCGCCTGATCGCCCTTCACCTGAACCACGTAGGGCTCGCACACGGTCTGCACGGCCAGCGTGGCCGTGCCGTCGCTGCCGCTCATCTTGACGAACACCACGGGCGTACCCTTCACCTCGCCGGTGCCCGCCACGGTCGCCTTGCCCCCCTCCTGCACCAGGGATGCCAGCAGGGCGTCCTTGTCGCCGAGCTCACCCGGGCCCGCGAACATGCTCTCGTCCGCGCCCGCCGGGGCGACCACCCACCGGCCCCCGATGGCCGTGCTCGCATCGCCCGGGCCCAGGATGGCCTCGACGCCCTCCTTGGTGATCTTCCAGTAGATCTTTCCGTCGACCTCGCGGAACTCCATGATGGGGGTCCCGTTGAGCGACGTGGTGCCCTCGCCGACGCCCGTTCCCAGCACGAGGTCGAGGGACATGTCGGGGCCGTCGTCACCCTTGAACACCCCGGACACGGTGACCGACGACGCCGTGGCCATCGCGGCCGCGCTCGTCGTGACGATCTCCTTGGCCGGGAGCTTCTCGATGCCGTTGGGCTCCGCGGTGGCGCCGCCACCGGATGCCGCGTCATACCCGCTGCCGCAGCCTGCCAGCACCCCGCCGCCCGCGAGCAGCGCGAGGGCGGCTCCCCCGGCGACGGCCCTGCGCATCATCGTGCCCTGCATGCCAACTCCCTTTCCGTTATCGCTGCGCCAATGGCGTCAGCCCGAGGTCGAGTCCGTCCCTGAGTCCGACCCGCCGAGCTTGGCCAGCGCGCCGATGTCGAGCACGTCGGTGGGCGCGGTCACGTTGACCGGCGCGTTCCAGTCGGTGAAGTCGATCTGGCCGCTGTCGGATCCCTCGCTGCCCTTGATCTGCAGCGGGTAGGGCTCGCCGGTGGTGGCGATGGCCAGGGTGCCGACGCCGTCGCTGCTCTTCAGCAGCACCACGGGCTGGCCGTTCACCTCGCCGGTGCCCTCCACCGTCAGGGTGCCGTTCGGGTTGAGCACGCCCTTGAGCAGGTCGTCCTTCTGGCCGAGCTTGCCGAGTGCCCCGAGTTCACCGGTGGAGGCGTCAGCGGGCGCCACGAGCCACTTGTCGCCGAGCAGCGCCGAGACGGCCTTGGCCACCTCGGGGCTGTCGCCCTGGCCCGCGATCTTCGCGAATGCCTCGCCGCTCAGCTTGAAGTAGGTCTTACCGGCCAGCACCTTGATCTCGACGTCCACGCCCTGGGCTGAGAAGGATCCCTGTGAGGCCTCCTCGCCCACCTGCAGGTCGAGCTTGATGGTCTCGCTCCCCTGCGTGATGCCGCCCTTCACCGTGACCGAGGTGGCCTTGTTGGCGGCCGCCACGGCGGCGTCGAGGATCTCCTGGGCAGACTTCGTCTCGATGCCGTTCGGAGCGGCCGCCGTGGTGGATGCCGCGGTGTCGGCCGCCGCCGTGCTGGCGCCGCCCGACGACGAGTCGGAGCTGCTGCCGCAACCGGCCAGCACGCCGCCGCCGGTGATGAGCGCGAGCGCCGCGGCGCCCGCGGCGATCCTGCGCGTGGTGATGCGCTGCATGGTGATCAGTCCCTTCGTCGTGGGACGGGCCGGTCAGGCCCGCGGGTTTCCCCAGTGGTCGTCGTGCACGAGCGTTCGCCACGGACGGCGCTTGGCCGCCATGGCCGGAGGAAGGCCCACCGGGAACTCGGTGGGGTACCCCAGCGGGGTGATGACCGGGATCTCGAAGTCGGCCGGGATGTCCAGCAGGGCCCGGAAGTCGTCCTCGGCGTACCAGTGGAAGACGGTCGGAACGGTGCCGAGCCCGCGGGCGCGCGCCGCCACGAAGAGGTTCTCCATCGCGAAGCCCACCGACACGAGGTCGGCCACGCGCTCCCATTCGGCCTGGTCGTCGGGGAAGACGTGCCGTGGCACGACCATGCCGACGATCCACACCGGCACGTGGCGGTAGTTGCCCAGCACCTGCTCGGCGTACCCGCGCGCCCACTCGGCGTGCTCGTCGGCGCTCACGTCCGGCCCGGCCGGCCGCACGGTCTCGAAGTACTTCGCGCCGCCGCGGATGACGATCTCGGCCACGGCCTCGCGCAGCTCCGGGTCGCGCACCACGATGAAGCTCCATGCCTGCGCCATGCCGCCCGTGGGGGCCAGCAGCGCGAGCCGGAGGATGGCGTCGATGTCCGTGTCGCTCACCGGCTGGTCGGAGTACGACCGGACGCTGCGCCTCAGGCGGATTGCCTCGTCGGCATCCATGGCACCCTCCTCAGCGCGGGGGACCCATCGCCCCCGACACCGGGAATATGTCAGGCGGTGGCGACGGCTGCAGGGCGTGACGTCGGTGCCAGCGCCTTGCGGATGCGGTCCTGCAGGCGCTGCTCGAGCGTTGCCCGGGCCGCCTCGGGGCCGCCATCGGTCACCTTGCACCAGAGCTTGAGGGGCTTCGAGCGCAGCCCGAGGCCGTGCCCCAGGCCCGCGACCACCTCGGAATCGAGCCCCCGGTGGGCACCCTTCGGGATCTCCAAGGTCACCTTGTCGCCCCCATCGAGGCCGGTCCAGATGGCCTTGCGCAGCAGGTGGGCCACGATGGCCCCGTCGGCGTCCACCGACCCGCGCTTGGTGCGGGCCGTCGCGCCCTTCGAGCCCCTGCCCCCGACCACGGGCTCGAGGCCCGCGGCGTCCGGGTCCGCGCGGTCCTCCTCGATCTTCGCCTTGGCCTCCTCGACCGTGACGTCCTGCTCCGAGCCACGGGGCCGCTTCCAGATGACGTAGCCGCACCCGCGGTTGCGCGGGCTCTTCCACGAGTTGCAGCCGTAGGTCTTCGGGCGCTCCACCACCATGCCGCCGCAACCGGGCACGGGGCACTCGGCCACCGGCTCGCGCGGGGGCGTGGCGTTGGTCTCGCCACGCGCCACCATGCGGCGGGCCTCCTCGATGGACACCTCGTCCGGGCGCCCGCGCATGCGCTTCCAGATGACGTAGCCGCAGCCGGTTTCCGTCTTGCTCTTCCACGAGGTGCAGCCGTACGAGCGCCCGCGCTCGACGATCTCGCCGTCGCAGCCATCGGTGGGGCAGGGGCCCAGCACCTCGCGCTCGGGCTGCAGGTCCTTGCTCTGCAGGCCCTGGGCGATGTACTCCTTCGCCTCTTCCAGCGTGATGGAGCGGTTGTCCATCTGCTTCCAGAGGGTGTAGCCGCAGCCCGGATCGTCCTTGCCGTGGTAGCTGTCGCACGAGTAGCTCTTGCGCTGCTCCACGATGTTGCCCTGGCACTTGGTGCCGTCGGGCAGGTTGATGGGGCAGGGGGCGATGACGGTGCGCTGCACGCGCAGGTCGTCGCGGCTCTTGTCGGCGAACCACTCCACCACCTGGCGGGTGAAGTCCTTGATCTCGCGCTCGAAGGCCTCGCGTGACTCCCCGCCCGCCTGGATCTCGTTGAGCTTCTGCTCCCACCGCCCGGTGAGCTCGGGGCTCGTGAGCAGGTGGTCGCCGAGCATGGTGATGAGCCCGATCGCCTTGTCGGTGGCGCGCAGCTGCTTGCCCTCGCGCTCCACGTACTCGCGGTCGATGAGGCTCTCGATGATGTTCGCGCGGGTGGCGGGCGTGCCCAGCCCGCCATCCTTCATCGCCTCGGCGGCCTCGTCGTCATCCACCAGCTTGCCGGCGGTCTCCATGGCCTTGAGCAGGCTGCCCTCGTTGAAGCGGGCGGGCGGCTTGGTGCTCTTGGCGAGCGATTCCGCGCGGGCGCAGGTGAGCACCTGCCCCACGGTGACCGACGGCAGCGTGCGGTCCTTCGCCTCGACCTCGCCGTCCTCGTTCACGGCCTGCTCGGCCTGCGCCTGCTTCTCCACCCGGTGGCGGCGCATGGCGTCCACCGCGTACCAGCCGGGCTCCACGATGACCGTGCCGCTGCTGCGGAACGTGTGCCCCTGCACGTCGGTGATGATCGTGGTGTCCTCGAGGCGCGCCGGCGGCAGGAACACCGACAGGAAGCGCCGGGCCACCATGTCGTAGATGCGCCGGGCATCCGAGCCGAGGCGGCTGAGGTCGTGGTCGCCGTCGGTGGGGATGATCGCGTGGTGGTCGGTGACCTTCTCGTCGTTCACCACGCGGCCCAGCGGCAGCTTCTCGAGCGCCAGCACCTGGCGCGCGGCATCGGCGTACTGCGGCTCGGCAGAGCCCACCCGCGACACCACCGCCTTGAGGCTCCCCACCATGTCGCCGCTCAGGTAGCGGCTGTTGGTGCGCGGGTAGGTGAGCACCTTGTGCTCGTCGTAGCAGCTCTGCGCGGCGGCCAGCGTGCGCGAGGCCGAGAAGCCGTAGCGCTGGTTGGCGTCACGCTGGAGGGCGGTGAGGTCGTACAGCAGCTGCGGGTTCTCGGTGCGCGGCTTGGTCTCCACCGAGGTCACCGTGCCCTGCGCGCCGCTCACGGCGTCGACGATGGCCTGCGCCACGTCGGCCGCGTTGATGCGGTCCTTGAACGTCTTGCCGTCGCTGTCGGTGAAGAGCAGGTCGCGGTGGGTGTTCCCGACGTCGTTCCACATGCCGGGCAGGTCGGAATCGGCCCCGGTGAAGGTGGCGTCCACCTGCCAGTAGTCCTGCGGCACGAATGCGGCGATCTCGAGGTCGCGGCGCACGATCATCGCGAGAGTGGGCGTCTGCACCCGGCCGAGCGACAGCACGCGGCGGATGGACCCGGCCTTGGTGGTGGCCGCGCGGGTGCCGTTCATGCCCACCAGCCAGTCGGCCTCGCTGCGGGCGCGGGCGGCGTCCTCCAGCGTGCGCATGTCGGCGTCGGGGCGCAGGCTGGTGAAGGCGTCCTGGATCGCCGCCTTGGTCATCGACGAGAACCACGCGCGCTCCACCGGCTTGTCGCGCGCCTTATCGGGCGCGCTCTCGAGGATGAGCTTGAAGATGAGCTCTCCCTCGCGCCCGGCGTCGCAGGCGTTGACGATTCCGGTCACGTCGGCGCGGCCCATGAGCTTGTGGAGGGTGCCCAGTTGCTTCGCGGCCCGCGCGTCGCGGGCCTGGTAGCGGAAGTGCTCGGGGATGATGGGGAGGTCCTCGTACGTCCACTTCCGGAAGCGGGCGTCGTAGGCGTCGGGGTCCACCTGCTCGAGCAGGTGACCCACCGCGTACGAGATGACCCAGTGGTCACTCTCGTAGGCCTCACCCTTCTGCGTGAAGGTCTCGGGAAGGGCCGCCGCGACGTCGCGGGCCACCGATGGCTTCTCGCAGATGATGAGTTTCTTGCTCACGGGGCGGGCACCATAGCACCGGCCTTCGCGACGAAATCAAGCCGGTGCGTCACGTCCGGCCCCCGGGACGGCGCCGGCGGGCGCTCGCCCGAAGGGCGCCGTGGCCCTACCCGAAGAAGGGCGTGGCCAGCTCATAGAAGGCGGGCGGCACGGTCTTCAGCGTGCCCACCGCCTCGGCCAGCGGCACGTCGGCCACGGTGTCGCCGCGCAGCGCCGCCATGCGTCCGTAGAGGCCCTCCTGCACCATCTCGGCGGCCCGGGTGCCGAAGCGCGTGGCCAGCACCCGGTCGCGCGCCGACGGGGTCCCGCCCCGCTGGATGTGGCCGAGCACCGTCACCCGGGTGTCGTACCCGGTGGCCTCGCGCACCACCACGCCCAGGCGGTCGCCCACGCCCTGCTGCGCCAGCCGCGCATGGCCGAACTCGTCGAGCTCGCCCTGGCCGCCGGCGTCGCCCAGGTCGACCCCCTCGCTCACCACCACGATCGAGTAGTCCACGTCGCGGGCGTGGCGCTGGTTGATGGCCGTGAGCAGCGCGTCGATGTCGGGCTTCTTCTCGGGGATGAGGATGTAGTCCGCGCCGCCCGCGATGCCGGAGTAGAGGGCGATCCACCCCGCGTGGCGGCCCATGACCTCCACCACCATCACGCGGTCGTGGCTCTCGGCCGTGGTGTGCAGGCGATCGATGGCCTCGGTGGCGATCTGCACGGCGGTGTCGAACCCGAAGGTGAAGTCGGTGCCCGAGAGGTCGTTGTCGATCGTCTTGGGCACGCCCACCACCGGCACGCCGTGCTCGGCATGCAGCCGGTTGGCCGCGCCCAGGGTGTCCTCGCCGCCGATGGCCACCAGCGCGTCGATGCCGAGCCGGGCGAAGCCGTCGAGGGCCGCCCGGGTGGCGTCGCCGTCGCGGAAGGGATTGGTGCGCGAGCTCTTGAGGATCGTGCCGCCGCGGCCGAGGATGCCGCTCACGTCGGCCGGGGTGAGGGGCTCGGCGTCGGCTTCGATAAGCCCCTTCCACCCGCGGAGGATGCCCACGTGCTCGTGCCCGAACCGGCGGGCGCCCACCTTCACCACGGCGCGTATCACCGCGTTGAGCCCGGGGCAGTCGCCCCCACCGGTAAGGATGCCCACGCGCATGCGGTGACGCTACCGGCGCGTGCCGGGTGCGGGCAACCCCCCGTGTTAGGGTGATGGCGATTCCGACCCCCGAGGACCGCATGAGCCGTTCAGCCCCCGCCCGCATCACCGCCCTCTTCGTGTCCGCCGCGATCGCCATCGGCCTCGCGTGGGCGGGCACCGCCGTGGCCGGCGTCGTGGGGAGTGCCCCGAGGTCCGTGCCCACCGTCGCACATCACCGCGCGGCGGCCATCCGCCTGAGGCCCGTGAACCCGGCGCGACGAGTGGCGGTATCGATCACGCTTCGCCACGACGGCCGCGGGCTTCTCGCGCGCATCTCGGGCCGCACGGTGCGGAGCGCGCCGTTGCGCGCGATCGTGCGCCGGCACGGCGCGACCAGCGCCGACATCCGCGCGATCGTGCGGTGGGCACGCGGCAACGGGCTCACTGCCAGGGTGGGCAGCCTGCGCACGCGCGTGGTGGTGAGCGGTCCGGCGGGCCGCATGTCGCGCGCCTTCGGCGTGCCGCTCCACCACTACCGCGCGCGCAACGGCCGCACCTACATCGCCGCACCGGTCGCGGTTCCCGTGCCCCCGGCGATCGCCGGCCCGGCCACGGGCGTAGCCGGCCTCAATCACATCACGCCGCCGGTGAGGGTCACGCCCACCGTGCAGCCCCCGCCGGGGGTGGCTCCCGAGCCCGTGGCGGCCAAGCACTCGTGCGCGAACAGCCCTTCCATCAACCTCAGCGCCTTCGGGATGGGCACCCCCATGAGCCCGTTCGGCATGGCGCGGGCCTACGGCTTCGACGGCATCGGCACGGGGGCGTCGTACCCGGCGCAGAGCATTGCGATCCTTGAGATCAACCAGAGCTACGACCCGGCCGACGTGGCGCTCATCCAGCAGCACTGCCGCTTCGGCGCCGGGAGCGCTCCGGTGACGGTGCGCGCCGTCAACATGCCCGGCGCCACGACGCAGGTCGGCACCGGCAACAACGGCGAGGCCAACCTCGACACCGACCTCGTCGCGAGCCTGGCCCCCGCCGGCACCAACGTGGTGGTCATCAACGTCGACGGCAACTCCCCGAGCCCGTTCTCCGACTTCATGGAGCAGGCCGCCACGCTGCCCAACCTCACGGTGATCAGCATGAGCTACGGCTACAGCGAGATGGCACAGGAGATGGGTGCCATGGTCAGCCCCGAGGAGTTCACGCAGGCCAACACGCTGGGCCAGGCGCTCGTGGCATCGGGCGTGAGCATCTTCGCCTCGTCGGGGGACCAGGGGTCGATGGGCCCACCGGCCAACGTCTGCGCCGCGAACTTCCCCGACTACGGCCTGCCGGGCTACGCGTCGGTGAGCTGGCCGGCGTCGGCGCCGGGGGTCACCGCCGTGGGCGGCACCATGTGGAACGGCACGAGCCGCACCGTCGCCGGCGAGCAGGTGTGGAACGAGGACGGCACCGTCACCAACATGCCGTGGCCCTGCGTGGTGGCCGGGGGCGGGGGAGGGCAGAGCGTCATCTTCCCGCGGCCCGCGTGGCAGGCCACGGCCGGTGCCGCCATCCCCGGCACCAAGCGCCTGGTGCCGGACGTCGCCATGCTCGCGGGCCAGCCCGGGTACTTCACGATGACCAACGGGAACATCAGCACGAGCGAGGGAACCAGCGCCTCCGCGCCGCTGCTGGCCTCGGCGATCCTCAGGATCAACGCCGAGCGGCTCGCGGCGGGGAAGACGGCGGTGGGCTACCTGAATCCGCTGCTCTACGGGCCGCTGTCCGGGGCCATCCAGGACATCACCGTGGGCGACAACGACATCTTCGACATCGGCACCTGCTGCACGGCCGGCCCGGGCTTCGACATGGCGTCGGGCCTCGGCGCCCCGGACATCGGGCAGTGGCCGGCGCTCATCCCGTGACCTCCGCCACCCGCGTGCGCGAGCTGCCCGGCGTGCGCGTGGCGTACGACCTCGCAGGCGACGGGCCGCCGGTGGTGCTGATCCACGGATGGGCCTGCCGGCGCACCGACTTCGCCGGGGTCGCCGCCGACCTCGCGCGCGATCACCGCGTGATGTCCATCGACCTCCCGTGGCACGGGGAGTCCACCGCCACGAGCCCCCGCTGGACCATGGACGACCTCGGGGCCCTGGTGGACGCCATCGTGGTGGACGAGGGCATGCGCGG
>JAGWYY010000061.1 GCA_018969105.1 Acidobacteriota bacterium | reverse complement strand
CCGCCCTGGGCCTTGGAGCCCGGATCGGTGGAGTACTGCCGCGCGAGGTCGGCGAAGTTCGACGTGGTGGCCATGGCGCGGATGCGGTCGGCCTCATCCTTGGTCTTCACCAGGATGTGCGACGCCTCGCGCGCGGCCTGCTGCTTGAACTCCTGCGGGTGCGCCTTGCAGTACTTGAGCGCCTCGGCGGGCGTGACGGAGATGCCCTTGGTCACGCGGGCGGTGACCAGCGGCTCCTCGATGCCCACGCGCAGGATGCGGTTGACGTCATCCTCCGTGAGCTTCTGCTGCTTGAGGAAGTCCTTGAACTGCGCGGGGTCGTTGCTGAAGTTCTGCTTGATCACCTTCTTGCGCTCGCGCGTGATCTGCGCGGGCGTGGCCAGGCAGGGCTTGCCGCACTCCTTGGCCTCCAGCAGCACGATGCGCTGGAACACCATGCCCTCGAGCGCCTGGCGCTGAAGGGCCACGTATTCCTCGCTGCCCGCCTCGGGGAACGTCTGCCCCTGCTGCTCCATCGACTGCTTCTGCTGGTTGACCGCCTGGTCGACCTCAGCCTGCGTGATGTCCTGGCCGTTCACCTGGGCCGCCACGCCGTCGGGCAGCGAACTGCCGCCGCAGCCGGCGAGCGCGCCGAGCGAGAGGGTTGCGGCGGCGATGGCCGCGAGTGCGATGCGCGAGGGTCGGGACACGGCGCGGGACTCTAGCGGCGTCCGCGGTGAAGCCGGAACTTCCGGTCCTCGATCAACGCGCGGTAGTCGATATGGATCGCCAGGGCCAGCACCCCCACCACGATGGCCACGGCGAGGATCACCGACCAGGGCCCCACCACATCGCGCAACTGCGCCGCCAGGGCCCCGGCGGCCACGCTGGTTCCGCCGACGCTGATCCAGTACCCGATGGTGCGCCCGATGAACACCGACGCGGCCACCAGCCAGAGCTTCACCCGCATCAGGCCGGCCAGCACGAACAGCACGCCCGCCGGTGGTGGCGATGCGCCCAGCAGCACGGCGATGCCGAGGTCGCCCGCGGCGTTCTCGAGCTTGGAGTGCAGGTACCCCATGTTCTCCTGCGACCAGCGCCCGAGCAGCCGGTGCCCGGCCACGCGCGACACGGCGACGAGGATCACCCTGCCCACCATGGTGCCGAGCGCGCCGATAAGGATCGCCAGCCACAGCCGCAGGTCGAACTCCACGACCATGTAGGCCACCACCACCCACGAGGGGAAGAGCGGCAGGGGGATCATCGCGAAGCCCGCCGCGATGAGGAACAGGATGAGGTAGCTCATGCGGCCTGCGCGGCGGGGGCGGCCACGGCCTCGAGGGCGCGGGTGGCCGCCGCGATGCGCTCGGCGGGGGCGGCGGGCGCCGGCACGCTGATGAGGCTGTCGGCCGTGGAGTACAGCGCGCCCTCCACGCCGTCGCGCAGCGCGCGCATGGCGGAGGAGTCGAGCGGCACCGGGCCGATGACGATGCGACCGGAGCGGGCGGCGGCCTGGCGGGCGCCGGCCTGGCGCATGAGGATCCTCAGCCGCTGCACGTCGAACAGCGCCTCCACGGGCGGGGGCACCTCGCCGAAGCGGTCCTGCACCTCGTCAGCCACGCGGGCGAGCGACTCGGGGTCGGGCGCCAGGGCGATGCGGCGGTGCAGGTCGATCTTCGCCGCCTCGAAGGGCACGTAGTCGGCGGGGATGTACGCCGACACCGGGATGTCCACGCGCACCTCCTCCTCGGGCGTCTCCCCCCTGCCCTCGGCGATGGCCTCCTGCAGCATCTCGACGTACATCTCGAAGCCCACGGCGGCCACATGGCCGCTCTGCTCGTCGCCCAGCAGGTTGCCCGCGCCGCGTATCTCGAGGTCGCGCATGGCGATGCGCAGGCCACTGCCGAGATCGGTGTAGTCGGCCACGGCGCGCAGGCGGGCGGCGGCATCCCGGGTGATGCTGCCGGCGTCGGGGTAGAAGAGGTACGCATGGGCCGTCACGTCGGAGCGGCCGACGCGGCCGCGGATCTGGTGCAGCTGGCTCAGGCCGAGGGCGTCGGCGCGCTCCACCACGAGGGTGTTGGCGCGTGGGATGTCGATCCCCGACTCGATGATGCTGGTGGCCACCAGCACGTCGCCCTCGCCGCGCACGAACGCCAGCATCACGTCCTCGAGCGCCGACTCGTTCATCTGGCCATGGGCCACCACCACCTCGAGGCCAGGCACCATCTGGCGCACGCGGTCGGCGGCCTCCTCGATGGTCTCCACCCGGTTGTGCAGGTAGAACGACTGCCCGCCGCGCTCCTTCTCGCGGGTCAGCGCCTGGATGATGATCTGCTCGTCGAACTCGCCCACGTGGGTGGCGATGGGCCGGCGGCCGGCGGGAGGGGTCTCGATCACCGAGATGTCCCTGAGGCCCGACATCGACATCTGCAGCGTGCGCGGGATCGGCGTGGCGCTCATCGACAGCACGTCCACCTTGAGGCGCAGCTGGCGCAGGGCCTCCTTCTGCGACACGCCGAAGCGCTGCTCCTCGTCCACGATGACCAGCCCGAGGTCCTTGGGCTGCACGTCCATCGAGAGCAGGCGGTGGGTGCCGATGAGCACGTCGAGCTCGCCCTCGCGGAAGCGCCCGAGCACCTCCTTCACCTCCGCGCTGCTGCGGAAGCGGTTCACCAGGTCGACGCTCACCGGCAGGTCGCCGAAGCGCTCGCGGAACGTGGCCAGGTGCTGCTGGGCGAGCAGCGTGGTGGGCACCAGCACCAGCACCTGCTTGCCCCCGGCGGCGGCCTTGAAGGCGGCGCGCATGGCCACCTCGGTCTTGCCGAAGCCCACGTCGCCGCACACGAGCCGGTCCATGGGGGTGGCGCGCTCCATGTCGTCGGTCACCTCGTCGATGGCGCGCTGCTGATCGGGCGTCTCGCGGAAGGGGAACCTGCGCTCGAGCTCGCGTGCGAGCTCCTCGTCGGCCGGGAACGCGAAGCCCTCGGCCCGTCCCCGCGCCTCGTAGAGCGTGATGAGCTCGCCGGCGAGCTCGCGCACCGATTCGCGCGCCCGGGCCTTCATGGTGGCCCACGACTTGCCGCCCAGCTTCGAGAGCGCGGGCTCGCCGCCGTCGGCGCCCACGTAGCGCGACACCTTGTCGAGGTGGTCGTGCGGCACGTACAGGCGGTCGTCGCCCGCGAACACCAGCGCCAGGTAGTCGCGCGTGACGTTGGCCACCGTGCGGGTCTCGAAGCCCTCGAGCCTGCCGATGCCGTGGTCCTCGTGCACCACGTGGTCACCCACGCGCAGGTCGAGGAACGACTGGATGCGCCGCCCGGCCGTGAGCGGCGCACGGGCGGCGGGGCGGCGTCGGCGGATGAGCGCCCCATCGGGCACCACGGCCAGGCCGAGACGGCGCGAGATGAAGCCGGTGCGAAGCGGGATCTGCGCGAAGGCCACGGTGCCGGGCCCGGGCACGCGGCCGTCGGGCTCGAGCTGGACGGCCTTCACCGATGACAGCAGGGCCTGCGTGCGCTCCATGTCGCCGCGGCGGGCGAAGCACACCACCAGCCGGCCGGTGCCCGAGGACAACCGGGCCATCTCGCTCTCGGCCTCGGCCATGCCGCGCGTGGGAAACCGGGCCTCGAGCGCGTCGAACGCGGCGTCGTCTGCGCTGGCGGGCACCACGAGGTCGAGGGCCGACTCGGCATCGAGGCGCGCCACGAGGGAATCGAGGTCGGCCAGCGCTCCCACCGCTGCCTCCTCCTCGAAGCGCTCCATGGCGTCGCGCATCGACCGCCCGTAGTCGGCCGCGCCGAGGCGCACGATGCGCGCCCCGCACGGCCCGGGATCGTCGAGCGGATCCACCAGCGCGGCCTCGGGATCCTCGGCCGCCGCCCACACGTCCACGCGCTCGAGCGGGCGGATGGTCTTCTGCGTGAACGGCGAGAAGGCGCGGATCGACTCCACCTCGTCCCCGAACCAGTCGATGCGCACGGGCCCGTCGGCCGTGGACGGGTACACGTCCACCAGCCCGCCGCGCACGGCCATCTCGCCGCGCTCCTCCACCTGCGGCACCCGCTCGTACCCCATCGCCGACAGGCGATCCACCAGGGCGTCCTGCTCCAGGCGCTCGCCGCGCTGCACCGCGAGCAGCCCGGCGCGGGCCGTGGACTCGGGTATGCGCTCCGCCAGCGCAGGCAGCGAGGCCACCACCACCTGCCCGGGGGCGCCCATCATGCCGACGGCCCGGGCGCGCTGGCCGGTGAGGTGCGGCGAGATGCCCACCGCTCCGCCGGCGACCGCGCCGCGCGAGGGCCAGAGGGCCACGCGGTCATCCCCCAGCAGGGCCTGCAGGTCGGCCGCGAGGTCGCGGGCCTCCTCGTCGCGGGCCGGCACGAGCAGCAGCGGATGCCCCGCACGCCGGGTGATGGCGGCCATCACCACGGGCCACGCCGGCCGCCCTACGCGCACCTCGCCCGCAGGGTGCCCGGCCAGCAGCCGATCGGCCGCCTCCGACACCTCGGGCGACTCCAGCACGAGCCGGTCGATGGGCTGCGTGGTCACGAGGTCTCCGGAGGGTGACTGTCACCATGGTGACTGTCACCGGGGTCCTGGTGACTGTCACCGGGGTTGCCCGCTTCCTCCCGTGCCTCCGCCCGGCGCTCGGCCCTCGCCTTCGCGCGCTCGCCCGGGGGCTTCGCGTGGAAGCGGGCGATCGCGGCGTCCATGCCGTCGGCGAGTACGGCCTCGGTCATCTCGAGGCCGCGGGCGAGCAGGGCGTCCACCTGGTCGGCCGGCTCGTCGAAGGGGCGCAGCACCCAGTCGGCCTCGTCGCCGCGGAAGCCCGGGCCCGGTCGGCCGACGCCCAGGCGCACGCGCAGGAAGCCCGGGTCGCCGAGGCCCTGGGCGATCGACCGGAGGCCGTTGTGCCCCCCGTGCCCGCCGCCCGCCTTGCCGCGCACCTCCCCGAACGGCAGGTCGATGTCGTCATGCACCACCAGCACCTGCATGGGCGCGACGTGCAGGGTGCCCGCTGCGGGGCCCACCGACGTGCCGGATTCATTCATGTACGTGGTGGGGATGAGCAGCCCGAGCGGGCCACGCGGGCCGCGCGCCTCGGCGAACTGCCCGGCGTAGCGCGCGGCGAAACGGCCCGCGCCGAGGCGCGCGGCGAGTTGCTCCACCACCCGCTGCCCGGCGTTGTGCCGGGTGCGGGCATACCGCGGGCCCGGATTCCCCAGGCCGACCACCAGGCGGACCGGCGGCGCCTCGGCTGCCGCGTCCGCCACGGGCCGCTACTCGCCCTCGGACTCCGCGGAGGCCTCGGCCTCGGCCGCGGGGGCCTCGCCGCCCTCGCCTGCCTCGGCGCCCTCGGCGACCTCCTCCTCATCGGCGGCCAGCGCGGCGCGCGTGACCATGACCGACGCGATGCCGTATTCGGGCTCGGTGACGATCGTGCAGCCGGCGGGGGCCGCGAGGTCGCCCGCGTGCACGGAGTCGCCGAGGGCGACCTCGGAGATGTCGAACTCGATGGAGCGCGGGAGGGCGTCCGGCAGGGCGCGCACCCGCACCGTGAGCGCGGTCTGGTCGAGGATGCCGCCCTCGCGCACGCCGGCGGCGGTGCCCACGAGGATCACCGGCACGTCGGCCTCCACCTCGACGGTGAGGTCGACTTCCTGCAGGTCGAGGTGGATGATCTGGTCGCGCACGGGGTCGCTGTCCCACTGCGTGAAGAGCACGGTGCGCGGGGCGTCGGAGTCGACCGTGAGGTCCACCACCGCGGACCGGATACCACCGCGGCGGATGAGGCGGCGCACCTCGTACTCGTCGGCGTCGAAGGCCAGGGAGTCGCCACCCGGCTGGTAGAGCACGCCGGGGACCCGGCCCGCCTTGCGCAGGCGGCGGTTCTTCGCGGTGCCCCGCGCCTCGCGCGTGCTGACGGAAAGGGGAACATGCTGCGCCATCTGGGTGAATCCTCCGACGTCTGGTCCGGACCGACGCGGGACAATAGCGACTTAGCCGCCCTCTCTCACCCCGATGCGGGCATGCAGGCGGCGGAGCGGCCCCGGAGCCCACCAGTTCCACTTGCCGAGAAGCGCCATGAGCGACGGCACCAGCAGGGCGCGCACGATGGTGGCGTCGAGCGCCACGGCCATCGCGGTGCCGATGCCGAGTTCCTTGATGATGACGATGCGCGAGGTGGCGAAGGCCCCCATGGCAATGCAGAACAGCAGCGCCGCGGCGGTGACCACCCGGCCCGTGCGCTGCAGGCCGAGGGCCACGGATTCGCGCTCTCCCCCGCCCTTGTCACGGATCTCCTTGATGCGCGAGAGCAGGAACACCGCGTAGTCGGTGGACAGCCCGAAGGCCAGCGCGCCGATGAGGATGGGCTGGGTGAGGTCCACCGCGCCCTGGCTGTCGTACTGCAGGAAGCCCTCGAGGCGGCCGTCCTGGAAGATCAGCACGAGCACGCCGAGCGTGGCGCCCAGCGTGAGCACGTTCATCAGCACGGCCTTGATGGGCAGCAGCACCGAGCCGGTCATCAGGAACAGCGCGATGACGGTGACGGCCACGATGATCAGCGCGGCCCACGGCAGGTGGGCGGCGAGGCTGCTGCGCTGGTCGGCGAACAGCGCGGTGAACCCGCCGACCTTGGTCGGGTAGGGGTCGTCGATGGCCTGGATGTCCTGCACCAGCGAGATCGAGCGCTCATCGAGCGCCCGGTACTTCGACGTGGCGTCGATCTGCCACGTGCGATCACCCACGAACCGCGGCGGGGTAACGCTCTTGGTGGCGGGCATGGCGTCGATCTCGCGCGTCACCTCCATCAGCCGCTTCGACGCCTGCGGGGTGTTGGGCGCACGCGACGAGAGGAAGATCGGCGTGGAGTTGCCGCCCGGGAACTCCTTCGTGAGCATCTGGTCCACCTGCCGTGCGCTCGCGCTCTGCGGAAGCACGCTGGAGTCGGTGGTGGTGAACTGCACCCCGAATGCCGGGAGCGCCAGCAGCACCATGAAGCCGCCGCTCACCAGCGCCACGATCACCGGTCGGCGCATCACGAACTGCGAGAGGCGGTACCACCCGCCCGACTCCGGCGCCTTGTCGGCCGACTCGCTGCGCTCGCGCCACCTGCGCGGCGCCAGGGCATTGATGCGCGTGCCGAGCAGCGCCATGACGGCCGGCAGCACCCCCACCGCGACGATGGCCGCGACGATCGCCACCACGAGCCCGCCGAATCCCATCGAGAAGAGGAAGTTCTGCGGGAAGATCATCAGCGCCGCCAGCGCGGCGGCCACGGTGACCGCGCTGTAGATCACGCTCTTGCCCGCCGTGCGCACGGTATTGGCCAGCGCCTCGGCCGTGGCCCCATGCGCCGCGATCTCCTCGCGGTAGCGCGACACCATGAGCAGGCTGTAGTCGATCGCCAGGCCCAGCCCGAGGCCGGTGACCAGGTTCAGCGCGTACACCGAGAGCCCGAACACCTCGTTGCCCACCCCGAGGAAGAAGAAGCCTCCGAAGATCACCAGCGCGCCCATGAGCGGCGGCAGCAGCGCCGCCACGAGCCCGCGGAACACCCAGAGCGACACCAGGAACAGCAGCGGGAACGCGATGAGCTCGGCGCGCAGGAGGTCTTCCCCCACGATCGTGCTGGTCTCGGCCGCGGCCGTCCAGGCGCCGCCCACCGTCACCCCGGGGATATCGCTGAGCTCGTCGTCCAGGCGCTTGGCCGCCCGCTGGCTCTCGTCCTCGTTGATGTCCCCGAAGTAGGCCACCACCGCGGCCTTCGCGCCATCCTTCGAGGTCAGGTTCGGGGCCTGGGCCGATGGCCCGGCCACCTGGGCCACGTCGGGGTCGTCCTTCATCACCTTCGCGACGCGGTTGACCGCGGACTGCCCCTTGGGCGACGCCACCGGCACGCCCGGATCCACGATGGCCACCAGCGAGGGCACCGCCGAGGCGCCCGTGGCGGCGACGATCTCCTCCTGCGCGCGCACCGAATCGGAGTTCGGGTCGTTGAAGCCGCTCGCCGAGAGGTTCCCGATGAGGGTGAAGCCGATGGCGAGCGCCGCCGCCGCGATGAGCAGCGACACGATGATGACCCTGACAGGGTGCGCGTGCGATACGCGCGCTATGCGGTGGAGCACGCCCTCAGGTTACGGGATGCGCCGCTGCCACTCCGCGAGCCATGCACGGGCGTGCTCGCCCACGCGGTAGGCGCCCACGCCGTTTGCCACCAGCGCGCGACCCGCCGGGGTGGACTCCGCCATCACCCACTGGCACTGCATCGGGGTCACGCACGCAGCCGGCAGCTTGCCCGCCGGGAAGACGTCCGACCCGGTCATGAGAAGGTGCAGCTTCGATGCGTCGCCGCCGGCCCGCTGGTACTCCGCCGTGAACGCCGCGGGCACCGCGCGCCACTCCGACACCGTGAGGGTCGGGAAGGGCAGCGCGCCCGCGTGGTAGGCCTCGATCCACACGGCGCCGACGCGGGCCAGGCCCGTCATCACCGTGCGGTAGGTGCGCACGCGCGCCTTGCCATCGCGGCCAAGGTTGCGGTCGGGACCGCGGCCCGAGGCGATGGCCCACACCACGCTGGGCGCGATGTACACGTGCACGCGACTGGCCCACGTGCCGCCGTACGGCGAGGGGGTGTCGAGCGAGATCAGCGCCTGCGCGAACTGGGCGGCAGGCGACGACGGGTCGACGGGCGGGATGCGGCCGCCACGGACCACCGGCGACCGCGTGTCGGCGAGGAACGGCGTGAGCTCATCGAAGGCCACCTGGTGGCCGTCGGCGGCATCGATCTCATCGCGCAGCACGGCGGCGATCTCATCGGCGGGGAGGCCGTGGATGTCCTCCTCGATCACCTTGCCGATGCGGGCGCTGTCATCATCGGCCGAGAACAGGCCGCTGGTCGACGGCTCCTGCCGCAGCGCCCCGGTGGCCGCGGTGACGCCCGTGGCGCCATCGAGCGGCTGCACGATCTCGCGCACCGGATCGTCCATGTCGTAGAGCACGGCGGTGGCACCCGCGCGCATGCGCGTGGTGGTGAGGCCCATCGACGCCTTGCGCGCGCCGCCGGGCAGCGACACCGTGGTGGTGGCCGCATCGCCGCTGGCCGAGCCGGCCTGCGGGCGCGCCGTCACCACCGCGCGCTGCGCCCGGGCCTGAGCGGGCAGGCGCACCACCGTGCGCCCCGCGCCGAGCCATGCGCGCGCGATGGTGGCGGCGCCGAGCGAGAACGTGACCTCCGCCGGGCGGCTGAGCTCGACGGTGACGCGCCCCGCTCCGCCCCGCGGCGAGCCCGCGACCATCGACGTGATGCGCGGCGCGGCGGCGGCGCGTGCCCGTGCCGATGCGCGGCTGCCACGGGTGGCGCCTGCCGGCGTGCCCGGGTCTCCGTCGTCGGCGGGCACATCGCCGTCGAATCCGGGCAGGCCGGGCGCCGACGGCGCGCCCCCGGCGGGGGTGCGCAGCAGCACCTCGGCGGGCACGGAGCAGTTGCCCACGCGATCGCAGGCGCGGAGCATCATCGACCCGCCCGCGGTATCGGCCGCGGCGCGGGCGGTGAGCCCGGCCACCGACTGCCACGGACCCCAGGCGCCGTCCTGGTCGACGATGAGCGACTGGTACGAGGCGGTACCGGATCCGGCGTCGGCTGCGGGCGAGAAGTCCACCTCCGCCCCCCACGGGCCCACCACCACGCTCGTGGCCTCGGGCCGCGGCGAGTCAGGGGCCGCGATGTCCTTGCGGATCGGCATCGTTACCGGCGACCCGCTCATGTAGGTGGTGGAGCGCCGGTAGGCCTGCACCGCCACCACGTCGCTCGTGGGAATCGCCGCCGGCGACGCCCGGTAGGTGCTCCACGTGCCGTCGACGTACTGGAACCGCACGAGGCCCGTGCCCGAGGCGGTGTCACCGGGTGCGGCGGTCACGGTGACCGACTGCCCTGCCCCGGGCCGGCGCCACCCATCGGACGTGATGCCCCATCCGGAGAGCGACAGCGATGGCGACGGCAGGCGCGTCACCTGGAACGAGGCCCCGTTGCACGCGAACGTCGTGTTGTCCCACTCGGTCACGTGCACCCGCCACACGTACTGCCCGGCCGAGAGGTACGTGGGTGCGGCCACGGTGGTGGCCGCCGTGCGCGCGCCCGACGTGCGCACCGTGGTGGTGCTCAGCGTGATGAAGGTGCTGCCGCCCACGGGCATCACCTGCACGCGGGCCGTGCCGTTCTGCAGCAGGGTGCTGCCGAGGGCCCAGCTGAAGCTGACGGCGTCGGTGGTGGCGCCGTAGGTGACGTACGACGTGCTGCACGACGCGCCCGTGGTGCCGGCCATCGCGGCGGGCGCGGCGATGGCGGCGGCGGCGATGGCCGCCGCGGCGAGCGGGGCTGTCAGGGAGGTCCTCACCACCCCATCGTCCCGCCTGCACTGCCCATTCGGGGGGGTTCGCAGGCCCTCCTAAATGGGGGCAGGCGAAATGCTTACAAAGCGATCACGAACCGGGCGCCGCGGGCGGCGTTCCCACCGATGTGGCCACCACCGCCACCCCGGGCAGGCCGCCGCGGCGGGCGGGCGCCGTGAGGTCGATGAGCGCGTAGGCGGTGTCGTCCGAGCGGTCTCCCACCAGCAGGTGGCCGTCCGGGTCGGCCTGGTGCGCCAGCAGGTAGCGCCCGGGGGCCACGCCCGTGAGGTCGATGTACTGGAACTCCACGAACGCCGCGTAGTCATCGGCGTAGCCGATGTCGATGCCCATGCGCATGCGCATGAGGCCCGGCAGCGAGCGGCCGCAGTTGTGGTTGATCGCCGGCATGGACGGCGTGCCCGGCACCGGGGGGTCCACCTGGTAGCGCCCTCCGAGGCAGAAGCCCACCTTGTTCGACAGCGCCACGCGGGCGCCGGTGGCAGGGTCGCGCAGGTCGAAGCGGTCGAAGGCCTGCACGTGCCAGTGGTGGTGCCACCCGGGCTGGTAGATCATGCGCGCGCTGATCGGCACCTGCACCACCGAGCCGTCGGGGCGCCGGAGCTCCTGCTTCACGTCCATCAGGCGCTGGCCGCGCGAGCGCCGGCCGTTCAGCGTGAGCGGCCCCTGCCCCACGTTGGCCACGGCCGAGCGGAACACCAGCACCGGGTGCCCGTGCTTGCGGCGGATCGCCACCTGCGTGGGAACCTCCTGGCGCAGGTCGGGCAGCAGCTCGGCGCCCGTGACGGCCCCACCCGCGACGGCGGCCACCACCACGGCAAGCGTGCCTGCCACGGCGGTGCCGAGGGCGATGAGCACCGCGAGGGGGGACCTGCGTCGTGACGGCCGGGACGGCATGCGGTGATCGTAGGGCACGGCCAGCCGGTGGCCCGCGCTCCGGGGTCCGGCGACGCCGGGGCCAACGGGTGCATCGCCGCCGCGCTCGACGCGCCGGCCGCAGGACGTCGCGGCGCGGCGGCTGGCACAGTGGGCCCATGCCGAACCGTGACGATGTGATGGTGCAGATCGAGATCCCCGGGGGATCGCGCAACAAGTACGAGCGCGACGACGAGACAGGTCGCATCATGCTCGACCGCATGCTCTTCACTGCCATGCGCTACCCGGCCGACTACGGCTACATCGAGGGCACGCTGGCCGAGGACGGCGACCCGCTCGACGCCCTCGTGCTGGTGGGAGAGCCCACCTTCCCCGGCTGCTG
>JAGWYY010000186.1 GCA_018969105.1 Acidobacteriota bacterium | reverse complement strand
GGGTCGCCCAGGCGCCAGGCGTCGAGGTGCGCAACGGGGATGCGCCCCGCGTAGGAATTGGCGATCGCGAACGTGGGGCTGGTGACCGGCCCCTCCACGCCGAGGGCGCGGGCGGCAGCGCGCACGAGGGTGGTCTTGCCCGCCCCGAGATCGCCCCGCAGCACCACGACATCCCCGGGTGCGAGCAGGCCGGCGAGCCCCGCGCCGAGGTCCTCGGTGTCACCCGGACCCTCGCTCACGAACTCCACGGTCATCAGAAGAGCCCGAGTTGCCGGGTGGCGGCATCGGGTTCTCCCTGCACCGGCGCGGCGATGGAGGGCGACGGCGCGTCGTCGGTACCCGCGCCGTCGGACCCGGCCCCATCCGGGTAGGCACCGGCCATCAGGGCCGGCAGCCGGGCGAAGTCATCCTGCAGGGTGCCCAGCATGGCGCGCGTGTAGAGGGCGGCCGCCGGGTGATAGACGGGATAGAGGATGACCGGCACTCCCGCGAACGCGATGGGCATGGGCTGCCCATGCACCGTGCTGATGCCGTCCGGCCGTCCGGAGAGCAGCTTGGTGGCGAAGTTGCCGAGGGTGCACACCACGCGGGGGCGGATGAGCGCCACCTGCTCCTCGAGGTAGCCGCGGCAGGCGTCGATCTCGTCGGGGCGCGGATCGCGGTTGCCGGGCGGCCGGCATTTGAGCACGTTCGCGATGAACGCCTGGTCGCGCGTCATGCCGATACCCGCCAGGAGCTCGTCGAGCAACTTGCCCGCCTGGCCCACGAACGGCAGTCCGGTGCGGTCCTCGTTGGCCCCCGGTGCCTCCCCCACGAACAGCAGGTCGGCGTCCGGATCACCCGCTCCCACCACCACCGTGGTGCGCCCCTCGGACAGGGGGCAGCGCGTGCACCCGCGAAGGTGCTCGGCCAGCCTCTCCAGCGCTTGGGCGCGGACCGCGGCATCGCTCATCAATGCCCCACGCTATAAGCGACCCCGGACGCCCGGATCGCCCGCCGCAAGGCCTTGTTACACGGGTGCCCCGCGGGCTAGATTGCCCCATCCGAATTCGGCGCCAAGCCCGGTACCCCGCCTCGGGGACTGGAGCGAGTCCGGTTCGGCGATGCCCGCCATCTCGTGCGGGCGCGTCGTGCTGCGCCAGTCGTACATGACCCAGACCCAGTCGCCATCCCACGATTCCCGGCCGCGCCCCGACGTGGTCCGCACGGTGCCCGAACTGCGCGCCGCCGTCGACGCGCTGCGCGCCGCGCACGGGTCGGTGACGCTCGTGCCCACCATGGGCGCATTCCACGAGGGGCATCTCTCCCTCATGCGCCGCGCCGCGGAGGGCGGAAGCGCCGTGGCGGTGTCGCTCTTCGTGAACCCCACGCAGTTCGCGCCCACCGAGGACCTCGCGGCATACCCGCGCGACGAGGACCGCGACCTGGAGCTGGCTGCCGGTGCCGGTGCCGACCTGGTGTGGGCGCCGTCGGTGGAGGACGTCTACCCGGGCGGCTACGCCACGGAGATCACCATCGGCGGGCCCGCCGAGGTGCTCGAGGGTGCAAGCCGTCCGCACCACTTCGCCGGTGTTGCCACCGTCGTGGCCAAGCTGCTCACCGCCGTGCGGCCCGACCGCGTGGTGTTCGGGCAGAAGGACGCCCAGCAGGTGGCGGTGATCCGCCGGCTGATGGCCGACCTGCACCTGGACGACATCGAGATGATCGTCGCCCCCATCGTCCGCGAGGACGACGGGCTGGCGATGAGCAGCCGCAACGCCTACCTGGGCCCCGACGACCGCGCCGCCGCCCTGGTGCTGTCGCGGGCGCTCTCCACGGCGTCGGCACTCGCCGAGGAGGGCGAGGATGACGCGGCGCGCATCGA
>JAGWYY010000060.1 GCA_018969105.1 Acidobacteriota bacterium | reverse complement strand
AAGGTGACGCCGCGATCGGCACTGGCGGGGTTCGACCCCCCGGCCCGGCGCTTCGACCCCCTCAAGGTGCTGGCCGCCCAGGACCGCGTGCGCATCCCCGAGCTCGTGCCCATCCGCTATGGGCGCATGTCGGTATCGCCCTTCACCTTCCTGCGCGGCGCGGCCGCGGTGATGGCGCGTGACATCGCGGCGCAGCCCACCACGGGCATCCGGGTGCAGTGCTGCGGCGACTGCCACCTCCTCAACTTCGGCGCCTACGCCACGCCCGAGCGCAACCTGGTGTTCGACGTGAACGACTTCGACGAGACCCTCGAGGCGCCGTTCGAGTGGGACGTCAAGCGCCTCGCCGCGAGCATCCACGTGGCGGCGCTCGATAACGGGTTCACGGCGAAGCAGGCGCGCGCCGCAGTGCTGGCCGGCGCGCGCCGGTACCGGGAGGGCATGGACTCCCTGTCGCGCCTGACCGACCTGGAGATCTGGTACGCCCGCGTCGACGTGTCGACGATCGAGGGCCTCATCGCCGACCCCGCACAGCGCAAGCGGTTCGCGAAGAACGTGAGCAGGACGGAGAAGCGGGGCAACCTGCAGGCGCTCGGGAAGCTCGGCACCGTCACCACCGACGGCAAGGTGCGCATCAAGGACCAGCCGCCGCTGGTGCAGCACGTGATGCTCCCGCTCGACCCGCCGGAACTGGTGGCCACCATCAGCGCGCGGTACCGGGCCACGCTGGCCGACGACCGCAAGCACATCTTCGACCGCTACACCTTCGTCGACACCGCGCGGAAGGTGGTGGGCGTGGGATCGGTGGGCATGGATGCCCGCATCGCGCTGCTGCTGGGGCGCGACGCCGGCGACCCGCTCTTCCTGCAGATGAAGGAGGCGCGGGCGTCGGTGCTGGCGCCCTACGCCGGCGCGAGCCCGTACCGCCATCAGGGAGAGCGCGTGGTGGCGGGGCAGCGCCTCATGCAGGCCGCCAGCGACATCTTCCTCGGGTGGTACACGGGCGTGAACCGCCGCCAGTACTACGTGCGCCAGCTGCGCGACATGAAGGGGTCGGCGGACGTCGCCTTGATGACCGCGGCCACGCTGGCCGAATACGCGGCCCTGTGCGGAGGCACGCTGGCCCACGCGCATGCGCGCTCGGGCGATGCCTGCGTGATCTCCGGCTACCTGGGTACCGGCACGCAGTTCGACGACGCCATGGCCGACTTCGCACGCGACTACGCCGCCCAGGCCACGGCCGACCACGCGGCCCTCGAGCAGGCCATCGAGGACCAGCGCGTCACGGCCGTCATGGGCGTGTAGGCGCCGGCAGGCGCCTGTGGCCCCACGCCCCCCCACCCCCGCGCGCGAGCGCCGGCCGCGATCGCGCAAGGGGCGCGGGCGCGCGGTGGCGGAGATCCTCGCGGAGGAGCGCCCCGTGGTGCCGGTGCCGCTCGACCACCACAACGAGTTCGAGCTGCTCGCCGCCACGATCCTCTCCGCGCAGTGCACCGACAAGATGGTCAACACCGTCACGCCCGCGCTCTTCGCGCGCTACCCCACCCCGGCCGCCATGGCGGGCGCCGACGTCGCGGACCTCGAGGAGATCATCCGGCCCACCGGCTTCTTCCACGCCAAGGCGAAATCGCTCATCGGCATGGCCACCGCCATCGAGCAGCGCTTCGGCGGCGAGATGCCCACCACGATGGACGACCTGGTGACGCTGCCGGGCGTCGGGCGCAAGACCGCCAGCGTGCTGCTGGGCCACTGGTTCGACGAGCCGGCGATCGCCGTGGACACCCACGTGCTGCGCCTCGCGCGGCGCCTTGGGCTCACCGACTCCGACGACCCGGTGAAGGTGGAGGCCGACCTCAAGGAGGTCTGGCCGCGCGACATGTGGGCCGACACGGGCCTGCGGCTCATAATGCACGGGCGCGAGGTATGCCCCGCGCGCAGTCCGCGATGCGGCGACTGCGCGCTGTGGAACGCCTGCGTGAGCCGGGGCGCCTTCTAGCGCCCCGCAGCGCTCACGTCACCCCGGCGCGCGGCTAGATGCCCTGCGGCGGCGGGGGATCCTGCCGCTCGCGCAGGAACCGCTCGAGCTCGGCCACGAGCTCGTCGCCGGAGGGCAGGTCGCCCTCCTCGAAGTCCACGGGCTCGTCCTCGTCGCTCGCCTGCTCGAGCTGCTCCACCAGCTGCTGCAGGCGGGGGTCGCCGGCCACCACCTGGTCCACCTGCTCCTCGAACTCCCGCGCGTTGGCGCGCACGTCGGTGGTGTCGATGGGCACGCCGGTGACCGACGCCACGCCCTCCACCAGCGCCAGCTCGGCCTTGTGGTTCACCACGCCCGCGGCGTAGTGCGAGGTGGGCGCCCAGAGCGACACCGCCTCGAGGCCGCGCTCGGCGGCCAGCAGGTGCAGCACTCCGACGATGCCCGTGGGACCGCGGTAGCCGGGCGGACGCGTGTCCATGCCATGCACCAGGCCCTCCTGCGTGGTCATCACGGTGAGGCTCACCTCACGCGTGTGCGGCACGTCGGCCAGCAGCGCGCCCAGGGTGATGAAGCGGCGCGCCCCAAGGGCCTCCACGCCGTCGAGCAGCAGCCGGCAGAAGGTGGGCCAGCGCATCGATGGCTCCCCGCCCACCACGAGCACGAGGTCGCGGTGGGCGTCGGGGCACCGCGCGGCCATGATCTCCACCTCGGGCCACGTGAGCGACGGGTCGTCCCCGGTGAGGTCGATGATCGGCCGGGTCACCTGGAAGTCGTAGAAGTCCTCGGGGTCCACCGTGCCGATCTGCTCGGCGTGCCGCTGAGCGGCGATCGTGGCGATGGTCGTGGATGCCGCGCTGGCGGCGTCGTTCCACCCGCGGAACGCGGCCACCACGATGGGGTCGCGAAGCGGCGGATCGGGCGGCGTGATGCTGAGGCTTCCTGGCATGGGCTGCATGGTGACAGGTGCGGGCCCTCATGGCCGCGCGTGCGGCACCCCCGCCGGGTACCGTGGACCACGTGAGCCAGCGCGCACCGCATCCCTCGCGCACGCGGGTATTCGCCCTCGCCACGGCGGCCATCGCCGTGGACACCCTGATGTTCAGCGCCATCGTCCCGGCGCTGCCGGTGTACCAGCAGCAGATGGGCCTCTCCGACACCGAGGTGGCCCTCATATTCGCGGCGTTCCCGGTGGCGCAGCTCATCGTCGCGCTCTTCCTGCCGCGCTGGGTGGACAGGGCCGGGCGCCGCAAGGCACTGGCCGCCGGCGCCGTGCTGCTGGCCCTGTCGGGAGTGGCCTTCGCGTTCACCAGCGAACCCGTCACGCTGGCGATCGCCCGCGCCGTGCAGGGCGGGGCCGCCGCCCTCACGTGGACGGGGGCGCTCGCGGCCGTGAGCGACGTCTACCCCACCAACCAGCTGGGCTTCCGCCTGGGCCTGGCCGAGACCGCCGGCGGCGGCGTCGGCCTGCTCGGACCCTTGATCTCGGGCGTGCTCATCGATGCCGTGGGCGTGCGCGAGACCTTCCTCGTCATCGCGATCGTCCCGCTGCTGCTGGCCCTGTGCGTGGCCCTGGTGCCCGAGACCGCCCGCCCGTCGGCCACCGCGCCGTCGGTGCTCGCCGGGCTGCGCAGCGTGGCCCGCTCGAAGGGCGCCCGGGCCGGCGCGCTCGCGCTGATGCTGCTGGCCATCGTCGAGGCCATGCTCGAGCCGCTGCTGCCACTCGATCTCTCGGAGCGCCTCGGGCTGTCGTCGAGCGGCATCGGCCTGGTGCTCGCCCTCGGCACCGCGGCACTCTTCCTCGGCTCACCCCTCGGGGGCTGGTGGTCCGACCGCGCCGGACGCCGGCTCCCCCTCATCGTGGGCGGCATCGTCACGGCCGTTGCGCTGCCGTTCGTGGCCCTTGGCCCGCCATGGTGGGTCACCCTGGCGTTCGCCGCCTGCCTCGGCGGCGCGGCGATCCTCGCCGCCCCGGCAGGCCCGCTGTTCACCGAGGCCGTCGACGACATGGGCCATGCCGGCTCGTACGGCCTCAGCGCCGCCGCGATGGTGGTGGTGTACTCGGCCGGCTACACGCTCGGCCCCCTCATCGGCGGCGGGCTCCACCTGGCGCTGTCGTTCCAGGGCGTCACCATCGCCGTCGCGGTGCTCGTCGCCCTCGGCACTGCGTGGATCGCCGTCATGCTGCCCCGCGCCTGAGCGCGGCCATCGCCGGAATCGCCAGAGGGACGTTCCGCCCGCCCACGGCCGGACCCACCCCCGCCCGGCTCACCTAGCATGCCGCCCCGGACTCGACCGGAGGGCACCTCTTCGTGGGATGGACCAGCAGCAGCACCCGTCGCGCACTCGTGATCGGCCTCGCGGGCGCCGCCATCGCCTCGCCGGCCATGGCGCAGAACAGCTACAACGTGCGCGCCGAGGGCCAGGTGGCAAAGGCCACCAAGATCACGCGTACCAGCGCCCAGCTCAATGGGTTCGTGCAGAACGCATCGGGCCAGAAGTCGCGCCTGGTGTTCACGATCGGGCGCAGGGTGTTCACCACGCCGTGGAGCACCAGCCGCCTGCCGCGGAAGGTGTCGGCGAAGGCTGGTGGGCTCAGGCCGCGCACCACCTACCGGGTCACCGGGCAGGTGCAGGCGTACGTGTTGTGCAAGGGCAGCAAGCGCACGCCGTGCCGGAGCAAGTTCACCGTGAAGAGCCGGCCAGCCGGTAGCGTGTCGTTCACCACGAAGGCCTAGGAGCGAGCATGGCAACGGTTGACCCCAAGCGCGCGGCGCTGGTGCAGGCGCTCATGGAGCGCGATCTCTACGAGATGCTGGACGTCCCGCGGGATGCGGGCGACGACGAGATCCGGGCCGCAATCGCCCGTCGCACCGAGTGGGTCGAGGAGACCCCCATGAAGCACCGCGACCGCGAGGCCGAGATGCACTGGATCGCCTGGGCGGAGCGCGCGCTCGTGAACGACCCGGAGATCCGCGCCGAGTACGACGCCGCGCTCGAGCGCAAGGCCGCCGCCGAGGCCCGGGCAGTGGAGAGCCGCAAGCGCGTGCGCAAGCTGCGCGAGGCCCGCGACATGCTGGCCCGCCGCGAGGCCAGCCGCTCCGTGCCCGCCGAGGCCACGAAGGCCGCGAAGGCGCCGTCACCGCGCAAGAAGGCGGAGCCCGCTGCACCCGCCGGGGCCGGCCCCGAGGTGATCGCCGCCGAGGTGGAGGTGGAGGAGGTCATCGAGGTCACCGAGACCGCCGCCGGCACGGTGTTCACCGACGTCACCGAGGTGGTCACGGCGGTCGAGACCACCGAGGGCATCCAGGTAACCGACGCCATCGACGTCGTCGAGGCCGTGGTCACCGACGAGGGGATCGACATCGTGGAGGTCACCGACACCATCACCATCACCGAGACGGCCGACGGCGAGGTGGAGGTGGACGAGGTGATCGAGGTGGCCGAGGCGGAGATCGTCCCGGAGGACGACCAGGCCTAGGAGCCCAGGATGCGGCGCGCGGCCCACCGACCGGTGGCCGCGACGTCCTCCATGCGCGGGCCCGCCGCCACGGCGTCCCCCGCCACCAGCACGCGCACGCCCTCCGGATTCAGCGCCTGCTGGTCGAGCCGGTCGCGCGTGGTGCTGTAGCGCCAGCGCTTCACCTGGGTCCAGGCGGGCTTGGCGGCGGGCTTGCCCAGCACCTTCGCAAGGGCGGGCAGCGCCACGGCCAGCACCGCCGCGTCGGATGCCTCCATGAGGTCCTCGCTCACGTCGGCCGACAGGCGCACCACGAACGACGCCACGCCGTCCACCGGAGGACGATCCTTGGCCGCCTCGTTCGTGATGTAGGCGATGGGCCCGGTGAGCGGGCGGTGGGCGAACCACCCGGGGGGATCCACCGCCACCCCCGCGAGCACCATCACGGCCATGTCGTAGGCCACCGCGCGCATGTCGGCCGCGCGCACCGCGCCGCGCGGGCTGTGGTCGAGCAGGTCGGCCGCCTGGGCACCAGGGGCGGTCACCACGACCCAGTCGTAGGTGCCCAGGGTGTTGCCCTGGTCCTGCGCCACCTCGAGCAGGTCGCCGTCGGCACGGATCGCCCCCACCCGCGTGGCCGTGACCACCTCGAGCCCGTGCGCCATCGCCTTGGGCAGGCGCGTCATGCCCGATGCCCACGCGAGCTGCGGGGCGCCGTCGGTCGAGCGACCCGGCACGGGCTCGCCCGGGGCGTCCACCTCCACGAGGTCATCGGTCGCGAGGTCCACCACGAAGCCCGCCAGCACGCCATCGCGGGGAACGTCGAGCACCGGCAGCCCGTGATCCACCACGGCGTCGCCGTCGGCCCGGCGCGCCGCCATGCGGCCCCCCATGCCCCGGCTCTTCTCGAACACCACCACCTCGTGCCCGGCGTCCACCAGGTCGCGCGCGGCCACCAGGCCCGCGATGCCGGCGCCGATGATGGCGATCCTCATCGGACGGGCGCGGCCTCGCCGCGCGCCCGGTCCTCCTCGCGGGCCAGGCGGCAGATGCTGCGCAGCGTGCCACCGAACACGTACTGGTGGAACGGCCACATGGCGTACCAGTAGGCACGCCCCAGCACGCCGACCGGGTCGAACAGCGCGGTCTGGTGGATCATCGATCCGGACGGCACCTCGCGCACCTCATACTGCAGCCACGCGCGGCCGGGCAGCGCCATCTCGGCCTTCATCCGCAGTAGGTGGCCGGGCTGCACCTCCTCCACCCGCCAGAAGTCGATGGTGTCGCCCACGGCCACGTGCACGGGATCGCGGCGACCGCGACGGGTCCCGGCCCCGCCGAACGGCAGGTCGAGCGCCCCGCGGATGTCCCAGATCCAGTCGGCGTGGTACCAGCCGCTGTCGCCCCCGATGCGCTGGATGGGCCTGAACGCCACATCCGGCGGCACCGGCACGAACGCCGATCGCGAGTCCACCAGCCGGTTGCCCTTCCGGGCCCCGCCCCAGCGCATGCGCGATTGCCCGCGCGACGACACGGCGTCCGACCACTTGGTCTCGGCGAACTCGCGATCCTCGTTCGCGAGCGCCCGGTCGATCTGCTCGCGCATGCCCATCGGCTTCACCGAGAACATCCGCTCGGCGACGTCGGTGGTGACGATGGTCTCCGCGCGCAGGCCGTCCACCAGCTCGCGGCCCACCCGGGCATACACGGGGGTCACCAGCCCGAGCCACAGGCTCGAGAGGCGCGGGGTGAGCACCGGAACGCGGATGAAGAACCGCCGCAGGCCGCGCGCATGGCCGTACTCGATGAGCAGCTGCCCGTACGACACCTGGTCGGTGCCGCCGATCTCCACCACCTCGCTGTGGTCGAGCGGGATCTCCGAGGCCTCCACGAGGTAGTCGATGACGTCCTCGACGCCGATCGGCTGCGTGGGCGTGTCCACCCACTTGGGCCACACCATCACCGGCAGGCGGTCCACCAGGGCGCGCACCATCTCGAACGACAGGCTGCCCGATCCGATGATCACCGACGACCGGAACTCGATCGTGGGCACCGAGCCCGACCGCAGGATGCGCCCGACCTCCTGGCGGCTCTCGAGGTGCTTCGACATGTGCTTCCCGCGCCCCAGCGCGCCGAGGTACACGATGCGCTGCACGCCCGCGCGCTCGGCCGCCGCGAGGAAGTTGCGCGCCGCTTCGCGCTCGGCGCGGTGGTAGTTGCCGGCGGCGCCCATGGAGTGCACGAGGAAGTACGCCACCTCCACCCCGGCCATGGCCTCGTCGAGCCCCTCGCCCGTGATCACGTCGCCCTTCACGATGCGCGTGGTGGGCAGGCAGCGCGGCTCGAGGTTGTCAGGGGTGCGCGCGAGGCACGTGATGTCGTCGCCGCGCTCCTCGAGGCGGTGCAGCAGGCGTCCGCCCACGTAGCCCGTCGCACCCGTCACCAGCACGCGGCGGCTCATGCGGCGGCCTCCAGCTCCGCGGCATGGCGCGCATCGGCGTCCTTGTACCGGGCGATGGCCTCGTCGCGGCGGATCGCATGCTCCACCACCGGTGCCGGGTAGTCACGGCCGATCACGCAGCCTGCCTCCTCCTGGGTGGCCTCATCCATGCGCCAGGGCTCGTGGATGAAGCGGTCGGGAACGTCCTTCAGCTCGGGCACCCAGCGGCGCACGTAGGCACCGGTGGGGTCGAAGCGCTTGGCCTGCAGCACGGGATTGAACACGCGGAAGTACGGCGCGGCATCCGTGCCGGTGCCGGCCGTCCACTGCCAGCCACCGTTGTTGTTGGCCGGGTCACCGTCCACGAGGCGGCGCATGAACTCGGCCTCGCCGTGGCGCCAGTCCACGAGCAGGTCCTTCACGAGCACGCTGGCGGCCACCATGCGCGCGCGATTGTGCATCCAGCCGGTCGCGCGCATCTGCCGCATGCCGGCATCGCACAGCGGGAACCCCGTGCGTCCCTCGCGCCATGCCTCCAGCAGCACGGGGTCGTCGTCCCACTCCATGGCGCGGTAGGCCGGCTTGAGCGCCGCCCCGGCCACCTCGGGGTGCCGCGCCATGTGGTGCGCGTAGAAGTCGCGCCAGGCGATCTGCCGCCAGAACGGCACCCGCGAGGCGCGCAGGCCCTTCCCGGCCCCGATCGCGCGCCCCACCTGCGCCGGCGAGAGCACGCCCATGCGCAGGTCGGCCGAGAGATGCGAGGTGCCGTCGTCGGCCACCATGTCCCGGTCGTCCCCGTAGCGATCCACGGCCCCGCTGCGTATGAACTCCTCGAGGCGCTCCCGGGCGGCCCGGGGCCCCGCGGCGATCGGCGCATCGCCGGCCGGCAGCATGTCGAGCCCCTCCGACGCCAGCACGGGGCCGTCGAGCACCTCGGGCGGCGCGATGCGGGAGTCCACCGGCACCTGCTCCCAGGCGCGCCAGAACGGCGTGTACACCAGGTACCCGGTTCCCTTGGAGCCCGCGAGGTCGCCGGGGGCCACGCGCCACGGGCCGCCGATGCACTCGAAGCCCACCTCCTCCTCGCCGAGCGCGGCGCGCACGCCGTCGTCGCGCCGGCGCGAGTACGGCGTGACATCCGCGGTGGCCACCACCAGGTCGGCGCCCGCCTCCCGCGCCACGGCGGGAAGCACATCCGCGGGGTCGCCCGAGCGCACCACCAGCCGCACGCCGCGGTCGGCCAGCTCCGCATCAAGGGCCTCGAGGCACGCCCGCAGGAACCTCAGGCGCACGGGCGCGCGGTGATGCGGCGCGTGCAGCAGCGCGGGGTCCGCCACCCACAGCGCCACCATGCGCCCGCGTGCGGCGGCGGCGGCAAGGGCGGGGTGGTCGTCCACGCGAAGATCGCGGCGAAACCACATGATGGTGGTCGCATCTGCGCTCACAGGTGGATTGTGGCGCGCGCAGGAGCCCGGGGGGCAGAGAACGGCATTGCGGGAAACCCGCAACACGAAGGGGGCATCCCCGGATGCCCCCGCACCCGCCGGGTCGTACCTTCAAGGGGCAGTACGGATCCTGACATCCGGGTTCGGGTTGGTCCTCCATGGCGCTGATTCGGGGGAACGGCCGCTGGGGCGAAAGCCCCGCACCGGATGGACCACCGTCCCGGTGTCAGTCCGTGCTGCTGGAGTCCCCCATGCGCACGCTCATCTCCACGAGGCGGGCATCCGGCATGCGCGCGGCGAGCAGGATCTCCTTCGCCAGCCTGCCGCCATCACGCGCGGCCTCGGCCATCGCCTGCCCCACGTCGATCGCGAACTCCGCCTCGATGCGACGGGTCAGGGGATCCACCAGCACCCGGCCGCGCGGCTGCATGCCGGGAATCGCCTGCGCGGCCCCCTCAAGCCGGCCGGTGGCCGCGACATCGAGCTCGTCGGGGTTCACGGCCGTGAAGCGGATGACGTACTCGCTCACGCCCCAAGAGTAGGGATGGCCCCGGCCCACTCATCCGCCCAGGCCGCGAGTGCCGCGGCATCCGCCACCGCATCGAGCGCGTCCAGTGCTGCCACGCGGCGGTCATCGGCCACCTCGGCGCGGGCCATCCACACCCAGCCGCCATCGCGCAGCGGGCGCACGGCGCCCACGGCGTGGCCGGGTGACGGCGCGCCCATGGCCACGTGCATGCCCGCGAGCCGCGGATGCGCGGCGAGCACCAGCACCAGCGCGCCGTCGGCGCCCAGCAGGTGCGGGCCCGCGCCATCGCTCAGCAGCACGGGCAGCGTCACCTCGGCCAGCGCCAGCGAGAGGTCGGCCACGGGCACGTCGACCAGCCATCCCACGGCGGCCTCGGCCTCGGGGCGCGTGAGCCCGGGCATCAGGGCGGCGCCCCCGGCGCGCAGCGCGTACCGGCGCGTGGGATCCCCGCCGCCGAGCGGCGCGTCCGGTGCGCGGATCACCTCGATACCTGCCACGCTCTGAGCATATGCGCGCGATGGTGCTGACGGCGAACTCGGGCATCCACACCGGCCCCCTGCGGCTCACAGCCGTCCCCGACCCCGAGCCCGGCCCCGGCGAGGTGCTCATCCGCGTGGGCGCGTGCGCGGCCTGCCGCACCGACCTGCAGATCTGCGAGGGCGACGTGCGCCCCCGCATGCTGCCGGTGATCCCCGGGCATCAGGTGGCGGGGCGCATCGAGGCCGTGGGCCCGGGCGTGGACGAATGGTCGGAGGGCGACCGCGCCGGCCTCACCTGGCTCGCCGGCACGTGCGGCGAGTGCGCGTTCTGCCTGTCCGGGCGCGAGAACCTCTGCGAGCACGCCACCTTCACCGGCTGGGATCGCCACGGCGGATTCGCCGAGCTGGTATCGGCGCGGGCCGACGTGGTGGTGCCGCTGCCCGAGGGCCCTGCCGACCGCGACCTCGCCCCGCTGCTCTGCGGAGGGGTCATCGGCTTCCGCGCCCTGCGGGTGGCGGGCATCACCCCAGGTGCCCGCGTGGGGTTGTTCGGCTTCGGCGCCAGCGCCCTCCAGGCCATACAGGTGGCGCGCCACATGGGCTGCCGCATCGCCGTGGCCACGCGATCGGATGCCGAGCGCCGGCGCGCGCTGTCGCTGGGCGCCGAATGGGCGGGGGGCTACGACGAGCCGCCGCCGTTCCCGCTCGACCTGGTGGTCACCTTCGCGCCATCCGGCGACGTGGTGGCGCACGCCGTGCGCGCGCTCGATCGCGGCGGCACCGTGGCCATCAATGCCATCCACCTCGATCGCCTGCCCGAGATGGACTACGCCGACCTGTGGTGGGAGCGCTCGATCCGCTCGGTGGCCAACGTCACGCGCCACGACGCCCGCGACTACCTGGCGCTGGCCGCGGAGATCCCGGTGGTGACCGCCGTGGAGGAGCACGCCCTGCCCGATGCCAACCGCGCGCTGCAGCGCATCGCCACCGGCGAGGTGGAGGGCGCCGCGGTGATCATCCCCTAGGCCCGGCACGCAGGCCGGCCACGGGAACCCCACCGCGGCGCCGTCCGGTCATCCGAAGCCGTCGGTGAGGTGGTTCACCGCGCCGGTGAGCGCCTTCTTCAGCGCGTTGCCGATGTCGGGCGCCCACCCCTTGGCCGCCACGGCCACGGCGGCCACCAGCAGGGTGACCATCACCACCATCCCCACGTACTCCACGGTGCCCTGGCCGCGGGTCTCCCTCGCCCGCCACCAGGAGTGCAGCGCCCACGCGTGCACGCGTGCCGAAACCGCATCCATCACCTCGAACCCCCTTGCTCCGATGGTTGTCATCCGCCCAGCAGCTTCCCGAGCACCTCGCCGGCGCCCCGCGCGAACTTCGCGATGAGCCAGTCGGCGCCGAGCCCGCCGAGATCGCGCGAGATATCCAGGAACGACTCCCTGAAGGGCCTGTCGCCCACGCCCGACAGCG